>JAJECD010000215.1 GCA_022822215.1 Candidatus Poribacteria bacterium | reverse complement strand
TTCCGTACGCCGTTCCTGCTTTATCTGGCAGGTGTGTTAGGTGTGCTGATGATACTCGTCGCTGGCATGAAGGGGGTTCGCGCCATTTTGACCCTCTTTGTCACTGCGCTGACTGTGCTTTATGTACTTGTCCCCCTAACTATCAGCGGATATAATCCCATTGCGGTTGCACTTGTAATCGCTGCTTTTCTGACGTTTACAACTTTCCTTCTCATCACAGGATTTAGTTACAAATTGATTTCTGGTGTAATTGGGACCCTCGGCGGGTTAGCTGCTGTTGGCGTGTTATCTGTCTTGAGCCAACATGCGATGGCACTAACGGGATTGGCGCAAGAGTTCGGTTTTTTAGAGCTCGGTCTTGCGTTATGGCGGACCTCTACCTCACACGGTTGGAATTTCACGGGTATTTTATCTGCTGGCATCATCTTGGGTGCTGTTGGTGCGATGATGGACGTGAGTATGTCGATCTCCTCAAGTGTGCATGAGGTCAAGCAGGTGAACCCAAACATCACTGTCCGCCAAGCCATCCGCGCCGGATTGAATGTCGGTCGCGATATTATGGGGACGATGGCGGATACGCTCATCTTTGCTTACCTCGGTGCGCACATGATGACGATGCTCCTACCGCGTATTGATTTTCCCGAAGTGGGTGTCCTCTATCCGTTCCTACGCCTCGTCAACGATGAAGCGACAGCAGTTGCGATTATCCAAGCGGTGGTAGGGACGATCGGATTGGTGCTCACGGTTCCGATCGCTGCAAGCGTTGCCGGTTTTCTGACGCAATACGCGAAGGTTGATGAATCTGAGATTCACGAGGACCTGCCTTCGGAAGAAGAGTTAGAGGATCTCTTTCGTGCGGATCCGCCTCGCAGCAAAGCCCGAATCGCTGTGCCTATCGCTATGGCTCTCGTCCTGATTGGTACAATCTTTGCTTACAATCGTACACACGAACTCTCGGCAACGGTTTCTGAGCAGCGCGATGCCGAAGGAAACCCGATCAATAAGTCGGAGTACGCGAAGGGTAGGGTTATCCGACTGCTTGAATCGAACGGAAATTTCCTGTTTGATATTGATGGCAGTGCTGCAAGTGAATTGGACAATCATATCGTGCCACAGGTTTTACGTGAGGAATTCAAACGTCAGGACCTCCCATTTTCAGATGCGGTAAGTGTCTCGGTCAAGCCTTGGAAAGACAGCCGTTGGTTGCTCTCGGACGAGAAGTACGAGCAGACCTATAGCGTCCGGGCAATGGCGGATGGTGGGGAGAATGTCCTCAGCGTCTATGAGTCAAAGAGTGAACATCATATTCTTGAGGTAGAGATGCTGAGCGGGATGTATAAAGGCAGACGCTTGGTGTTACGGAACATTGTGAATCACAATATGCCGTTGTTGAGTATCCCTGCGGAACCCGGGGATGTTATTCTCTGCCGTGTTGCTGGAGACCCTGAACAAATTGGCCTTGTGAACATCGTTCAAGATTACAGCAGGGACCGGTTTCTGATTTGGATGGTAGGTGGGATGCTCCTGATGATTATCCTTGTGGGTAGGCTTGAGGGTATCCGGACGGCGTGCGCGATGCTAATTTCTGCAGCGGTCATCTACTTTTTCATGTTACCCTTAATCTCGGAGGGTGCCAACGCTGTGTTCGTTGTGACGCTGACATCGGGTGTTGTGGCATTTGTATCTCTCGTATTCGTTATCGGTCCGAGTCGAAAAACATTTGCAGCGGTGTTTGGAACGATGGGTGGGATTTTGGTTGCTGGCTTAATTGTGCTGTTTGCGCAGCAGCACCTCCATTTTTCGGGGTTGGAGAATGCGATTTCCGCCGATATTGTTGAAGCGACGCGTACACCCCCGTTCGATTTCGTGCAAATCCTCTTGGCGGGTATGCTGATGGGGGTCTTAGGTGTCGCTGTTGACGGTGCGATTGAGGTGGCATCGAGTATGGAGGAGATTCGTAGAGCGAATCCAAACATGCCGACATGGCGACTTATTGCTTCTGGTCTTAACGTGGGTACGGACATCCTCGGCACGATGGTGAATACGCTGGTTTTCGCGTATCTCGGCGTGGAGTTGCTCTTGGTTGTCACGATTGCGGCGCCGAATCTGGACTTTTTCAAATCGCCGCCGGTGCAGTTATTGAGTATCGGGGTTGTCTCTGCGGAGATCGTTCGATTGCTCGCTGGAACGTTGGGTCTGGTCTTGGCGATACCGATTACGGCGATAATTTGCGCGTTCTGGAATCCTAAGCAGAAGGTGTAACGGTGGAGACGGACCCTATTGCGGACACCACGCCATAACTGTCCCAAAACTCGCAAAGGTGCTGTTTTCACCGCTCGTTAGGATGCGCGAACCTTGGACGACAATCCGTGTGTCGCGGCTCGTGATTTTGTAGCTGACGGGTGCGTCTTTGGCAATCAACGGTTCTCCGTTTGCGTCTTTGAGTTGGTCGAGTCGATAATGGACAGAACGATGTGCAGGCACCTCGAATTCGCAGGAGACGTTCTCCAGCGTCGTATCCTCATAAAGCACTTCTAAAAGACAAAGTGTATCTCTATCGGCGGTGTTAGAGATACATATAGATTCATGCGAAAAATACCCACCACCGTGCGCTTCCCATTCTTGTTCTGCTGGCGTTAGAGCCGCCATGTAGCCATCTGGAATGACCCAGACATAAGCCCCATCTCCATCTAAGCTATAACATTTGAGTGCTTCCGCGATTGCCTCTGGATTGTCATCCACTTGATCCAGCGAAATCACAAGAAATCGGGAGTGTGTTTTTATTCCAATTACTGATGCGGTGTGTTTTAGCTTGCCTCTCACATTTAGGCATACCGTTTTATCTCCGAGCATCCTGAGCTGGCTTATTCCTTGCGATGCGAGCCAATCGCCGAATGTATCGTTGAGGAGTGTTGATAAAGTTTCAAGGTTTGAGATCCCCATCAGTTTGTAATCTTCAATTGTTAGTTTGTAATCTTCAATTGTTGCGAGTAGCGTTGCAAATGTCATCGTATTCCTTTTGCGTTACGGCACAACGGTGTGTGCCTATTTGCCTATACCATCCATCGTTCCCCGATACCGAGAAATGCCATCAGTGCTTGTAAAAGCACACTTTCGGCATCGGTTCCGGTAAACTGACGGTGTGTATCAATATAAGTGCCGTAATCGGCTGCCCATTCACGAAAGTAAGTTTGGTATTCCCATCCTTCTGCGATACGGTGTAAAACCGATCTGTCTGGATAGGGGAGTTTCTGTGTTAAGAGTTGCTGTAGTTGTTCGGCGGTCGGTATCCACAAGCCTTTCGAGTTTTCTGAGTCAGGTCGAAGTGCCTGAATTTTGGGGTGTTGACATTTTTCTATGTATTCTTGTGAAAGCATCTATTTTTTTGATTCATTCGTTATCGATTTTAGGGATATTATAGGGTAAGAGCGTTTGGGTGTCAATGGTTTCTGTTAATTCATCACAAATTTTTGTCACCTTTTCACGGAAATTGCGTATTACTAAAGCACGTTATTATATTTTATAGAGACATCGAAAATCTTGAGAAACCGAGAAAGGAGCATTCCATGAATTTTCTAATAGTCCTCTCCGTCGTATGGGTGAGCGTACTTGTCAAATTTTCCAGGTATGAATAGCCTCGCGGATAACGAAATTCCGCTTGCGATTGTGCCCTAATTTGTGTATAATTTGGCATTGTTTCGTATACCCACAACGTCCGGAGAAATAGATGCCAGATACCAACATCAAACCGACGCACAAACCCATCAAAACATATTACGCTGAACTGGAAAAATATGCACAACACGGTGCGGAAAATGAAGGGACCGTCCGCGCCGCATTCCAAAACCTCCTCCAGCACTACTGTCACAAATCCGACCTCACCCTCCTCTGTGAAAAAACACACACACTCCCCCTTGATAAGGGGGGCAAGGGGGGTTACAGACGTATCCAACCTGATGGTGAAGTCGTCGATACCTACGGTTTACCGCACGGTTATTGGGAAGCGAAAGATACACAGGACAACCTATACGTTGAAGCGGATAAAAAATTCGCCGCGGGTTACCCCTCGAAAAATATCGTCATCCAATCCCCAACCCACGCCCTCCTCTATCAACACGGGCAGCTCCAACTTGACCTTGACATTACTGAGCCGAGAAACCTCGTCCACGTTCTCCAGACCTTCTTCGCCTATCAAGAGGAGAACATCTCCGCATGGCATACGGCAGTTTCTGAATTCAGAGAGACGGTGCCGGAACTCGGCGAAAAATTGGCGGTGTTAATTGAAACGGAACGCCAAAACAGTCCACATTTTCATGAGGCGTTCACCCGTTTTCATCAGCAGTGCCAAGCCTCCATTAATCCGAACCTTTCCATTGCTGCTGTTGAGGAGATGCTTATCCAGCATTTGTTGACAGAGCGCATCTTCCGCACTGTTTTTGATAATCCCGACTTTACCCGCCGAAACATTATCGCTCGTGAAATTGAGAATGTCATTGATGTGCTAACGGAACGGACGTTGAACCGTTCAGAATTTCTCCGTCCATTGGAGCCGTTCTACGCTGCGATTGAGACAACTGCCAGTACGATTACCGATTTCTCCCAGAAACAGGGATTTCTCAACACTGTTTATGAGCAGTTTTTTCAAGGTTTTTCTGTTAAGGTTGCAGACACGCACGGTATTGTCTACACGCCGCAGCCGATTGTGGATTTCATGGTGAAAAGCGTCGAGCATATTTTACAAACCGAATTTAACCGTTCCCTCTCGGATGCTGGTGTCCATATCATTGATCCATTTGTTGGCACTGGCAACTTCATTGTCCGTCTTATGCAGGAGTTGGATCCGATTTCGTTAGAACGGAAATATACGGCGGATCCACCGGAACTCCAGTGTAACGAGGTGATGCTTCTGCCCTATTACATCGCCAATTTGAATATTGAGCAGCAATTTTACACTGCAACGCATCGCTATGCGCCCTATCAAGGCATCTGTCTGGTAGACACGTTTGAGATGGCAGAAGAAGGGCAGATGCAGCTATTCACACCAGCCAATACCGAGCGCGTCGAGAAACAGAAAGAGACTCCGATGTTCGTGGTTATCGGCAATCCGCCCTACAATGCTGGACAGGTCAATGAAAACGACAACAACAAAAATCGGAAGTATGAGACGATGGATGCGCGGGTGCGAGAGACGTATTCGCAAGATTCAAAGGCAACGAACAAAAACGCGCTCTCGGATCCTTATGTGAAGGCGATTCGGTGGGCATTGGACAGAATTGGTGACGAAGGCGTTGTCGCTTTCGTAACGAATAACGGATTTCTTGACGGTGTGGCGTTTGATGGTATGCGAAAACACCTCGCAGCCGATTGCGATGCGATCTATATTCTGGACTTGGATGGGAATGCACGGAAGGGATTGAAGGTTTCCGATGCAAACGTGTTCGGAATTCGCGTCGGTGTGAGTGTCAATCTGTTTGTGAAAGGGAAGAGAAATACATCAGAACCCAGGATCTTTTACTATTGTACCGATGAGTTGTGGAACAAAACACAGAAATTTGACTTTCTGAATGAACGCCAACACGTGGGAACTATCCCGTGGCAAAATATTCAACCCGATGGACGACATACGTGGCTTACTGAAGGGCTCCATCCTGAATTTGATACGTTTATTCCGATCGGAAGCAAACAAGCAAAGTCGGAAAAAGATACTCCCGCTGAAGTCATTTTCAAAATCTATAGCAACGGCGTAAAGACCAATCGCGATGCATGGGTTTACAATTTTGACCCAACCGTGCTCACTGGGAATATAAGTAAAATGATTCAAACTTATAACGCTGAAGTTGCTCGATGGGAACAAAGAACAGATCGAAATGTTAACCTTGATGATTTTGTGGTGTCTGATGATGAGAAAATCAAGTGGAGTCGCAACTTAAAACGTGAATTGGAGCGCAACAAAATTGCTGAATATGCTGACGACAAAGTGAGAAATGCCTTTTATCGCCCTTTCACAAAATCTTATCTGTTTTTTGATTCCATTATGAATAATGATGTCTCTCATTTCCCCTCCATTTTTCCTACATTAAAGGCAGAAAGCGAAAATCGAATAATATGGCTTAAAACCGGCAAAGAGTGGCCGATGTTTGGGCTAATGATTGACCAAATTCCTGATTTATTACCTCAAGGGGGTTCTCAATGTTTCCCCTTCTACACTTACGACGAGGACGGCACAAACCGCCGCGAAAACATCACAGATTGGGCATTGGCGCACTTCCGAACACACTATAAAGATGACACCATCACCAAATGGGACATCTTCCACTATACCTATGGTCTCTTACATCATCCGGATTATCGTGAGAAATACGAGGCGAACCTCAAACGCGATCTGCCGCATATCCCCTATATTCAAGATTTCTGGGGATTCGCAAAGGCAGGTGAACGGCTCGCAGACCTCCACGTTAACTACGAGTCCCAACCTGAATACACCAATCTCAAATTCATTCAGAACCCTGGCATTCCGCTCGATTGGCGCGTGGAGAAGATGAAACTTTCCAGAGACAAAACGCAAATTGTCTACAACAAATTTCTCACGATTGATGGCATTCCGCCACAAGTTTTTGACTACCGGCTTGGTACGCGTTCTGCGTTGGCGTGGATTGTGGATCAGTATCGTGTCAAAACTGACAAACGGAGCGGTATTGTTAACGACCCGAATCGTACGGACAATCCGCAGTATATTGTTCGGTTGATTGGGAAGGTGGTTACGGTGAGTTTGGAGACGGTGGCGGTTGTTGAGGGGTTGCCTGCGTTGGAAATTGTCTGAACCGGGATTTATGGATTTTCGTGATTGGGCGTTCTGTCAGGACATTTCGTTTTCCTTCTTTAGTCCCTTAGGGACGGTATCTGTGTAGAAAAGCACGCCGCGTCGTAATCAAGCCCTGTAAGGGCGGCATGTTTATATTCATCTTGATTTTCTGTGTTGAACGTGCTATGATCTTGTTAACGGTTAATTTTAGGGATATGTGGGCAGGGCAGTTTTCCGTAGAAGCGAACATGTATGGAGGTTCTGAGGAGGTCAGGAAATTGAGTATGGTGAATATAAAAATCAAATGGCTCATATACACGGTGCTCGTAGGATTAATACCTATTCTCTTACGAATATTAATATGGTCCATATTGCAAAATAAAACTATAGATTTCTTTAACGCGTCCGACTTTGTGGCGTTTGGATTAGTCCTACATATATCCAATATAAATCAGATAGAGCATTTCAATAATCTTGAAAAGTCGTGGAAGACAGTTCAAAATGGCACTTCAATCTTTCTCATAACAGTCTATAGCGTTTTATTCGCCTCTCACTTATTCAGTCAAGCTAATCCTGGAACAATTAATGTAGGTGCTATCAGAACCATTTCTATGATCTTAAATGGTGTGTCATTTTACCTCAGTTTCTCCATCTATGATAATATCTCAAAAGTAGAAAGTATCCCATAAATGTTTAAAGGACGTTGACATTGCCTAACTTTTGAAAGGAAAAGTGTCAACCAATTGCAGGCTGAAGTGACTTGTCCAGATTGAAAGAAGTTAAAAATGAATTTGATTTTTTTCCTATAATGAAGATATAATAGTTCTTAAGGATGTCATTTTGGCAGCAGGTGATCGCGCTTATGCTGATTTCTTGATACATTCCGGAGACCTTATTTTCGTCAAAACTCTGCAGACGCTTTATAGGGTTCTATGACGGAGGTTCAAGTTATCCAAACTTTAGTAGGTTCCAATTGAGGAATAACCAATGACTACAGTAATTATCATCATAGGTTCAGTCGCTGCAATAGTAGGTGTAGGTGTCGCGACTTGGTCTATCATCAGTACAAGAAAAAAGTACTACAATGAATATATGAAGAGGAAAGGCCGTGCAGAAGATTAAAAGTTTCATCTATCTGGATGAATATAAAATGTACTCTATTTCGTCTCAGATTTTTGCGGGAATTACTGAGTCTTTAACGAATTTTCAGGGGGCCACGACGGAGAAAGAGGAAGAACAGAAAGGTCCCGTTGGTAGCGGACGGATCATGGCAGATATCTTGAAATCCGAATCAGGTACTCAAGAAAAAAAGTATCTTCATGATTATTCTTATACGCTCTTTGAAGAACATCTAAGGAAATCGGGGAAAGTTCTTAGTCTTTCAAAAGAAAACATTGATGAAAATATCGGGCAAATTGATGATGCTGGCTTTGTTGAGGTAAAAGCTAAGGTTGTGTTCAATGATATGAATATGATTAAATCCACTATAGAGAATTTCAATCAATTGGGTAAAGCATTTACACACATCACTAACTTTGCAAAAATCGAAGAAATCTACCAGCAGTTGGAAAAAGCAGAAGAAACGATCAAGGACAGAAATCAAAAAGCACGATTCAGGCAGAGACAGAAAGGGCTAACGAATATTGAAAAAATGGCGAAAGAGCGAGGTCTGAACCTAAATAAGGATTTTTTGGAAGACTTAAAATTTGTTCTAAATTATGGGTTTCAAGAGCAGTTTATAGTCCAGATGCCTATAGGTCCATACACTTTTTCCGCGGACTGTAAGAGAGATGATCTTCGAGAGAATGAAGATTCGCTGGTAAGAAAATACTCCAGATTTTCTGAAAAAGAATTTGTGCTTGTTGGGACTGTCGCACAAAGTTCAAAAGAGACTGTCAATAGTGAGGATAACACCAATGTTTCTCAGGAACACCGACATATGAAAGAAGCGATTATGAACCTGGTCGAGGCACTTTTCGTAATAGAATCTTCGTTTTCAGGAAAATTAGCGAACGAAATTATTGTTGACCCAATTGCCATATATCGGGAAGTATGATATTACTCCTGAAGAATGTCAACCCTTGAATGGAAAGATCGATTTAAAAAAGATAATTAACGTGAAAATAGCAGAAATACAACGTGAACTGACGGCATTAGGGTTAGATGCGTGGCTCCTCTACGATTTTCGTGGCATTAACCCAATTGCACAGAACGTCGCTGGCTTATCAGGGAAAAATATAACACGCCGGTGGTTCTGCCTCGTTCCCGCACACGGTGAACCACAATGGCTGGTCCATAAAATTGAGACATCAAACTTCGTGGATGTGCAAGGAAACGTCGCGCTTTATGCGGGTTGGCAGGAGCTGAATGAGGCGATGCGTGCGCTGCTTGCAACCCCCCAACCCCCCTTATCAGGGGGGCAGAATGGGGATCCCTTATCAGGGGGGCAAGATGGGGATTCTGGTATCAAAACTGTTGCGATGGAGTATTCACCGAATGCTGAGATTCCATACATCTCACGGGTAGATGCGGGGACACTGGAGTGGATTCGTTCTTTCGACGTTGAGGTCCATACTTCTGCGGACTTGGCACAACGGATGGAGGCACGGTTAAACGACGCACAGGCGGCGGGACATCAAGAATCCGCACGTCTCGTACTACAAGCGAAAGATTATGCCTTCGCATGGATCGGTTCGCAGTTGAAAGATAGGAAAACAATTACGGAATATGACGTTCAGCAGGAGATTCTCGGACAGTTTGATGCGATGGACTTGGTTACAGATCATCCGCCTATCGTTGCTGTCAACGCCAAAAGCAGCGACCCGCATTACGCACCTACTGCAACGGATACCCAAGCGATTAAAAGTGGAGACTTCATCTTAATCGATTTGTGGGCAAAACAGAAAGAATCGGATGCGATCTTCGCAGATACGACATGGGTGGCTTATGCCGGAAAAACTGTTCCTTCACAATACGTTGAGATTTTTGAGATTGTCAAGGAAGCGCGGGACAAAGCCGTGCGGTTTATCCGTGAGAGATGGGAACGCGATGAACGGATTCACGGTTATGAGGTGGACGATTGTGTCCGTGGCTATATCACTGAAAAAGGGTATGGCGAGTTCTTTATTCACCGGACTGGACATAACATCGGCACTGTTATCCACGGGAATGGTGTTAATTTAGATAACTTGGAAACACGCGATAGGCGTACCCTGATTCCCGGGGTTTGCTTTTCGATTGAACCCGGTATCTATCTCAACGATTTCGGCGTTCGGACAGAGATTGACGTTTTTTTAGCCGGTCGAGGGAAAGACGGCGTAAAAGTGACAACCGCTCCCGTTCAAAATCAGGTATTGCCATTGCTGTGACCTGATAATTCCGCTTTTTCAGGTCTGTGAGGATGTGGGTCAGATAAGTGCGTGCGTTCAGTATCCACTGTTCTGCATAGGCGGCGGCAAGTAGAGGGAGTGCCGCCGTTAAACGGTGAGAGTCGAGCAGCCACTGCTCTGCATACGCCGCATAGTCTGTGTCCACAAGTCCGTTACTGCCCAACGAGTAGGCTACGTACCGTTTGTCATCTCGGGTTTCTATTCTTGGGTCGAGCGGTGTGTCAAGAGATAAGCGTCCAGTTCCATCAATTTCAAGCACCCAAAAGAAATAGTCTTCGTTATGTCCGAGATAACCGATTTCTACGTCAAGCCGGTGTCTGACATCGGTTTGTATCGGGATGACTGCCATGTCGCGTTTAATGAGAACCGGATAGATGGCTGTGAAAAGGATCTGCTCGTATCCAAGCGGTTGTGAAGCGAATTTGAGAATATCTAAGAGGGTTTGTTGTTGTTCGAGGGTCTGTAGTTCTAAACAACATTTTGCGAAGACTTCATCTCGGACGGCACGGACTTCAGCAGGCGCATTTGGATCGAGGGGTTGGAGTTGACTTGTTAGCTTCAGAATCCGGCGGCGTTTTGGGATAACTCGCCAAAGTACCCACTGCGATAAGGTCTGCCATGTCTCCTTTTGGAGGATTTGGCTAAACAGTGCTTTCGCGTTGATAAAGAAGCGTTGCAGTGTGTTTTCAGATTGGAAGTTGCGTTGCTCGTTTATCATGGTTTTTCGTGTAGTTTGCGAGTCAGGTCTCGTTGGAAAAATTTGACTTCTCACCGAAAATATTATATAATAATGAGATTAGCAAAAGAGCCGGAGTGGTGAAATTGGTAGACGCACTGGATTCAAAATCCAGCGGGCCCTAGGTCCATGTCGGTTCGAGTCCGACCTCCGGCATGTGGCGATGGTTTCAGTAGACCCATCGCCTTTTCTGTTTTGGGTTACATTGCGACGATTTTGCGCATCCGTTTTGCGAGATCGATTTGTGTATCCCTGTCGCCACCGACTTCATGAATAACGTAGCCGTCGTAACCGATCGCGCGGAACCCTTCCATAACTGCATGCCAGTCTGTATCTCCGTCTAATAGGTTGACAAATTGATGGTCACTGCGAGAGAAATCCTTGAAGTGTACCCGTTTGATACGGTGTCCGAGTTCACGGATCCAGTGCTCTGGGTAACCGTAAGCCATCATATTCGCTGTATCAAGATAGGTGCCGACCCATTCGCTGTCTATCTCATCAACAATATCTCGCATCTCTTTTGGACTGAGCAGGAATTTGTTCCAGACGTTTTCAAGCCCGATGGCGACTTGGTGTGTTTCCGCGGCAGGTGCGAGGTCTTTCAGAATACCGACGAGGTTATCCCAAACCTGTTGGTATGTGCCTTCAACAGTGAGTTGGCCGGGATGCAATAAAATTCCGCCGACACCCAGGGCACCAGCGACTTCTAAGCCGCGGGCGAGAGAGACTGCCCCTTTTTCACGCGCCGTTGCGTCCAGACTTAACAAGTTGCCTCGGTCAGCGTAGCCTGCGGTGATACTGCTGATTTCAATACCTGCGTCGGCACACTTTGTGGCGATGCCCTGTAATTCTGTATCACTCATATTAATGTCGGTGTCTTTTCCTTCACCAAATGTGAGTTCGACGGCATCGTAACCGGCATCCTGGCAGAGCGAAAGTGTATCGTTTAGGGACATACCACCAAGGATAATTTGGGTAACGCCTATCTTCATTTTTTCTCCTTTTCGATATGAAATTGCGTGGCTGTTAGGGATTGTATACAGAGGTACCGAGTTTCGAGGCACTGTGGACAGCGAATCTCAACATAGTAGGCATCGTTGAACACGGCATCAATTAGATTATGCGGAGGCGTTTTCAATGGATTTCCCGAAAACTGATCCAGCACCTCGTATTCCGTGTCACAATCTGGACAGATTTGCAAGTCGTGTCCGATGTCAGTCTGGTTGAGCCATGGCATTGATCCTATCCCTCTTAAGAAGCAACCAAGAATTCAGAAACAGATTTGAGGTATCGGCTGGGGAGGCGTACTTGGACCTGAACGGCTTCCTCCGTATATTCGGTATTGAGTACGGTCCCGTGCTTGTAGAGTAAATCAAGCACTTTTCCTTCCGTGTATGGAATACTGAAAGAGAACTTCGTGCCACGTTCACCGAAGCGGTGTGCGAGTGCCTCTGTGAATTCCTTGATGCCGTCCCCGCGTTGTGCCGAGATCGGAAATGCGTCTGGATGCTGACTCTTTAGAATTTGTAACCCTTCTTCGTTTTGGAGGTTGTCAATTTTATTGAAAACCATGAACATCGGGATCTGAGTCGCATCCAGTTCTTCAAGCACTACGTTCACAGCGGCGATCTGTGCTTCTGCTTCCGGATGGCTCACATCAACGACATGGATCAGAAAGTCGGCTTCTGAGACTTCTTCGAGCGTGGCTTTGAATGCTGCGACTAATTGGTGTGGCAGTTTCTTGATAAATCCGACGGTATCGCTTAACAGAATCTGCTGCTTTTGTGGCAAATCTACTTTCCGTGTGGTAGAATCTAAGGTTGCGAACAACTTATCTTCAGCCAAGACGGTTTCGCCTGTCAGTGCATTGAAAAGCGTTGATTTCCCAGCGTTTGTGTATCCAACGAGCGACACTTTGATTTTTTCAGATCGATTTTTACGCTGAACGTGACGTTGCTTTTCGACGGCTTGGAGCGCTTTTCTGACGTTTCCGATGTTCCGACGGACCCAACGTCTGTCCATTTCGAGCTGCGTTTCGCCTGGACCCCGGAGCATCCGACTGCCCCCTCCACCTGTTGCGAGTCGTGAGAGGTGTGTCCACATCCGTGTCAAACGCGGCAACGCATATTCGAGCTGCGCCAATGCGACTTGGAGTCGTGCCTCTTTCGTAAGTGCGCGTTGCGCGAAAACTTGGAGGATAAGGCCCGTCCTGTCAATTGTGGTGACATCAAATGCCTTTTCAAGGTTCCGATTTTGTCCTGGGGACAGTTCTTCGTCAAAGATGATTGCATCGGCGTTGAGTTCTTCAATCAGCGGTTTGATCTCGTCCACCTTGCCTTCGCCGATAAAATACGTTGGGTTCGGTATGTTGCGAGGTTGAATGGTTTCACAGACGACTTCAATACCGGCAGTTTCTGCGAGCTGACGGAGTTCTTGTATCGATTCTTCAGTTTCGTGCATCAGGTTATCTCGGAGTTTTACACCTACTAAGATTGCGCGTGTAGGTGGATTCGGTGCACGGGTGTCATAAAATTCTTGCATCAAGTACTCCTTTTTTGCTTTGAAGGGAGATCGAAGAACAGGGCTCAGTCTACCCAACAACACAGACTTTAAAGTATAGTTTATCATATCTACAGGCTTTTTTCAATTGAAATCCAATCTTGAGGAGGTACTTCAGATTTTCTGATGTTTTTTCTTGTCTCTAAGTTCGTTTTGTGTTATACTTTAATGTCATAATGAAAAGTGCTAAAGATTCTACATCTCCAGTGATTACAATAAATCGAAAGGCGCGGTACGACTATCACTTACGCGATCGGTATGAAGCCGGTATTGTCTTGCAAGGGACTGAAGTGAAAGCAATTCGCGCCGGGCGGCTTAACCTCACGGATAGTTACGCACAAGTGACGGACGGCGAGGTTTTTCTGATGGATGCCCACATCGGTCCGTATGAGCACGGAAATATTGCGAATCACGAACCGAAGCGTAAACGGAAGTTACTGTTGCATCGGCGGGAGATCACGAAGCTTGAACGTTCGATTCGTTCAAAAGGGATGACTATCGTTCCGACGCGCGCCTACTTTAGCAACGGTAAGGTCAAGTTAGAGTTGGCTGTTGCGCTGGGTAAGCAGCTTTATGATAAACGGGATAAGATTGAACGTGAGGCGACAGCAAATGAGATACGGGCGTATAATTAGCGTTCATAGAGGTCCGCATTGATTGTAGAATCCTACTTGGTACAGTTTCTATTCTAACCATCTATTTCCTATCTGGGGGTGTCAAGGTTTCGACGAAGGTGAATGAGATATAGGTTGCATGCCGAGGTCTCCGCAGGCCTCGTAAAATAGGCGGAACATTTATAAATGCTGATGAAGAATTAGCATTAGCCGCTTAATAGCGCGGCTACGCTTGGCTGACCTGTTGCCCGTCAGGAAAGTTAAAGCGTCGCAATACGGGCTAGTCGCTCGCTTGTTCTCAAAGGGCGAGCCGCGAACCATCTTTTGAGATAGTCTATTGTGAATCCTGCAGAGGGGAGTCTGATAGGCGAACCTTAAAACCTGTGATAAGCATGTAGTAGCCTCTATTGAAATGCCTTCGGACGCGGGTTCGATTCCCGCCACCTCCATTTTCATGCATCTATTCTGTTTCCGACGGCGATATTTTTTCGCAGCAATTATTGGTTGCAAAGTAATATGGCTGAATTCGCGAACATGCCACCTCGTATCCAAAAGATAGTGAAAACGCATCTATGCGAGGATGAACGTATCTGCTTGTGCGTTCTGGGTCGTTCAAGTCTACTGCGTCCGGATTTCGTTTTTATCACAACGCATCGCGTGCTGGTGTTAGATGAACGATATATGGGCAGCCTCGCTGTTTCTTATGCGAACGTCCGATGTAATGTCCTGTTCACGGAAATGCGTGATGTCAGGTTAGTCAGGTGTTTTAAGCATCGACTGCTCGGCCAAGCGAAGCTTGAAATTAGCGTTGTGCGTAATGTGCATTGGATTGATAATATCAGTTTCCGCTCAGCACGGTCTGCATACGCATGCATCGTTAAACAGTGTGAGAAGTAGCAGATCTGGGGAACTCACCGTTAAGTAAGTTGGAGGCACGCACAAGGTAAAGAGGGGTACTATGGGAGAATTCTTGAATTATCTTATAGTTTCATATAATGTCTGGTTTACCGCACCACTGACGATTGTGTTCCTATTCGCGCTTTTTCGGCTTCTCATTGGAGCAATGGACTTCGGTGATGCCGACGTGGACGCAGACGCCGATATAGACGCAGATGTAGATGTGGACGCAGATGTAGATATAGATGCCGACGTAGACATGGACGCAGACGTAGAAGCAGATACCGGAGAACTGAGCCCGTCTTTTGGTGATGTGTTTGGGTTTCTGAACGTCGGTAGAGTCCCCTTGATGGTCGTTCTTATGTCGCTATTAGCGATGTGGGGAATTACTGGACTGATTGCGAACGCAGCATTGAATATTCCGCAGAATCCGCAGTGGGTTTGGATATCGTATGTTGTTGCACTTCTCTGTAGTTTCTTAGGAACTCGTTATATCTCTATTGCCCTTTCAAAACTGCTGCCAGAGAGTGAGCGGGCTGTTAGAGATGTTCAGTTGCTCGGTTTGCGTGGACGTGTCATCAGTGGGCAGATTACGACAACTTTCGGAACCGCACGCGTGCAAGTTCCAGATGGACCGGAATTAACCGTCAGTTGCCGTGCGAAATCAGAAGAAGGCACTCCTGTCAAAGGAGATACTGTTATTCTCATAGACTATGATCGCACAAAACGGATCTTTGATGTCCGAAAAAGTGAAGTGGAGTAGCGCGGATTTGGTGTTTTTGTTTGCATAAAGGAGAATTAAAGGATGTTAAATGCCAACTTGTTTATCACAATTGTCGGTAGTGTAGTTGCTTTGATGGTGATTTTTCTGTTAATCTACCGTTCCTTTTACAAAAAAGCACCTGCGGATTCGGCGTTGGTCATCTCTGGTGGCCGCAAAAAGCGGGTCGTCTTTGGTGGAACCTTGATCAATCCGATTACTAACACCAGCCAACTTATTTCCTTAAATACGCTGCAATTACCAGTGGAGCGAACTGGACATGCAGCACTTATCACGAAGGATAGTTTGCGTGTTGATTTAGAAGCACAATTCTATGTCAAAATTGAACCGCACGAGCAGGATGTACTCAAGGCGGTGGCGAGTCTGGGAGACAAAACGTTGACGCCATCGGAAGTTAATAATCTGCTTGAGGGTAAATTGGTGGGTGTCCTCCGAAGTGTTGCTGCCACGATGGACCTGCAGGAGTTACACGAGAAACGCCAGCAGTTTTCTGATCAGGTTCAGGAAGCGTGTCGCGACGATCTTGAGCAGAACGGTTTCAAGTTAGAGAGCGTTGCCGTTACAAACCTCGATCAGACACCGCTTGAAGCACTTGATGAGAACAACCGTTTTGATGTCGTTGCGATTCAGACTATTAAACAAGAGGTCGAGGATCGGCAGACGCAAACTGCTCGGATTGAACACGAAAACCAAGTGCAGCGTGAAGAGGACCGACTCAAAGCCGAATTGGCAATTAAACAGCGCGAAGAGGAGACGGAAACGCAAGCCTTAGAAGTTGCGAAACGCCTTGAATTCGCCCAAGAAGAGCAGCGCAAAGCGATCGCTACAAACAAGGCGGAGCAGGAACGCGAAGTCGAAGCGCATAAGTTTGAACAACAACAAGCGGTTGAGGAGGCGCGAATCAAGCAGGAGGAAGCGGTGAAGTCTACGGAAATTCTACAGAAGCAGCGGCTTGATACGGCGCGGATTGAGCAAGAACGCCAGGTCCAAGAAACCGAGATTGCACAAAAGCAGGCGGTCGAAATCGCTCGTGTGCAGCAGGAAAAGACGATTGAGGAAGCGCAAATCCAACGCAGTCTCACTGTTGAAAGGGCGAAGATTGAGCAAGAACGGGCTGTTGAAGAGGCGGGTATTACCAGCAGGATTGTTCTCGTTGACAAAGAACGTGAAGAGAAAGAAGCACAAGCCGAGAACGCAATTCAGGTCTCGATCAAGGAAAGACAACGTGAGGCTGCGTTAATTGAACTCTTAGAGGTCTCTGCCCAAAAAGCGAAGGCTGAAGCGAGTGTTTTGACTGCTGAAGCGATTGAGGAAGCCGAGCGGCAGAGCCAAATTGCACTCATCCGAGCAGAACAGGAAGCCGATGAGGAGCGGATCTCTAAAGAACGTGCTGCGGATGCGGATGCCTATGCGGTTGTGGCAGCCGCTAAAGCAGAACTCGAAGCGGCTGAGGTCAAAGCGCAAGCACAGCGAATTCTTGCGGAGGCGTTACTGGTTGAGGCGAAGGCGAAAGCGGACGGCGAAGAGGCATCTATTGCCGCGAAAAATCAGGCGGACCCAAAAGTTCTCGTCAGCGATGCTGTTTTGGCACTTGTTGAATCTTTACCAGAGGTTACCGGTGAGTTAATGAAACCGGCGGAACGTATTGAAAGCATCCGTGTGCTTGATCTCGGAAACAGCGGCAACGGTAATGGCAGCAATGGGATGAACCGTATTCTCAGTTCAATTGTAAACGCGGGTGCGGCGGTGCCATTGTTTAAAGAGATTGTCGGCTTCAGCGGTTTAGATACTGAAAGAATTGCACGGACTGTTCGGGATTATGCTTCCGGGTTGGCGGTGGAGACCGAAACAGATTCTACAGAATCCGAATCAACGGATACGGATTAATTAATGAAAGGACAGACAGATGGACAAAGAGAAAGAGACGCAGATTAAGGTCAAAGTTAACTTCCTCTCAATTGATCGCGGTACTGGCGCGCCGATAGTTGTTTTGAAAGAGTTAGACGACGATTTGAACCGGATACTCCTGATTTGGATTGGTGAATCTGAAGCGGCGGCTATTCAAATGCATTTGGAGAAGATGGAACTTCCGCGTCCAATGACCCATGATTTGCTTAAGATTATGATTGAAACCCTTGGTGCCAAGGTCATCGGTGTCTGCGTGCGTTCGGTGGAAGAGCAGACTTTCTATGCACATGCGACCTTGCAGGTAGACGGCGACGAAATTGAGGTGGATTGCCGACCGAGTGATGCGATTGCACTCGCGCTGCGTTGTGAAGCACCTATCTATGTTGCTGAGAAGGTCATAACGGAGCAGGGCTTCTCTGAGCAGGAACTCAACAAAGGTAAACGGCACGATCCGAAGGATGTCCTTGAGAACTTGGATGATGATACGTTGAAGCAGTTTACGGTTTAGCGCGGATTCTAATTTGTCCTTCTAACTTTAGTGAGACAAGCACAAGAGGATAAAGGGAATAGCGGATGTCTTCCGAAGCGATTAAGACGACAGTTGAGCTCTTTGCGGGCATAGGTGGATTCCGTTTAGCAGCTGCTCGAAATGGTATTCAAACCTTGTGGGCGAACGATATTTGTCCTAAAGCCTGTCAGGTTTATCGAAGTCAATTTGGAGATGCTGAAATTCGTCAAGGTGATGTTCGGAAATTAGCCCATGAGATTCCTTCGCACGATTTACTTACAGCCGGTTTTCCCTGTCAGCCGTTCAGTAGTGCAGGGCAAAAAAAAGGGTTTCGTGATCCGAGGGGAATGCTTTTTTCTGTTATTGTAGATGTTTTAAGTACCCATCGTCCGCGTTATTTTATTTTGGAAAATGTGAAGCGGTTACTTTTAATGGAAAAGGGTGTCCATTTTGCAAAAGTACTTTCTGCACTAACGGAACTCGGTTATCAGATTGAGTGGCGTTTGGTCAATGCAAGACACTTCGGCTTAGCGCAGAATCGGGAGCGTGTCCTTATATTAGGTTCCTTAGACGTGAAGGATAATTATCCTGTAATCAGACTTGCAGAATCAGCAGATCTTTGTGAGGGTTTAAGAAACGATTTTCGCTGGATTACAGATGTATCAAGCTGGCTTGAGATTGAGAAACACCGTCGACGATTTGCCAATTGGGGTTTGGCGTTTCGTGGACGTTTTTTTTCGTCTCAGTTGGAACATTTTTCGGAGGCGCAGTCGCTTGTAACATTACGTAGTGTGTTGCAACCTACTGTTGATCCGATGTTTGACTTTACAGAGAGCACCTTGCAACGTTTAGAAGACAGCACTCCAATTAATAGATTTCTTGAGGGTGTTCAACTTCTCTATAATCAGAAGAGAGGGGCTCGGATGGGGTATACGGTGTTCGGTATTGGTGGGATTGCACCAACGCTTACAGCAGCTGCCAGCCGACATTATGAACGTTACAAAGTCGGGGATCGCTATCGCCGCTTGACAAACGTGGAATATGCTCGTTTACAAGGCTTTCCAGATGATCACTGTTCTGTTGTTTCTGTCTATAATCAATATGCCCTATACGGTAACGCTGTGCCACCTGTGTTCCCCAATTGGGTCCTTGATAAGATTTTACAAGACCGTGTGACCTCATTAGAAGGTGCTGAGGAACAACAACTTTACCTTTTTCAGGAGCCAATGAATTATGCTGACAAAAGCAGAATTGCGTAAATTGCTCCGGGAAAGGCTCAATCAAACGATAACTGAATTAAATCATGCCCTCCAAGGGTTAAACCTTGAAAGGCTTGAACAAGTGCTTTCACGTATCGGACGTGGTGAAACTTTGCCGTACTGGTATGAACAACTTCGTGAACAGCAAACGCTTCCTAATCTTGATGGTAAGACAGTTGGAAGTGTTATTGAAATGCTTTTTGTTGCTGTTCTTGAAACTGTGACTTTTCAAGATATTGAAATACCTCAGCTCCGTTTGAATCCCGCCCGAGGTGTTGACTTACCGGATATCGACTTGGGTATAAAAGCGCCATCTCAGAATTACGCTACCAGCGAACCTTTTTTCTCAGTCTACGAGAGACTTCTTGGCAGTGAATATGATGCTCTTATAATGGTGACTGACTATCAGAAAGCGAAGGAGCACCCGCCTTTGAGACTTCAAATCATCCAATGGCGTTATTTCTTAAATACAGAATTAGCAGATTTTGCTTTAACTACAATCGCGCGAAAACATCGGGAATGGTTGCTGAACCAAAGTGAAGTATGGACACAAAAGATTTTTCGATTTCTGGCATACATCAACCAAAGTGATTGGCGAGCATCACATCTACGTCGTATTGTTGAAGTAATGCAAGACGAAAATAGGGTACGGAAATTGGTCCTTGAGGCAGAAAAAGACTTCGTAAAGAAAAATACCGAACATGCCCGTAAGGATAAAAACGCGATACCTGACTATGAGATTGAGAGTTTACGTTCCATAGCCGAAGCCCAACCCGTAACTTTGGGAATTGTTGATGCGGCAGATAATTGGGTGGTTGAGAATTACAAAGACTTTGCTCGTTTGCCAAACGAAAATGAATGGAGACGCTTGCTTGTTAGTCCGTTGAATGGAAAAATCGGAATGAGTTTTGCCCTTCAATGGAGATATAGTTTTGGAAGAGTATTCAGGTAATCCAATAGCTGGCATAGAAACTGTTAGGCAGTCTGTTCCTATAATTTCAGCGGCCATCTCACTTAATCTCATAGACAATCGTAACATTCACAGTAACTGTGAGTTCACCGGCTTGAACGGGTGTTGAACTCCGGGCACTATCGTCGGCGAGTGCTGCGCTCTCTGCGAAAGCGATTGGCGGACTTTCTCCGTAAGTCGTCTCTGTGATGGTAACAGGTTTCCCTAAGGTAACACGGCTTGCTTCTGCTAAGGTTTGCGCCTTCGCCTCAGCATTTTTTACGGCTAACGCACGCGCCTGCGTCTGTAATGCTGTACTGTCCTCAATCATGAATTGAATTGAGTTTACGACCACAATATCTCCACCCGCGCCAGCAGCAGTGTCGATTATATCACTGAGGTTCTCCAATTCCCGCACCTTTGTACTAACGGTGTTGTTTACCCTATACCCTCGCAGCACACGTCCATTGTCCGTATAGTCGTACTGCGGATAGATGCTGAAATTTTCCGTTTGAATGTCTTTTTCAGCGACATCGTTGGCTTTCAGCGATTCGATAACGCTTGTCATCGCACTCGCCGCTGCCTCACGCGCGTCCTTGACCGACGCTTTTTCAGCAGACACCCCTAAATTGAGCGTTGCTATATCGGGTTCACCGACGACTGAACCACTCCCGGTGACATGGACAGTTCTGTTCGCGGGTGATGGCAACAAGGGTGTTACGATTTGGGGTTCACATCCAGCGAGCGTTAGGACGAGCAGTGTACTCAGTCCGAAACACAAAAGTTTTAATGGCTTCACAATAATCTCCTTTAATCGGCAGGGTTACTGCGATATTTCAGACCTTGATGGGACCCCTACTCGGTTTCAACTTCTGGTGGTGGGTCCTCTGCTTTGAGTGTATCAGACTTCTTTAGTAGCCTATCCACATTCGATTTGAAGAGTCTAAAGACAGTCTCCGTATCAGCCCGTTTGACATAAAGTTTCCCGTCTTCTTCTTTTCCGATGTGCAGTGTTGCTGTTGTGCCGTCGTTGCGGACGGCAGATATGGTGGATTGTGGTATGTCTAAACCGTATTCACCGAGATCGTCCGTCGCCTCGGCGAAATCATCAGTATCCAAGTCACTAAAGGTTGTGAGCAGGGAGTCAATCTCAGTTTGTTTGACTGCGGCAGCTACAGGTTTGAGCATCTGCCATATCCCGTTTGCATCGAGACGCAGTTCGACGGTTTCTTCGGGTGAAGAGATGTTGAGTTGGGTGAGGAGGCCTTTGTTAAAATCGAAGATAGTCCGATCTTTCCAAGTCCGATCACCTTTGTTGAAGACGGATTGAAGGTAGCCTTGGGCGACATGGACCTCGTTGGCATCGGCTGCACGCACGTAACTGCTTAGAAAACCGGGTGTTGTTTTTCCAACAAACAGGTGTGCTAAGAGCGTCCCGTTTGCATCCATCAATTTGGCTTCGATACCGGTGCGATCGACCTCGAATTCTGCCTGTTTTTCTGGATTGTTTGAGACAAGCTGCGTGTTCTTAAGCTCTGCTACTTTCGATAGCAGTTCCGAGATGCCTTCGCTGTCTGCTGGGTAGTTATCCATTGAAGCAACAACCCAGTCGTCGTTCTGTTTTGAGAGCGTCGTGGTTTTGCTGTCAGCGATAATTTCTATTGTGGTAACCTGTTCCTGATTGAAGTTTGGAAATAGCGGTACTGCAGTTTCAATCTTCTTCTCGTATTCGCTTTGTCCGAACGGGTTTTCGAGGATCAGGACAACGATTGCCAAAACGACAAAAATAGCACCTAAAATCAAAAGTTGTTTCGTTTTCATTTTTTAATTTATTAATTCTGGGCGTTGCTCCATTACATTATGCAACGGTCTCTGGTAAAGTTAGAAACCTTTGAACCCCTGGAGCGGGTTGGAATTAACCAAAAACCACTGCGAAACGTAGTGGAGTAGTGCCCAAATTCCCATAGTTAAAAAAATGTTAAACCTATTGCTGGCGAGGTTTCCGAACCTCGCTAATTATCGTGAGTTACACAGATCCGTATGTCTCTACCAGTCGTTTTGCACGTCGTTTTAAGGAATATCGGACGAGTCCAAAAATCACAACCAGTAGTGGGATACCTATAGTGCATAGGTATTTGATAAAGTTTTTCTCAATTTCTGAGACTTCTCGGAGCGGTCGGTCGGTGATCGTGTGAGAGCGGATACCGATCAGTGCATCACCGAGGGTTAGCCAGTCTACGGTGTTTAGGAAAAAGTTAATGCCATCTGGCCGGAGCTGCGTGAGGAATTGTGCTGTGCCGACAACAACAATTTGTGTCTGTTCACTTTCGGTTTTCGTCGGCCGCGCTTCAGGGTCTGGGGTTGAAACCGGTGTATTGCTTTCCGCCGTATCTGAGGCAGCCGCTACTGGTGGAATTTCTTTATCGGCATAGAAACTTTTGAATTTTCCTTCCAGTGCCGCAGCGACGGTGTAGGATTGCAACTCGGCATCGGGGATTGGAGAATTTGGCATCAGGTTGTAGTAGCCTTGGAGGCTCTGTCCGAATTCACTCGTTTTTGCCAATGCGGTTGTTGTGACCCCTTCTTTCGTTATAATTTCTAAGGAACTCGTCCAAGGCAACGTCACGGCTTCCAGCTGATTGGTAATCGTATTTTCTGCTGAGAAGTTCGGTTTAACAATCTTGACGAAATACGGATAGGGTTGAATAACAGTCATGAACCCTTGTTGGAATCTGGCAGAGTCGTGGAATCTGCGATCGAGTAGGAGATTGTTCCCGAGTTTGGCTCCGTAATGTTCGAGTAGGTCATTCAGTCCGGTACTCAATGGTGAACCTTGCAGTGTGCCGGGTTGCATTTGAATCGGATCGACTAAGAAAACGGCTCTACCCCCGCGCATAATGAACTGATCGATTTCGTATTTCTCACGTTCAGTCAGTGGTTGTGTTGCACCGGCGATAACCAGCGTTGCGACGGTGTCATCCACTGCTTTTCCGCCTTGTAGACTTACAGGTATGAGGTTGTATTGTCCTTGTGCGTTTTTGTCCAGAAGTTGGCGGAACTGCTGGTGGTTTTGGTCATTGATATCGAACTCGCCGTGCCCTGTCAGAAATCCGACTGTTTTTGCTTCTTTCGTCGTGACCTTGAGAATAGTAGATGTGAGTTCATACTCCAAATTAGCGGTTGAGCGCACAATGGGTAGGATTTCCTCTTTGCCGCTGTAACCGATGGAGATACCCATATAGACATTCGCGATTTCTGCTTTGTCTTTTTTCACGACATTAATTTGGACTTCAGGAATCCCCTTGAAGCGAAGTTCCTGTTTCTGTCCATCGTCGAAGTCAGCAGGATTCACAAAATCGATCTGGAGTTTCTTGGAGAAAGCGTTGTATTCGTCGAGCACGTCTCTGACATCACGACGGATTTGTGCAACCTCAGCGGGATTTGTCGAAAAGTAGGCGGTGATTGTTACAATATCGTCTAACGTGCTGATCAGATTCTTAGTTGCGTGTGAGATGGTATACCGCTTGTCCTCGGTAAGGTCGGCACGAATAAAGCGACGTGTAGAGAGAAAGTTGATTAGCACAAGAATGCCAAAGATGATTGCTACAAAAGCGACAGTGTTGCCACTGTATTTAAGTTGTTTGTTAACCAAAGCACGGACCTCCTTTCTTAACGCCATTTGCGGCTTTCAACCGACAATGTACTGAGGTATAGAAAGAAACCGATGAGTGACAGATAGTAGATAATGTCACGGGAATCAAGCACACCGCGGAGAATGCTACTGTAGTGGGCACCGAGTCCAAGGTAACTGAAAATCGGGAACAACCAATTCGGTGCATTGAAAAGGACAATATCTTCACCAATAATGAGCAACACAAAGCAGGCGGTAATTCCGAAGATAAAGGCAACGATTTGGTTCTCTGTCAATGTTGAGGCGAAAAGCCCGATTGCAAGGTAGGCGCCTCCCATCAAGAGGAGTCCGATGTAGCCCGAAATGAGTGTGCCGCCATCCGGATTCCCAAGGTACATCACTGAGAAGGGCAGAACGAGTGAAAGCAACACGGTTACAACGAGAAGTCCAAAACTCGCTAAGAATTTCCCGATGACGACCTCGTAATCCTGAATCGG
>JAJECD010000150.1 GCA_022822215.1 Candidatus Poribacteria bacterium | reverse complement strand
GGTGTCTGTATCCATTTATTGGGCTTTATGTCCACTTGACATTCGGCGCGGCGACCAGCAAACCACTTCTGCTATCAGCGGCGCTCGCATTCCCGCTTGAGAGGCTCCTCTATCACTTCCTGAAACAGTCAATGAAACGCGACCGCCCGTATACGCGGATTGTGGATGTCCATTTTCGGGTACGTCCGCCTGATCAGTTTAGTTTTCCATCGGGGCACACTGCGTCCGCTTTTTTGATGATGGTCCTGTTATCGAATACCTTCCCGGCTTTACAAATTCCGACGTTTGGTTGGGCAGCCACGGTCGGTGTTGCGCGCGTATATCTCGGTGTTCACTATCCGACGGACGTACTCGCAGGCGCGCTCCTCGGTGTCCTCACAGCACAGATAGGTATGTGGTTTATAATGTAGGCGGAAAAGGGATTAAAGAAAATCAGAAATACAGAGGCACAGGCTAACGGTTTCCTATGCTACAACGGAGACGCAGGCTACCGGAGACGCAGGCTAACGGTCTCCTCTGCTACCGGAGACGCAGGCTAACGGTCTCCTCTGCTACAATGTCCAAACCGTAGTATCAATAAGGTGTGTTGTTTGTTGTTAAAGCACACCAACGCGAAGCAAACAGATGGTTGAAAAGTGCTTCCTGTGCTTCGGGGGTCTTAATCTGCTTGAGTGCCATTGCGGCATGAAAACGGACATATCGATTTTCGTCTTCCAGTTGCGCAACGAGGGCAGGAATCGCAGGTTCAGCAACTGTGCCTAATTTCGCTAAAGCGCGAGCAGCGTTATCACGCACCCAATGATAGTCATCGCGCAACCCAGCCGTTAAAACCTCCGCAGCTTCAGATAAATCCATATCATCAGACACCTGTTGTCCGATAATTCCCAGTCCCTCTGTAGCGTGCCGTCGTACCCATTCGTTAGAATCTTGTGCGGCGCGTATGAGTACAGGGACCGCTTCTTGTGCAGCTTTCCCCATATCCGCCAAGGCAAACGTGGCACTTGTCCGCACAGCGTCATCAGTCGCTTGCATCGCATCAATAAGGACTGGAACAGCAGGTGCCCCAGTGAGACTCAAAGCGTACCCGGCATATTCACGGATAGCATCGGATTTGCTATGCAACGCTTGTTTCAATGCAGGCAGGGCAGCCGGACCCACCCGTCCTAAGCGATAAGCAGCGTTGAGTCTATCTCTTTCATTATTGCTATCCAAGGCTTCGGTGAGGGTATCCACTTCAGTATGCGAAACGCCATTGGTCGTGCCGTTCTGTTTCCCGTTATACCAGTCCCATAACGATTCCCACAATTCTGGATGTTCCGTTTCTCCGCCGTTGCCGAGGGCGTTCCAGTCAGGGGTATCACTTTTCCAGGTCGGTGTTTGCGGCTCATCGAGTCGGATAAAGAGGAACTTTAACATATACCGTTTTTTTTCACTACTATTGGGCATTGCGCGGTGCCATAAGTCATAGTGGACAATGGTTACCGTACCTGCTTCGCCAGTGAGCGCGAGTTCCGGCTGCTGGTGCGCGCTTTCACCGGTTTCGTAATACTGAGAAGCGGGTAGGACGGCGGTCGGTCCCATATCTTCACTGACATCTTGCGGATAGTAGAACGCCATCGTCCAACGGCACCGGTGGCGACGGATCTGTTCGTCGCCTTCGTAGCTATCCTTATGAAAATTCTGACCCTCGCTGCCCTGTTGGTTGAAATGGCAGTATCGGTGTGAGTGCATCACGTAGTTTTCACCGAGTACGCCTTGCATTGCACCGTGAACGAGACGGTGGTCAAAAACCTCTTGGATTTCAGGGATGAGTGGCAGCACATTATTCCCCAAATTCCCGGTTGCTTCAAACATGGTGTCGAGTTGTTGGCGAATATTTTCATGAAAACTCGGTGGGAAATCGGTTTTCACCTTGACATAGCCGTTGATGATGAAATCCCGCATCTCCTGATCGGTGAGTTGAAGGACAGGTCTGCTCATTTTACGCCTCCTCTATTTTGCCATAAGTATAACAGAAGCCGGTCAAACAGTCAAATTCCCAGAGGCGTTCACACACTGTCTGCAGAAGGTGATTTTTGCACCACGGGAATGACGTAACTCCGAATCGCCACACCGTCCACCCCTTCTGTTTCCACAAGCGGTACTGGGTTCTTGCGGTGATCAAACAGGACGTAGTATCCCTCGACGACCTCTTCTAACTTGAGGTACGCCGCAAGTTGCTTTTTACCGGCCGCATAGCGTTTCTCTCCTTCCCATATCTTTGTTTCAATGACATATTTTCGGTCGTTGTGGATAAGGAGTAGGTCGATACGGCCCCGGCCAGTTTGGACTTCAAGAAACATACTTGCGCCAACGACGCGGACAAAGTGGTCAAGATACGCATAAAGCAGATGTTGTCCAACGTATTCTTGGGGTGTATTTGGCACCTGTAGGATTCGGAACCCGGCGCGAGCAATAAACGCTTGAAAGTTATCAAGGAGCGGTTCTAAGTCAATATGTCCTTCAGAGGTGAGGTAATCTATGAAGTCTACGCTGCTATCCTCAGGAAAGTAGGTATCCTCAAGCCCGTTAAATGTCGGCTTGAATATCTGCAGGATGCGATGCTGATAAATGGGATTGACAATTTCACACATCCGATCTGCGCCTTCAGCGATGACCCCATAAGTGACGAGCTCATTCATAAGCGGGTCGTCTGGGTTGAAGGGCAAGCCCCTGTCATAAGAAACGATACGCATCAGGATTGTTGCAAAGCGTCTATCCCTGCGAACATTGGTTCTCAAATGATCAATATTGGTGTTTGCTTCCCGAAGGAGCTGCGTATGTGCCTTTGCAAAGTAGTGCATCGTTATCGCCTCGGTCTTCGGAATATCCATTTGCTCCGTGAGGATCCACCCGAATCGGTTAACGAGGAACGGTTGTCCCCCCGTCTGTTTGTGAATAGACCTGATAACTTCTGGCGCGAAGGCTTGACCGACCTCCTCTGTATATTGTGTCAGCAGCGCGTGGACTTGGTCAAGCGTGAAGTTGGGCAAGGTGAACTCATCTTGAATATTGAAGGGGAAGATAGAACGATCATAGCCAAGTTGTGTGATATTCTTGACCCCGATAATGCTGAGGCTATAGGGGGACCGGGGCGTGGTCCGGGAGATATAGATGCGGCGGAGCGAATACAGAAAATCACTGACAACAACCTGAGGAATGCCATCAAACTCGTCTATGATGAGCACAACCCGTTGGTTGTTTAGCAAGTTTGCGAAATTTCTAAAGAACCGCCTCATCAAGATGTGGTCGCGTATCTGGGCATTTTCCAAGAAGCGGCTCAACGCTTCAGAAGGTATGCTGCCACGTTTTTGGAAAACGCCTTCAATTTCTTCGCGAATATCTTCGTAAAGGGCATCGTAAAAATCGGGAAGCGATCGGTTTTTATACTCTTCAAAATCGAGTTGAATTGGGAAGTAGGTTTCGTCTTCAGCTGTGAGTGCGTCAAGTGCGTGATAGAAGAAGGTCGTTTTGCCGGTTTGCCGTGGTGCAAAAATAACTATGTAACGTCCGTCCTTGACGCGGTTGATGAAATCCGCGATCTCGTCAGAACGCTGAACGACATAGTGTTTTTCTGGGTCCACGGGGCCTCGGGTGCCAAAGGCTCTCATTTTTTCCTCGTCTTGATAAGCGGTTGCAAGTGGCGTAGATGGTCTCTACCGTGAAGCGGTGCTTCTACTATGATTTATCGTATCACATCGCTGTCTGAAAATCAACGCTTATCTAACGAAATGACCCTTTGCATTTTCCCAGAGAAGGTCGCGTAATTTTGCTGACACACTTATTATTTTTTTACTGCGCCGAATGTAACGCCGCGGAGCAGATGGTTTCGCATCAGGAACGTGAAAACGGCAACGGGTAAAAGAAATACAAAAGTGCCTGCAGCGATTTTGCCCCAATCCATGCCGCTGGAACCCGTCGCACTTGTAATAGAAGGGGGTGCGGTTACGGCTCTACCACCGACCTCGGTGAGTACCAGAGCAAACGCGAACTCGTTCCACGCTGTAATGAGACAGAATACCGCAGTTGCAGCAATGCCTGTGACAGATTGTGGTAAGATTACTTTCAGGAAGGTTTGAAAACGGGAGTAGCCATCAACGAGTGCGGCATCCTCATATTCTTTTGGAATCTCGTCAATGAACCCTTTCATGAGCCATACGGCAAACGAGACATTGAAGGTGGTATAGAGCAGAATCAACCCAAAGTGTGTATCGCGCAGTCCGAGCGCGCTATACATGAGATAGATTGGGATGACAACGACAACAGGTGGGAGCATCCGTGTGCTGAGGATAAAAAAGAGGAGATCGTCTTTTCCAGCCACATCAAATCGGGAAAACGCATAAGCCGCAAGCGTTCCGAGTCCTACAGCAAGGATCGTGCTACCGCCACCGATGATAATACTATTGAGTAACTGGTAGAAATATTTGGATCCACCGTTCGCTAATGCGACGCAAATCGCTATGGTTCCAAAAACGCTTGGCAAGACAAAAGTAAGCCGCTGTTTTTTCGCCATCTGGAATGCAATACCGCCTGTCTTCTTGAACGGTGCTATCAGGAGATAGGCGATAACTGTGCAGACAATCAGTAGCAGAAAGTTGAACCGGGCATCCGTTTGGAGACGGGTCTGCAATTGCGGCAGACTCAGAAAACTATAGAGACAGGTCAAAACAAAAACAGCATTCCACAGTAAACCGAGATTTCGGAGCGACAAGGCACCGGGCAACGTCCCCTTAAAAAGGGAAAAGAAGCCGAAAAGGAGCAAACTGATAAGCACCTCGGCTAAGAAGATGTATGTTACACCCGGCACTCCCTCTGAAGGCATTAACTTTTGATAGTTCTCCAACGATATTTCAAAGATAAACTTTGGGAGTTTCGTGGTGATGTCCGCCAACCCCTTCAGGGATGTCGCCAAGATCCAATAAATCGGGGTGATATAGACAATCACAGCCACGGCAACGAGTGCTAATATGAGGTAGTGGGCAAAACTTTTCCGATTCCGCAT
>JAJECD010000199.1 GCA_022822215.1 Candidatus Poribacteria bacterium | reverse complement strand
ACAAGGTGATCCGATCTTCGGATACCGCGTCCATAACGGACGGATTCACGCCGGAATGGTGCGCGTCGTCTTTGAACTGACGGATATTTCCAAAAAGGACGGTGCAACACACTTCATAGCGGGCAGTCACAAATCTAACTTTCCGATGCATCCCGACCACATGTCGTTAGAGGAAGGCAAACGGAGCCCGTTCCTGATGACTTATGAATGCCCAGCTGGGAGTGCCATCTTTTTCACGGAAAATCTGTGTCATGCCGGTCCTGTATGGCAACGTGAGACACCACGCGTGGCAGTGCTAAACGCATACGCCCATCTCGCAACGCACTGGCACCGTCTGCGGATTCCGCCTGAAGTGCTTTTAGGCTTACCTCGCGAAAAGCAAGTATACTTCCGCGAACCGTGGGTCGCTGACTTCCGCACGAGTCCGGCAACGATTAACACCATCGACCGGTTCCTGAACAATGACGAACCGCCTGTCAACACCGATACCAAACCGTAGAAACAAAAGAGGCGAGGTTCGGAATGCACATCGCATTTAAGTGTGTACGCTGCAAAACCTCGCTAGCAATTATAACTCCGTTTAGAAAAATAAAGTCCAACTTACGGAACCGTCGGTACAGTAATTTCACCGGCAATGATACTCGCCTTGAGTGCCTCGACTTTCTGGAGGAATTCATCAGAAAGCATATCCATATTGCCTTCACCGAGGATATAGCCAACATTGTCTTCGGCAAGGCCCAACGAACGAACACCTGCCATGAAATTCCCAGCTGCGAATTCTTTGACAACATTGTAGGCTGACTCGTCGATCCCTACGCGCAGTCCTGTTAAGATAATACCGGGTGCCATATCGGTAATATCAATGTAATTCCATATCACATACCTACCTTCGGCGAGTTTCGCGGCTTCAACGGCACCGAACCCAGACTGGTCTGCCATTGCATAGATGACATCGACACCGAGTCCATACTGGGTTAAAGCGATCGTCTTGCCGACCTCGGGTTGGTAGAAGCCTTGCTCATTATTAGCGACATAACCTCTGATAATCTCTGCGCCCGGATTGACGGCTTTGATGCCAGCGACATAACCGGCTTCAAATTCGTGTAATAACGGCACATTCGCCCCACCGAGGTAACCGACTTTCCCCGTCTCTGTTTTTAACCCAGCAATCGCCCCCAGTAAAAAAGTGCCTTCGTTCACCCTGTGTGCAAAAGAGGCTACATTTGGCAGATCCACCGCTGCATCAAAAATAACAAACATAACTTCCGGAAACTCGGGTGCCACGCGTGAAACGGGTGCTGCCATCTGATAACCGGCGGTGATAACCAAGCCTGAACTCCCAGCAGCGGCTTGTAACTGCATATCCCATGTCTCAGCACTGCTCACCATCTCAGTTACCTCAACGCCGGGGTCCATCTTAGCCTTCTGTGCACCGTTGTAAAGGATATCGCAGTAGGAAGAATCACCAAGGCAATCTCCCGGATAGACGAAACTGACTTGAACTGGTGTCACTTCCATCATCTCCGGCTGATCTGGCGGGAGCATCATCTCAATTTTCTCACAACCACAGACAGAAATTAAAAAGATTAGCATGCCTAAAAAGACTACATTTTTCGACAGGTTCAGGTATTTCATTTTTCTCCTTGTTAAGTTAAAACGGGTTGTATTTCTCTAAATGGCATCCGCCAAATTACGTATAATTCACAGAAGAAATGTATTGATTTTTCGCCTCAAATAAGGTATAATAACATAGGTTCGACATTAGTGGCAAAGTGCCACACGGGCGTTATAACCTCAAAATTAAACACGACGTTGCACGAAATACAAAAAATAATACGTCCCCTTCCGATAGCATGCACCGGAGGAATCCGATGAACATCCTTGATGAATTAAACGAAAAACAGAGAGAAGCGGTGACACATAAAGATGGTCCTCTTCTTGTTATCGCAGGTCCCGGCACTGGAAAAACAAAAGTCATTACGCACCGCATTGCCTATCTGATTGATGAACACAGGATAAAGCCGGAGAATATCCTTGCGATTACTTTTACGAATAAAGCCGCACAAGAAATGCAGGATCGCGTGAACAGTGAAATTGATAGACAACAAGGAGACAAAGTTAAGATTTTCACCTTCCATGCCTTCTGTTATAGAGTCCTTCGAGAACATGCCAGTGAAATCGAACTGGACGAGGACTTTAAGATTCTCAGTCAAGAAGAGCAGGAAGATATCCTAACCGAAATTGTTGGGAATTTAAATTTCGACAAATCAGCCTACAGTACACGGCGTTTGCTAAATATCATTAACAATTTTAAGAGCAATCTACGAGCATTACCTGAAATTTCTGAATTTTACGAAGATGGCCTCCGTATCACCGATGAAGATGACGTTACGAAAATTAGAAGTATTTCAGAAGCATATCAGGAAGAATTATACGAACGTAATGCCCTTGATTTTGACGATCTCATTTTCAAGACTATTGAGTTGTTTGAAAAATCTGACGATGTCAAGAAAGATTACCGTGACGAAATATCTTATGTTCTGGTTGACGAGTATCACGATGTAAACAAGGCACAATATCAGCTGCTCCAATTGCTGTGTGTGCCACCAAACGGAAATCTCATGGTAGTTGCCGACAAAGACCAAGCTATCTATAGCTGGCGGGGTTCCGACCCAAAGTATATAGACGACTTCCGTGTTGATTTCAATCCACGGGTTATCGGACTTGAACAGCATTATAGATGTACCGAAACAATCTTGAGTGCAGCCAAAACGGTTATAACAAAAAATGATGATCCGAGCCGTCCTTCGCTTTTAACAGACGGACCTATAGGCGAAAAAATCGTTCATTGCACTTTTGGCAATCGGGATAAATTTGAAGAGGCAGAAGATATTATCAAACTCATCCGTAACTTAAAAGCGAGCGATAGGGACGAGTCTGGTAGTATTCATCAGCCTAACAGCATAGCGATTCTCTATCGCAGGCATGAACACGCTGACATCTTAGCGGATCAGTTAGCACTGCAGGAGGACATTCCATTCCGGAGGTGGACTCAATCTACAAATCCCTTTCAGGAAGTTTGTAGGCAAGCTCTCATTTCTTACCTTAGTTTTGCATCTACAGAAACTCCCGACATAGAGCCGGCTATTAATTTTCCTGAACCCTGCATTGATGAGCTCACATTATTACAGCTAAAGAGGTTGGCGCGCCTAAAAAAAGTGACTCTGGTAGAACTATTGGAAAACATTGAAGAATATAATACAGTAGATATCGGACCTTTGACGCGTGAAAACATTCGTCGGTTTTGGGAACGGACTCATCGATTCATTACCGCGGTTAGAATTGGAAATAAAAGACCTAATCAAATCGTGAAGCAGCTTCTGGATATATTGGAATTTGCCCGATCACCTTATAGCAGTGAAGATCTAGACATTATTGAGAAAAGCCGCCTGAATATTCCGAAGATTGATGAGGCAGAAGATATCCTTTATAGAGCGATTGAGAGTGGAGAACGGATCCACATTACAACTACTTACGGAATCGACGAATATTGTGCTGCTTATATTTTACGTCAAAGCTTGGAAACGTATCTGAACCGAACAGTTCCGGTTCAC
>JAJECD010000292.1 GCA_022822215.1 Candidatus Poribacteria bacterium | reverse complement strand
GTCCTTTCCAACCGGCGTGTTTACCTTGGTTGTCATGAACGATGGTCGCATCAATATGCGGTGCAGTCGCGAGAAGACCAAACGCTCGTGACCCGACCAGGAAAGCGATGTAGGCATCCGGGAAGTGTGTCCGTAAGGGTTGGATAACGGCAGTAGAGAGGACGACATCGCCAATAAAACTGAAACTGAAAACGAGGATTTTTTTCATTTTTTTAATTTACCTCGCGGTTCGGTTATTGAAAGGATTCTATCAGCTCAACAGCTGTGGTCAAACCATCTTCCGCTTCTATCTGTTTTCCCAAAACTTGCGCTCGTGCTTTCATAGCAGGCGTATCCAGTACTTTTTGAATCCGTTCCGCCAGACGTTTGGCGGTAAGGTTCCGACGGTGCAGATGTTTGGGAGCAACGCCTAAATCTGAAAGACGTTTTCCCCAATAAGGCTGATCTGCGTTATGCGCGACAACAACAGAAGGGACCTTCGCTCGGCACACTGAAGCAGTCGTCCCGGCACCACCGTGATGTACAACGCAGCGACCTTGTGGGAACAACCATTGATGCGGCACATACTCCGTGCAGAAGATATTCGGTAGTGCTTCTGGCGTACCAAGTTGCCCCCATCCCGCTTGGATGACAGCGCGTTGGTTTGTCCTTTCGACAGCCTCAATCAAGATTTCTGTTGTTTCACGTCCATTGGATCCCCCCATAGAGCCAAACGTGATGATGATAGGTGGCGGCCCTTCTTCCAAAAAAGCAACGAGTCCAGAGGGTGGCACATAACTGGGGGAAGCGAGATGCCATACACCCGTGAATTTGTGATTCGGTGGAAAATCAGCCGGTGGACAGAGGCTTGGAGACGCGGCAATGAAATTGAGATACGGTGAATACATCCCCTCCAACATCACTGAAGTCCGTGGTTTGCCGCCAACGGAGACAATAAATTGATTAAAAAGGGCATCTATACTCGAGCCAAGACGCAGTTGCGCCACCTTCCAGACGACTGCGTTGAATGCACGGCCCCAATTCGGAAACGGATAAGGCGCGAAATCAAGGCATTTTATGATAGCAGGGCAATACGTCACAGTCAACCACGGGATCCCATTTCGGATGGCAGCTTCTTGCGCCGGAATATCCACCGAATGGCAAATTACCAAATCCGCCTCTTTCATCGCAGTCAAGCAGGACTGATACCACTTTTCACCACGGCGTACAATCCCCTCTTCTACAATAAGGCGCATCATTGCAAGTGGATCGCGTTTAAGAACAACAGCATCCAACGCGGCGTGAAAATCTCCCAAATCAAATTCGACACCGATTTCGTAGAATTCCGCACCGATCTCAAGAACCTTGTCTTTATAAAGGGAAAGGGCACAGACCCGTACCTGATGTCCCTTTTCAAGCAAACGTTCCACCACTGCCAAGACAGGGTAAACATCTCCGGTTGTTCCCCAACCGACTACAACAATTTTCATTTTTGTCTCGTTTCTATGTTCTTTGTCGTTGCTTCCCAAACGGGGGCAACTGGAAGTTTCTTCGTGCACTCCCATCCGATTTTGCACTTATGGGCACTACAGGGCCAGCACGGCATATCTCTCCGCACAATAGCGGCATTTTCGCTCAACGGATGCCACGCGATATGATCTGTCGGACCGAAGACTGCCACCATCGGGACATCCAACGCTGCGGCGAGATGCATCGGACCTGAATCGTTACAGACGACCAAGTTGCAACAAGACAACAGTGCCCCCAGCTCGCGAATCGTTTCCGGTGCATGGACGATAGCAGGGAACTGCATTGCCTGCTGAATATTGTATGTCAATGCCTCCTCTTCGGGACCGCGCAAGAGAAGGATTGTGGCGTTATACTGTTGCACGAGTCTATCTGCGAGTTCAGCATACTGCTTTTCGGGCCAACGTTTATCAAACGAACTGCCACCGGGATGGATACCAATAAGAAATGTGTCAGCACTAATTCCGTATGATGTAAGCTGCGCTTTCGCATCGGCGACCTCATTAGGCAACAGATGAAATTTTAACTTTCGTCTGCCTTCTCCTTCACAGATTAATCGCACAAGTTCCAAGTTTCTATCGACTTCGTGGGTTTCACCTTTCGGATATTTGCCGTGCCATGCGTGCGTGAGGGTAGATCGGAATCGTTTCTGATAACGACCTAAGCGGTAGGGTGCTCCTGAAAGAAAGGCAACCAAGTGGGGCCACATTCCCGTCTGCATCGCCACAACAAGTTGGAACCGTTCGCGGCGCAACGCACGATAGAATCGGAGCCGCGCCTTGAGACCTCGGTGTTCACCATCACGTGCAAAGGTCAAGACTCGATCAACCCCAGGGTTTCCCATCAGTACAGGTGCGTTGAGTGGCTGCGCTAATACTGTGATCTCCGCGGCTGGGTAATTCTCTCGTAACAACGAGATCGCTGGTGTCGAATTCAATAGATCACCGATACCGTCAACGCGGATGACAAGTATTTTATTGATATTAGGAAGTGGAGCGTTGTTTTCCAAAGCACGGGCTGGCATAGTCTATCCTCTTCGTGCGAAGTCAATTGTTTTTTATTATACCACAAAGCGCGATGAATGGCAAAGACACATATACCCTTTGCTCGAATTACAACCGATGTGATATACTATAAATATGGAGCACAAAGCATCACGCACAACCGAAGATGCCCAGAAACCGTCAACACTTCGGTTTCTTGTCGGGACCTTGGTTCTGGGTTCAATCCTCATCATCCTCACCTGTTACTGGATTATCTCTGCAGAAAATCGCGTTGTTTGGGAATTGACCGACTTTTCTATTTTTCCGACGGTTCTCTTTACATTTTTCCTCTTAGCCCTCATAAACCCACTTCTGAAAAAGATTTTCAAAGGGTTTGCACCGACCTCACGCGAGCTCGCGTTCAGCTATATCATGGTGTCAGTAGCGACTGCACTTGCTGGTCATGACATCATTCGACAACTGGTTCCCATGATTGCCAATGCAGGATGGTTTGCAACCCCCGAAAATGAGTGGGCAGAACTTTTTTTCCGGTTCATGCCGACATGGCTGACCATTACGGATCGAGGGATTTTGCGGGGCTACTTTGAGGGCGATGATACGTTTTGGCAGGAACATTACTTGCAAGCGTGGATGTGGCCGATTGTGGCGTGGAGCGGCTTGGTGATTGTTATCCTATTTATGATGCTCTGTGTCAACATTATCATCAGAAGGCAGTGGATCGATCACGAAAAGTTGAGTTACCCATTGACAACATTGCCAGTCGAGCTGCTCGGCAATACGTCTGCGCTCTTCCGCAACAAGTTGATTTGGCTGGGTTTCGGCATCGCGTTTGGGTTGGAGATTCTGGCAGGCCTGAACTACCTGTTTCCGGCAATCCCTGCGCTAAAAATCAAGTATCAACTCTATTTTTCCGAACGTCCGTGGAATGCAGTGGGACGTTTGCCCATCTACGTCTATCCATTCGCGATAGGATTTGGGTACCTGATGCCGCTGGAATTGGCACTATCATTTTGGTTTTTTTACCTATTTTGGGGGGCGCAGCGTGTCTTTTTCAGTGCAACGGGATGGACAACTGCTATCGGTTTACAAGGTGTGCAGCGCGGCGGGGCATGGCTGGGTATCGGTGTTCTCGCTCTCATCACGAGCCGTCGCCAAATTTTTGAAGTCCTCAGGGGTGTGTTTTCCTTTAGATCCAAAGACGGTTTATATCGACTCGCCGTCTTTGGGCTATTGATCAGTATGGGGTCGGTGTTGGCGTTCTGGTATTTCGCGGGGTTGTCGCCGTGGGTCGCGCTCGGTTATTTTAGCATCTATTTGGTGTTATGTCTCGGAATGACGCGCATGCGTGCTGAACTGGGGCCACCGACACATGAACTCCACAATATGCATCCGGACAGGATTATGCTGCTGTTCATAGGGAGTCGTCCTTTGGGTGCTCAAAACCTCACGAACACCACGCTGCTGTCGTGGTTAGCATACGGCTACCGATGCCATCCGATGCCGCATCAGTTGGAAGCGTTCAAGATCAGTAGGCATTTCCGTTTGCATGAGAATAGATTGGTCGTCGCTCTGATTGTGGCATCAATTGTGGGAACAATCGTTTCGATCGTCGGACATGTGGCCCTCTACTATGAGTACCGGTTCGCCCACTGGGGAGTCGGCGAATTTAACCGCTTACAAAGTTGGATTATTGCACCGCGAGCCCCGAATATACCGGCTATCGAACATATCGTCTTTGGGTTTCTCTTCACCAGTGTCCTGACGTTTCTGAAACGTCAGTTTTTGTGGTGGCCGTTTTATCCTGTCGGCTACGCCGTTGGGAACGGATGGGCTATCGGTTGGATGTGGTTCTCAATCTTTTTAGGTTGGCTCTTTAAGCAGTTACTTTTCACTGGCGGTGGGGTGCGAGCCTATCGGAAGGCGTTACCACTATTCTTGGGCTTTGTATTCGGTCAGTTCCTCGCCGGGAGCCTTTGGAGTCTATTAGGTATAGTGCTAAATATGAATATGTACACCCTCTTTCCTTGAACTGAGGTACAACCTGCAAAGAAAAAACAGATTAGAATCCCTCCAACGCCGCCTCTTCGGATTCAAAAACACCGATACTCTGTGTAAGCCCGATGGTATTAAAAATATTGCGAACTTGTGTAGACGGGTGTGCGACGCGTAAAGATTGTCCTTTTTCCCGCATTTTCCAGAGCAATCTGATAATCTCACCGAACCCACTGCTTGTAATGAAGCTACGCCGTTCAAAATTGAGCAAGACCTTTTCGGCGTTCTGAACCTCACCATCAGCGTAAGCCTTACTTAATACAGGTTCAGAAGCATCGGTGAGGTACCCCGTAATGTCGAGTATTGCGATTTTTCCTTCGTGTCGAATAGAGATTTGGGAATTTGCTCTCACACTTTCCTCCTAAAAAAAATAAAGACTGAATTCGTTAGACACCGTACAACCCACTCTCATCTGCCAAAGTTCACTGGGGCGGCGTATGCTCAGGTTGTTCATGGACTGTCGTGCCACCGTCAAGGTGAAGCCATGTCTCAAATTGTCGCGACCCTTCTTGTAATAAAATCACACGCGCACCGCGTGGAAATCCATCTCTACCATAGGTATTGTACCCTGTGGCGCGACCGTAACAGAGCCGGATTCCATGCAAATCACCCCAAAAGTCGTTGATATGTTCATGCCCGACGAAGGTCCCCATTACATCGCCAGCCTCATGCATCGCAGCAAAAAACCCACTATTCACCCGAGGCGCGCAGACATCCTCATACTTCACCCCATAGCAGGTATGAAAATCCCATACCTCGTTATATTCGGGAATTGGGATATGGAAAAAGGCGAGTGCGGGCAGTGGATAGTCCGCTTCAGCGGTGATCTTTGCGGATTCTTTCAGATACCAAGCGATTTGCTCTCGTTTGATCCAGTCGTAGCCGCCAATATCTGTTTGGGCGTAACTGCCCGAATCAATAAAATATAAGATCGCAGTTGTTACACTTCCCTCAGCACTCTGGATGGGTAAAATGTAATTCCCGACCCCAGGGACTTCTGCAGGTCCGGGTTGTGCGAGCGATAGTGTGCTTTCCTGCATTACCGCCATGAGTTCATGGCGATCTGCGTTGCCTTCGTCATCGTGGTTGCCCAAAACAGCTGCCCACGGAACACCACCCGATTCAACAACCTTGATAACCTGTCGGAGGGAGTCAGCAGCATCATCGCAGCCACCACCCGCCAAAATATCACCTGTTAGCACAACTAAATCCGGGGATTCGGCTTTCATTATTTGCTCCATCAACGCTGCCGACTGCTTATCCGGTGCTTCACCGTTGTGCCAATGAATATCGGTAAACTGGACGATCTTGAAACGGTAGTCTCTGCGAAATTTCAATACATTTTTCACGATTTATGATTCCCCTTGGCGTGTAATTGTAACATAATTCGCAAAAATTGCAAGCATTTTTTTCTAAAACTTCGGTTGACCAAGCACACCAGAACGCACAACTGAAACGTCAAGATTTACCATAGCAAGGTGGCTTTTACTTCTATAGAGACATTTCTCGTCAAAAAGATAGTAAAAAAGCGCGTTTTGCAAACAGTCCTTTCTCAGGGGTGTGCAAAGTTTTTGTCAAAGCGATGAAAAGCCGTTTGAGATTCGGAGTGGGAATTAAATAGGGAAAGGGGTCAGCATCAACGCTGCTCGAATTTTTTTGGGGAGGGGTTTGCCAAGGAGTTATTGCGTTTCGCGGCTTTTGTCGAGCGACCAGTGGACGGCGTAAGTCCTCTCTAATGCAATACCTTTCAAAGTGCTGTAGCACAAACTAACAGTTTGTGCCACTACCTTCTTCACTTTCAGAAATGGTATCACTACCGACTCAGATTATGCCAAAGGGTCGCTCTTCGCCTCGGGAGACTGGTGTTTCTGAAGGGCTGCGTCCTTATACGCAGCAACCAACTCATTTTCAAAGTCGATCCAGACTTGATGTTTTCGCCAGCTCGAGACGGTTGAATCTGTGACCTTGAAGTGTGCCGCAATTTCAGAATTGCTTCTACCGTTGAAAGACATTTCGCACGCCGCAAGAATCGTGCCTTTTGAGTTACTACGCATCGTATCCCTCCTTGTGAGTAGATTTTGAAAATTGGATGTCAGGACT
>JAJECD010000168.1 GCA_022822215.1 Candidatus Poribacteria bacterium | reverse complement strand
CAACGCGGCACTTATTCCGTTTTAAAAAATATATACTTATAAAGAAAAGGAGTTCTTTGAATGAAAGGTACAAGACCTTTAGATAATGCTGAAATCCGCAAAGTATCGGATGCCTTCGAAGGTATCTTCGCAGTTCGGAATCGAAGTCTATTTATGTTGGGGGTATCCGTTGGCGGACGGATTAGTGAGCTACTGGCGTTAAAAGTGAACGATGTATGGCAGAACGGCAAGCCTGTCACAGATTTATTGTTTGATCTGAACATTGTGAAAGGTCGCGAGATGTCCAGAGCCGTGCCTGTGAATATAGACGGCAGAGAGGCAATTGAGGATCTTATCACTTGGCAGACTGAACTCTATGGCAACACCGATCCGACCCGCTCGCTGTTTACGTCTCGGAACGGACAAGGTTCGCAGCGGATGACTCGTAAAGCGGCATACGATGTACTCAAGGATGCCTTTGAGGGGGCAGGTCTGAATGGTAAACTCGGCACCCACTCGCTGCGGAAGTCGTATGCGCAGCGCCTCTACGACCAGACGAACGATATTTACGCTGTCCAAGAGATGTTAGGTCACAAAAGTGTCATAACAACGCAACGGTATCTCGGTGTGAATTACGCGAGTGTACGTGAAGCATCGGAGGCGATGTCGGTGCACAGCGAAGGTGACATAAGTACGAAAACGTCACCTTCAGTAAATGAAGCCCCGGATGACGTGCTTTTAATGGAATTGCTCCGCAGAGGTTATGACGTCACAAAACTCCTTGAGAAAGACCAATCAATGCAACTTTTGGAATCCTCCGACGAGACAACGCCACCAAACGACGAGACAGCACCACTAAACGACGAGACAGCGCCACCAAACGACGAGACAACGCCACCAAAATTTGTCTAAATCCATCCGCTCCCGCATTTTTTTTCTATCTTTTTCCGCGCTTGCTGACTCTAATACATAAGACTATATTTTATTTTAAAGGTGGAGGATTTGGAAATGGGACAAGTCGTTCTAATTGTTGCCATTATATTTGGAAGTATTACGGTAACAACGCTTGGATGTGTCTGGATGGGTACCTCCTACGCTGCAAAGAAAAAGGGCTTGAAAACAGGCGCGACACAACGGGAGATAGAAACGCTACAGCAGAAAGTCAATGATGTCCAGCAAGAAATCGCAACGCTCAAAACAGAAGTCAAACGCCTCATCAACATCGCTAAAGGCGTAGACCTATAACAAGGAGAACAAATATGGGGATGTTATTACTACTCATCTTTATCGGACTGGCGTTCTTCTTCGTCATCAAGTTTACGATTGCGGTTACCGCTGTTGTGGCAATTATTGTGGGTACGACAACAATCACTACACTCGCGTGCGTTTGGTTGGGAACTTCATATTACCTGAGAGCATCGGGATATACATCTGATAAAGCCGAAAAAACCTACCAGCAGGTGGATTCGGATTTAAAACAGATTGTTGGAGATTTACAAGAAATTCGTTTTGAATTGGGGGAAGTGGAACCGTATCTACGAGATGTGGAATTTTTAAGGTACGCTCGCCAGAACTCCAAAACAGATAATTAGTTCACAAGGGCAAGAATGACAAAAATTAGGCAGGACATATACGTGTCCTGCCTATTGCATGCCGAGACATGTGATATATTGCAGCAATAATTCGCCGATTGTGCAAATTTGGAGTGTTCTTACACAGGGGCTGTCTCAAAAACGCGTTTTAGGGGCATTCTCGAAAGCCTTTTTTTTGCGTAATTTTATAAACTTTAGATTAAAGCCTAAAAAGTCAGCCATCGGTGAAACACAACATCTTTACCCGCAGGTTCGACGACGCGCAGCAAAATCTTCCCATCGGTGAAAAAATCTATTGCCATGAAACCGGTATGTTGATGTGCGAACAGTGTATTCTCTCCAGATGTCACTTCCGTCACCTTTCGAGCCGCAGCAGCTCCACTGACGAGCAGATAATCAATTATATCACCTTTCAAGACTTGCAGAGAATGTTCATGTCCGGAAGCATAGATTAAAAGCCGTGGGTTTCGGTTGGTGGACTTCCCGGTGGACAATGCGCTGTTCAGCTGCGTCACCATATTCTTGTTCCGCGCGCCGCTTATATCTTGATCAGATTTATGCCAGTATTTCCGCCAATAAGGATATGCGGCTCCGAATACGGGGACGGGAACCCAGAGCCACCCTTTTATATCTCTGGCAGGAAACAGATGGGACTTCCAATCAAAGAAACCTCCATGTGGTCCGTAAGTTTCCAGTGGATGATGCCCGACAACGATAACTGGTAACTCGGTATCTAATAGTGCAACGAGTTCTTCTCCAATTTTTTCAGGCGACTTTTCCGGCTTGTTGTGTTGATGGAGCCACCAGTGTGTATCCAGGACAATAAGCCGGACTGCGGGGTTGGCTGTGGGGAATTCAAGTGCAACGGGACCCGGTGATCCTCCCGACGGTAGGAAGTTCATATCTCTTGATAAGGCATCGTTAATAAATTGCTCTTGTGCAAGAAGTGCGCTATATCCTTCCACTTTTCCACCTGCCCAATCGTGATTGCCGGGAATGAACAGTCCGTGGACACCAGCAGTTTTGACAACCGAGAGTTGCGGTGCGAGTCGTTCTGCTGCTTCATGTTTTCTGCGTTCCGTCATCCCTTCTGGATACATATTATCTCCTAAAAAGACAATACTCGTTTTCGCAGCGTCTTTCTTCCCCCATTCGCGGAGCGCTTCCAGGACAGGTTCATCTTGTTTCGGCTCTCCCCCATCACCAAGTAGTAAAAGGCGATAGTGAAGAATACTCTCTGTTTCACTATCGCGTTTTCCGATTTCAGGGATGTCAGGATGATAATACGGTTTGGTATGGCTACACCCTGCACTGGTCAATTGCACCGCCTGAACGATGCAAAAGAGCAGAAGGATATAACGGGTGAAATTGGGGTGTTGATAGAACTGCTTCATTTCTTTAACCGAATAAACTGTTTACACGCCTACTAATCCTTGGATGTGTTCGACAAGTTTCTCTTGTGGGATAACTTGCTGCTCTCTACTCGCGAGGTTTCGGACTGCAACCGTGTCAGTTTCTACCTCATCAGATCCGAGGATAACGGCATACGGTATACCTTTGTTATCGGCGTATTTCATCTGTGCGCTGATACGTGTTGGACGACAGTAGACCTCTGTCCGGATGCCGCTGCTGCGCAGGCGCGTCGCTAACTTCAGAGACGCTTGGACGAGATCCGCATCAAAAACAGTCA
>JAJECD010000283.1 GCA_022822215.1 Candidatus Poribacteria bacterium | reverse complement strand
TGTCGTGCCAAATCTAATGCCGTCTTCTATCGTTTACCGAAACCGCCAAAACACCCGCAGCGCGGGAGACCTCGGAAATACGGAGACCGGCTTGATATTCGCAGGTTGCGGTATGAGACGGTAGACGGAGCCGGTAAAAGTTATTCAATCGCCTCAAAAATCGTGCGGACGAAAATGTGTGATGCGGCGGTTCGGCTCGTCGTCATCCGCAACCGTCCGAAAGTCTCAAAACCGTATCGGTATTTCTGTGTCTTTACAACAGACCTAACGCTTGAGATACCCAAGATCATCGAATACTATCGGCAAAGATGGCAGATAGAAACAGCCTTTCGGGACGCAAAACAGCACTTTGGGTTTGATGCCTATCGCGTCAAATCTCGGAAAAGCATCAATCGGTTCGTCCAACTCAGTTTTGTTGCAGCAAGTCTGACGAAGTTAGTATTCACGACGCACACGGCTCTGCACAAAGAGATAAGTGTTGAGAAGGTCTGTGAACATCTCGGTATTCATTGGTATCATCCTGGAAAACTTACACAAGGCTTACGGGTGGCTTACCTCCGCTCGCAAATGGCGGTGGCAGCATTTTCCGCCAAGTTCAAACGAAAAACAAACTCGCAGAATAATGTGAGTTTTCAAAAGCATACAGACCTGCCTTTTGACAAGGCAGCATAAGTTTACAAGAGCGTCCAAACTTTAGTTTTTATAGTAAAATCCGAAAATAAGTTTACACTTGTAGCATAGGCTGTTAGCCTGTGCCTCCGTAGGGGCTGGGTCCCCCAGCCCGATGCCCACCGAATGTGCAATTAATTATGGGATCCACTATAATTCTCGGTATAAATGCTTTTTTCCTCACCGTAGTAAGAGTCGTAGATGTGCTGATAAACCGCCTTAGATTTCGGACCGAACAACTCTTGTGTGTAAGGTTGCGGCAGTCCATCATCAAGTATATTGTTAACAGTTTCCTCAACTTCAGCTCTCGCCTGGGTGTGTTTACGCCAATCCAAGACTAATTTTTCCTGCTTAAGCGTCTCAAGTAATTTCCGTACCGCAGTTTTCACTTCTTCTCGCTCAGGCACAGTGAGATGCGGCGCGTGTCGCGTTAGGAGGTCAAATACTGCCAACTCCTCCTCAGAGAGGTCTTCAGTACTCGGACGTTGGTCTTCTTCATCAAGATCACTAACGAAATCAAAAAGTCTCTGAAAATAATCCGCAACACCAATAGTCCCGGCGTTGTATTCGGCAATCATTTGCTCAAATTTCGCCTGATAATCCATGCGACTCCTGTTGAGTCGAACCATCGCAGCGAGTTTGGTGTTAATCGCGCCCCTGAGTCTCTCTGCCGCGACGCGCTTGTGTTCCGTTTGAAATTGTTCACTTAACTGCTCGAAGTCAATCTGGCTTAAATCTACCTGATTCCTATCGTAACTGTCAGGCGGTATCTCAATACGATAGCCTTCGGGGGCAATAGACTGATCGAGTAGGGTTTCGACTTCCGTCATCACACTGGAGAGGTCAGCTGGTGGCGTTAAATTCCTAATCTTTTGTGCGATGACGTTAATAAGTTGACAAATTCTGGTGAATTCATGTGCATCGGGATCGGGCAGAATCGCTTTGTATAGTTTAGTAACGTTCGTCGCTAACTGTAGATAATTCTTTTTCGTTTCATCGTTAATCAGGATGCATTCCATTGCTTCGTGGATTTGGCTAATGCTTTGCCAAGCGTCATCCGTTTGGGCTTTCGTTAAGTCAACGCCGATGCCTTGGCAGAACTCAGAGATTTCGGTGATTGCCTCTTTAAGTTTTTCAACCAGTTTCGACTTATCTGTAATCGGTTTCTGGTCCCCTTCGGCATCGGCACCCGTAGCATAAATCGCTAACGCTCTTTCAAGGTCCCGAAAAACCCCGATGTAGTCAACAATTAAGCCGCTATTTTTATCACCAAAGACACGGTTGGCTCTGGCGATGGTCTGCATCAAGGTATGATTTCGCTGCGGTTTGTCAAGATAGATAGTGGAACACGAGGGGACATCAAAGCCTGTAATCCACATCGCACAGACAAAGACGATTCGGAACGGATCGGCTGCGTCTTTGAATTTTATATCTAAATCTTCAGCGTTCATACGGCGGCGGTGGGGTTCGATGTCAACACCTCTTTGTCTGAGGTCATCAATCTCATTTTGGCCCGGAGAGACGACGACTGCCATATCGGTTTCTTCCATATAGCGAATTCTTTCCTCTAAGAAGACCCGCTCGCTACGGGTCTGTGTGGGTATCTCGGATTTTAGACGTTTAACATACCGCTTCCAATGTTTCTGAACCTTATCATACATCTTAACGGCAGTGGCTTTGTCAATTGAGATGACCATGGCTTTCCCTTGATAGCCTCTGCCCATAAAGTGCACAACGATATCCTCGGCGATGGTTTCTAAACGTTCATCGCGTGTGATGAGGTGATACTCTCTGCGAAACTCACGTTCAAGTTTTGCTTCCTGTGCTTCATCAAGTTCCGCTTCTTCGAGAATTTGCGCAAGGTCTTCGTTTAAGTCAGGATTCGTTAATTGGAGTTTGGGAACGCGGTTCTCATAGTAGAGTGGCACGGTCGCGCCATCAACGATGGACTGGTTGAAGTCATAGACGCTGACATAATCACCGAATACGGATTTCGTCTTTTCCTCACCCGTCATGAGTGGTGTACCGGTAAAGGCAACAAACGCGGCGTTGGGGAGCGCAGTCCGCATGTTCAACGCCAGTGTATCGTACTGACTCCGATGCGCCTCATCCGTGATAACGACGATATCCGATCGCTCCGAAAGCACGGGATGCCTTTTGTCACCTTGCGTCTGGAACTTGTGAATGAGGGTAAAGATATAGCGATGGTCTTCTCGTAGGAGTTGACGCAGATGGACAACACTTTCTGCATGAACCTCCTGCTGTGTCAAAACACCGCTTGTACTCGCGAAGGTCTTGTAAATTTGGTCATCCAACTCCTTGCGGTCAGTTACGACTACAAATGTCCAGTTTCCCGGCACTTTTCTAAGTGCCTTCTGTGCAAAGAAGAGCATTGAGATGCTTTTCCCACTACCCTGTGTATGCCAAAAAACACCGAGTTTGCCGTGATTATCTTCAATCCGTTCTAAAGCCTGAATGGTATTATTGACACCAAGATATTGATGGCTTTTGGCGAGAATCTTGATTAATCCGCCCTGTACCTCCATAAAGAGGACAAAATTCTCGACGACATCAAGCAATCGTTCAGGTGTGCAGAGGGCATATAGGATTGTCTGCAAAGAGGGGTTAGACGGTTCATCTTCACGCTGAACGCGTTTCCACTCGGCGAAGTGCTCCCAACTGGCGGTGAGGCTCCCGACCTTGCTTTCTGTACCGTTAGAGAGGAGAATAAAGGCGTTGTACCAAAAGAGGCGTGGAATAGTGGTCTTGTAGTTTCGGAGGTTGTCGTTGTAGGCGGCATAGAGGTTCACATCAATCCGTTTGAACTCCATTAGGATTAGGGGAATCCCGTTGACGAAACATACGACATCTGGTCGTTTGGCATACATCTCGCCAGTAATCCAGAATTGGGATGCAGCGAAAAAATCGTTATTTTCTGGGTTTTCCCAATCAATGACCCGAAGCACTTCAACGGTTTCGCTTTCGCCGCTTGGATCGGTGATGGGAACCTTCACACCGTCTTTTAGGAGGCTGTAAATCTCGCGATTGGCTTCAACAGGATTCATGAGTGCGCGGGACTCGGTGAGTTGTTCAATTGCCTCGGTAATCGCATCTTCTGTTGCGTCAGGATTGAGTCGCTGCAATGCGGGTTGGAGTCGGGCTGTGAGGATGACTTCGGATTTGGTTTTTCTGCCGAGTGCGCTATCGCCTTGATCGAATTCGCCGTAGCAGTTGCGTGTTTCCCATCCCATACTTTCAAGGAGAGTAATCGCGGGTTGTTCTATGAGTTCGTCTTCGCTGTATGGGTTGCGCATGATTCACAGGATCTTAAATTAGTTGTCAAGCTCGTTCACGCCTCACCTCTGCAAGTGCTTCCTCAAAGTCGCGTATTACCTCTTCCTCTGGTGTGCTGGCAAAAGCACTTCAGTCTTCAAGGTTCAAGAGGGCATGCGTAAACTCATCAATATTTGATGCGCGGGCGGCGACGCGATGTAACTGATCCAGACGTTCTAAATCGTCAATTGCCCCAAGAAAAGGCTTTAGTTTTTTTGCGACATCGTTCTGAAAGCGTACCTCTAAGACCGTAAGTACGGCTGCAACGGCATGTTGTTGTTTGCCTTGTTCCATGCCTTGTTCAAAACTTTTCTCAGTGAAGTATTGGACGATAGAAGATTCTTGCACGATTTCCTCCGATACCTTGCGTAAATTACACCCTGTCATTGTTGTTCCTATGAAAACTGAGCATAGAATTCTGCGGCTGTTACGATCTGGATATTCTGATAGTTTTTAAGTTTTAACAAATGTGCGTCTCCAGTGACAATGTGGGTTGCTGAACTGACAACTGCACACTCAATTATTTTGTCGTCGTCCGGATCCGCATCAACAATCTTGAGAGTGTTATTAATTACCCAAGTTGCTACTAACGAGTTTTGAACGTTTTAAAAAGGTTGCCAGAGGCTTTCTTCACCCCAGCGGGGTGATATGTCTATAGAAAATCGTTGTTTCAAGGCACCGCACTCCAGCGGAGTGCTATGTCTATAAATAGGTGGCAACTTGCGTTATTAATTGTAACCAGGCGCAGGAAATCGCAGAGGTACTCAATCCTTTGTCTCATTTGGATTGACGAGAAATTAAGTTTGGTAGAGAGTTTTGCTGCTAATTCATCTAAAATTTCTATGCAGGTTACACCCGCAACTCTGTCTTGTCGTACTAATTCAAGACAGTGATATGAAGTTCCGCTCCAACCGATGCCCGAAAACAGAATATTTGTGTCGTAAACGGCTATTGGCTGCACTCGCGGTCCTCATGGATAAGGTCATCAACAAAATCTATGCGCTCCTCATCAGTCATCATACCCCAATCCAAGCCCCGAGACGCGGCTAATTTCCGAAGTTGTGCCTCGGCGTAGTTCATAAGTGCCTTTTGTTCAGCATCCGTTTGCTTTGTAGCCGTACCCGGGATCAGCTGCTTATCTTTTGGTAGTACTTCCTGATCGGTTGTTAATTCAGTGGTTATATTCATTTCGTTCTCCTCCTTCCTAAATACTACCGATGGTTAAGTCT
>JAJECD010000356.1 GCA_022822215.1 Candidatus Poribacteria bacterium | reverse complement strand
CGGTAGGTTTGCTTTATGAGTTGTTGGCATTTCTGTGAATCTTCAATTAAAAAATTAATTCGATGATCCTGTCATAGGCACGAAACTGACCCCCGTGACCTCTGTCGTTTCCAGAAACGGTTCGGAACCCGCGCCGGTTCGGGATTTCTTCTGAATTAAAAGGAGATTCTGCTCACTATCACCGACTGGAATAACCATTCTTCCGCCTTCCCTGAGTTGCTGAACCAAGTGCGCTGGGACAACCTTAGGCGCGGCTGCCACAAGCACGGCGTCATAAGGCGCGTATTCTTGCCAACCGTAATGACCATTGCTTTCTTTGAAAGATATATTCCGATAGCCGAGACGCTCTAACCGAACCTTCGCGCTTTTGGCAAGTGACGGCAGAATCTCGACCGAGTAAACCGCCCCTGCCAATTCTGCTAAGATCGCTGTTTGATAACCGCACCCGGTTCCGATTTCAAGCACTTTTGAAGTCGGTGTGAGTTTCAGCAGATCCGTCATTAATGCAACGATGTACGGTTGCGAAACTGTCTGCTCGCAATTGATGGGGAGCGGACCGTCCCGATACGCCATGTTGAGATACTCTGGCTTTACAAACAGGTGCCGCTCCACTTTTCGCATGACGGCGAGTGTTCGTGGGTTACGGATGCCGCGTGCTTCGATTTGATCGCTAACCATTTTCTCGCGTTGCGTCTCATAGTTTTTGGCGAATAGCATTTTGTCTTAGCTCCCGGACATCATTGCTGAGTGCCTGTCATTATTCAGAAACTGCTATCAGAGACTTCCGGTACGATCCGAGTTTTATTCACCCGTGGCTATCTGATAAGGCATGAGAAGAAAGAGCCTGTGTTTGCTAATAGTGTTTATGAGTTTCAGTGTATCGCTAAAGCCTCCGTACGGCGTGATAAACCGTAATTTTGCAAGTTTGTTCTCTCCATCGCTCTCTTCAGATACAACCGAATGTAACGGGATAGGTAGGAGGCTAAAATTAAAAAGAAATTGAGATATTCGCGTCTGTTTCGGAAAACGAATGACTGCAACCCCTTTTTCTTGAAGACCGGCGTGTTTTTGTGCGATAACGAGCGCGAGATTTAACCCGCCGAGTTCATCTACCAACCCGTTTTCTTTTGCTTGTTTGCCTGACCAGATGCGTCCGCGTCCAAGGTTATCCACATCTGTCGTAGATAACTCGCTTCGTCCGAGTGCTACCTTGGCAATGAAGTCGTCGTAAATTTCCTTAACCTGTTTCTGGATAATTGCCTGTTCTGAGGCATTGTAGGTACCATAGTCAGAATAAAAATCGGCGTGTTCTCCCCGTTTAAGAATTTCTTTTTTGATACCTAATTTTTCGTAAAGTCCTTTCAAACTATATTTGCCACTGACAACACCAATAGAACCCGTAATTGTGCCCGGTTCAGCGACGATCACATCTGCGGGTGCAGCGATGTAATAGCCCCCTGATGCCGCCACATCACCCATTGACACCACCAACGGTTTAGCTGCCGTGAGTTGGATCAACGCACGGTGTATGATATCAGCGGCAGTAACGAGGCCCCCACCACTATCAATCCGTAGGACAACTGCCTTTATGGAGTCGTCATTTTTCGCCGCCTCAATTGCTCGCACGATCGTATCGGCACCCATTACCTGTGTACCGGTAAGCGGATCGATGAAGCTATCACCTGTTACCATCAGCCCTTTCGCTTCAATAATGGCAATTTTCGGTTGTGGAACCTGCCAATGCTGCGTATATGCTCTACTATTTGCGTATGCGTCAGCAGTTACCAAGTCTGTCCGTTCACCGGTAAGTTCGCTCACAACATCTGTCAGTTCATCTTCGTAGACGATCCGATCAACGAGTTCAGCAGTAAAGGCTTGCCGGGCGGTGTACGGTCCTGCGTCGATGCGTTTTTTTACAGTTTCAGGTGTCCATCCACGTCCATTTGCGATAATCTCTACAAGTTGTTCGTAGAGGTCGTCTAAGATGGTATTTTGGATTTCGCGCTGCGCTTCGGACATTTCCTTTCGTGTGAATGACTCGGATGCCGATTTATATTTCCCAATCCGTTCGAGATTGGCGCTGATGCCGAGCATATCTAAGGCGCCTTTGTAGAAGGAACGTTCCGTGCGGAGTCCAATCAGCCGTACCTCTGCCGATGGATGTGTCAGAATGCCATCGCAGGTGGAGGCGACAATATAGTCACCGGTGGAGCAGTTAGTCAGGTAGCAGAGGACAACGCGTCCGGATTCCCTGAAATCTAAGATAGCATCTGCCATCTCCTGGAGTTGTGCCATGCCGTAACTGTTTCCGTTAATGCGGATGAGAATGCCAGCGATGTCTTCATCCAATTTCGCGATTGACAAGACCGTTTTGAGGGAGTGCATCTGCAGGTCAAGGAACATACGGCGGCGCGGTAATTGCTTTGTTGTAGGGATGTTGGAAAAATGGAAGTAACCGACCCCCGTTTGCGCTTCTCGGTTTCTGTCGAAGGTGTTGCCAGTTCCGATGCCCCAATTCCCGATATTGATACCAAAGCGAACGTCAAAACTCAGGTCGCTATTGAGTGTGCTGCGGACCATCAGTTCGCGAATCGGGCGTACCTCCAAAGCATAGCGGAGATCAACACCTTCTACACCTTGTGTTTTCCGCATATCAAAGGACAACGTCGTGCGCCAGGTGCCTGGACGGATCGCCAATCCGAAGTCGTAGGTGCGTCCAAGTTTCTCACCGAGTAATTTGGGCTGGTTCAGATCTCGCGCCATCGCACCGAGTGAAAAATAGCGGCGTCGATACATTAACCCGAAGGAGAGAGAATGGAATGTATCATAGGTTTTGTTATCTGAATTGATCCAACTGTAGCTTGTTCCGGCGTAGAACGAGTGCCCCAGATGCTGTCCACTGGAGAGTGTATAGCGTGTAAAGGTCGTGTCAGCGTCAGCGGTCGCGAATTCGACACCAAAGCCACCATTGGGGATGGCGAGGAAAAAAGCGTCATCGCCTGCCCAATTGCTCTGATATGTTCGGAGATAGTACAAGTTTAAGCCGCGCCCGGTACCCAGTCCAGACGGATTGAAAAATGTGGCTAAGGCATCGTCACTGACAGCGACGGAGCTTGAAGGTAAGTGCGTGCGTGCCTTTGGCGACGCAGCAGTGGGAAGCGTACTCATTCCGTAAATCAGTGCCGCCGAGACGATAGTTTTACCAATATACTGTAAGCAATGGTTAAATAATAAAGGGCGAACCATAAAAACTGAAATATAAACTTACGGACAGCAACTCGCTATGGAGGATTGTGTGATGCACATACAATATATCCTATTAAACTACAAAATAGCGAGGATTGCAACAGAAATCCTGTTGTACTGATAAAGTTTGGACAATTTAGACACGATCCGTGCAATTTGTTCTAAGAACGCCGGGCGTATTGTGGAAACATTTCGTCGTGGATGTCGCTGCATTGTTGCAAATGGACGCGTCGAGTTGCATCTGCAGTATCAACCATCGTTGGGAAAAACATACCCGCACCCGTCTCAATTTCATATCCACCTGCCGAGTGGACGCTCAGGTACTGATGCAGCGTCTCTAAATCCGGTTCGGTCGTACAATGTCGCGTGCAGTTCATCGTGAACATCCGCCGTCGGGTCCCACCGCCAAACGCTGCGTGATAAGTGTCGTGATTGAAAATTACCACATCCCCGGGAGTGTTTTCCAGTGCAATGCTTGTTGGAAAGTCGCGCGGTGGGATGCCGTACAATGCCTCAGATTGATTCGGATCAATCTTTCCGACTCTCACAAAGTGAGATGGGTTTTGGCTCCCCGGAATAACGCGTAGACATCCGGTGTCTTTGGTCAATGGATCGAGATAAAAGGTTACCTTGCAAGCGAAGAGTTGTCCCCAATTTCCGTCTGGATGCCAACCGGTGTCTCCAGCGTAATAGTTCCCGTCACCACCAGCATAGTTAAAGTCCTCACCGATGACACCGCCGATCAATCCCTTGATACGTTCATCATCAAGCAGGGTGCAGAGCCGAGGACGATGCTCAATCGGACCCCCGAACATTGTACGACGCGTGCCATCATGGTTTTTGCCACCGCCGAATTCCTGAATCGTCATCTCAAATTCTTCGGTAATCCACGCTATCTCATTGGGAGAGAACAGGTTCGGTATCGCCAAATAACCGAAGGTATTAAAAAAGTTTACCTGATGTTCTGTTAGTTTCATAAGTGTGCCTCGATCCTAAAACCCAAAGTCCTACTACCTGCTATATTTAGCAGAAATGGTATCCATCCCGCAGTTTTTACGACTTTCTGTTGGAAATTTGTTGGGTTTATATTAGCACAATTAGGATAATTTGTCAAGACAATCGCTAAATGACCTGAAAGGTTGGTATAACGGTTTCGTCTGTGCTACAATTTTTAATAATTGACCTGTTTGCAAACTTAAAAAACACTAATCTTCTCATAGGAATTTAATCATGAAAAACTACACCCTCACCCTCTCACTGCTTCTTTTCGTTACCTTTTACGCAACAGCCGCGGATTATACCGATGACGCAATCCGAACGCTATTGCCTTTCGACGCTATTCCGGCTATTACGGATCCGCAATTTGTCCCTGCCAACGCAGCGAAACTTGATCCCGATGCCCCTATTATCGGTGTAACCTTCAGTGGCGAAAGCCGGGCGTATTCACTCTACCTACTCAATGGACACGAGATCGTCAACGACGTTGTCGGTGGGCAGAAAATTGCCACTACCTGGTGACCGCTCTGCAAAACGGCTATCGTGTATAGCCGGGAACTTGACGGTGAGACCTATACCTTCGGGGTCAGCGGCAAGTTATGGCGCGATGCCCTATTGATGTACGACCATCAGACCCGCACGCTCTGGTCGCATATAACTGGAGAAGCAATAAAAGGACCCCTAAAAGGCAAACGGTTGAAACCGCTGGTCTCCACACCACAGATTGCGTGGAAAACATGGCTGCTAAATTATCCGAGCACACTCATTTTATCTGTGCCTACCAGAGACGGGATGCGTGAAAGCCTAAACCAAGATGTTTATGCCGACTATCACGCCAGCCAGCGCGCAGGTGTGAGTGGAATGGAATACACCGATGATAGGTTACCCAATAAGTCCCTTGTGATTGGTGTGCAAGTGCCAGCGAAAGATGGCACCACCCAGTTCCGCGCTTACCCTTTAACCCATTTTACCAAGATGGCTATCATCAACGATACGCTTGGCGAGGTCCCACTCCTGATTTTTCACGACAAAGGGTCGTTCGCGACAGCCGTCTTTACGCGGAACGTCGCACGGGATATCCGAACCTTTAGTGTCCAAGACAAGCATTTTGTAGAAGATAATACCGGTACGCGCTGGAATCTCATTACAGGTGAGGCAACCTCTGGTAAAGAAAAAGGAACACAGTTGGAGCGTCTGCCTGCTGTCAATATCTACTGGTTCGCGTGGGCACGCTATTATCCTGAAACCTCTATCTATCGTTAGTCCGACTCACCAAGGATATAGAAATCAGTCGTCCAATTCAACAATCTCACCTGTCATATTACGGTGCATTGTTGGACGAATGACTAATTCTGGAATGTTGCTCCGTTGGGGCAACGTTGCGATCAGCAGAATTGCCGCTGAGGTTTCATCGACATCTACCATCGTCGCGCGAGCCTCAGCATCCGGCGGAACCGGACGTTTATCGAGAATCGGCGTTGCGACCTCGCCAGGAACCACCACGCTTGCACGGATACCCGTATTTCGTAGATCCGCATTGAGAAATTCTGTGAAGTTGATAACACCCGCCTTCGCAGCACCGTAAGCGAAGCCACTAAACGGACCCGGCGTAACCGCTGCAAGCGACGAGATATTGATAATCGTTCCCGATTTCGCCTTCAACATCGCGGGTACGACTGCTTTTGTGCAGAAAAACGTGCCAATCAGATTTGAATCAATAACCGAGCGCATCTCTTCAGGCGGCGTGTTCAGAATCCGGCGGTGATGTGAACTGTGTCCAGCGTTGTTCACAAGTACGTCAATGCGTCCGAATTTATCAAGGACACCCTCAACCATCTGTTCAACAGCGTCGTAATCCGCCACGTCGAGGGCGTAACTTATTGCTGTCCCACCGGCTGCCGTGACCTCATCTTTGACGGATTCTAATTTTGATGCTGTTCTACCGATAATAACAACCGTTGCCCCTTCTGCAGCCATCGTGAGGGCAGCACCGCGACCGATCCCGCTCCCACCACCTGTGATAATACATACATGATCCTTTAAACGCATTCTTTATCCTCCATAGTTTCTGTGTGTTGAAAATATAGGTTATCAGAATTCTACAGAATTTTCAAGTGTTCCCTTTGCCCCGAATTCCAATTGACGCTTGACACAAAATAT
>JAJECD010000015.1 GCA_022822215.1 Candidatus Poribacteria bacterium | reverse complement strand
TCGATTCCATACTGGTTCGATTAAAAGCCTTTATGAAAACCATAAATATATTATACGCGACCCTTATGAGCCGTGTCAACTCTATTTTTAGAATCACCATTTTTAGAGAGTCATTGCTGTCGACCTTCGGTTGCGCAAAGTTACTGGGGGGTTGACGGCATCTTACCGAACGTGGAGTGAGTCGCCTTTTGGGTTAGAAATGATAGATATGAGAACCTCCAAAAACGACTGTTTGATCGAGGTTGACGGCGGATTCTATTTCAAAAATGTCTATCTATAGTGATGTTTACAATTAATGAAACTTGTGACAGCGGGACAGGAGACCTGTCCCCTACGAAGTGAGACGGATTTTTTCGGGTAGTTAAAAGTTTTTTAAATTCTGCTCCTTGTATTGCGTTCCTCGCCCTATGACGAATCAATCATAAAATTCAAAATGGATGCAGCAGGGTGTTAGAGTAGGTTGGTAGCGGGATTTTTATCTACTCCCATCACCTCTTTATTGACCCAGCGTGCGTCGCGGAGTTGGAAGATAATGATAGAATCTTTCTCGGGATCGGTGAGTTTCGCTAATCCGGATTTGACGCGTGTGAGCTGCGCTTTAGTCAACTGCCCTTCAAAAACGGAGTTTTGAATCCAATTCAAATGCTGTCGGAGGTATTTACAGACCTTTGCAACGCGGTTAGATTCAATATCGTAAACGAGAATGATGTACATTGTAGATGGCTCCTTGTGAAAAATAGTCGGGATGTGGAAATCCCTCCTACAGATGAGTGCGGCTATTTCTACCACCACGGTCGAAGTGCTTGATAGGGTTCCATGTTAACGAGATGCTTGATGAGTTTATAACACTCCAAGCGGATGAGCCGTTGATAGGAGACATGGCGTTTCAATTTTCGGTGCGAAACGGTCTGCTTTAATTGTTCGTCAAATGCTGCAATAAATAGTTTTCGCCCGTTTTCATTGAGATAACACCCATCAAGATTTGTCTCAAAATGTTTAGACTCGTTGAGTTGCTGACGGTTGAATAAACGAAAGATAATCCGATCAATGATCAAGGGTTTGAAAATTTCGGCGAGATCGAGACTCAACGAGAATCGTCGGTCCCCGGGTTCATGGAGGAAACTGATTGTCGGGTTGAGCTGCGTGCGGTAAATTTCAGTGAGGCAGGCTGTATACATCATCGAGTTTCCAAAGGAGATGATGGCGTTAATCGGATTATCTGGTGGCCGACGGACGCGCTTTTCAAAGGGCGTTTTTAACGTCAAAATTGTATTGAAAGCGGTATAATAAATGTCTCGAATGATGCCTTCATACCCCATCAACTCGTTTGTGTTCTTTGCAGATCGGCTTTCTGCAAGGATTGTCTCGATCGATTCAATTTGGGTACTGCAGTTCTTACCTCGGTTGGTGTGATACCGCAAAATTCGCAACATGTTAAAGACGGCAGAGGCAACAAATTCTTGAGCGAGTGCGATCCGTTTGGGACGATTTTCGTAGTGCTGCACCTGTTTAACGAGCAGGGAACCGGAATTGAGATACTCTCGAGGGTAGTAACTTCCAGAATAGTAGCCGTAATAGTTAAACACGTGAAAGGCAATATGTTTTTGCGAGAGAAAATTGAGGAGTCTGGTGTTGAAATCGAGTTCGCCGTAGAGGTAGAGGGCATCGATGTCCTCTACGGGGATGGGTATCCGTGGTGCTTCCTCTGGTTCTAAGTAAAGTGTGTTGTCCTTCCGGCGAAGTCTGCCGGGTTGGGTAATATAGTAGTTGCGTGGCATGTTTGAAAGAATCCTTTGTTAGCGGGCGGGGAAACCTCGCCCCTACGAACTTGTCCGTTGTCGGAAAATCGAAAGATCGTTATTGTTTCTTGTTGTTTAACTCCAGCAGAGTTCTTGGTAACTGCAGGACTTACATATTTTCATGTAATCTGCATGGGGAGGTGTCGGTAATGTCGCGATGTGGTTTACCTTTTCAATGGCTGTTTCGAGCTCACGTTCTCTTTCGGAGGTGAGTTCGACCTCTGTGGTGCGACGTTGGCGTGGATAGTTGATAACACCTGTCCGGTTCGCTACGCCTTTCTGTTTTAGCAGATACAGATAATAGCAGAGCTGCATGATGTGTGCGGTTTCCATTGCTGGACCGGATTTGACATCGTGGAGGATGCCGTGTTTATCGACGAAGTCTATCTTTACAAGGTTGTCGATGTCCCATTCTCTGCGTTTTTCGCGCGGGTAGCTTTCTTCGTGGGTATGTTTGCCGAGGTCAACACGTTCGGAAGTATGCTCCATTTCGAGGTGGTGTTGGTAGAACCAAAGTTTGCGTGTGCAGACGTAAAGGTAGTTGATGGCGGTGCCGGTGATGTTGGTGTGGTCTAAGTTTTGCATTTGTGATGTCTCCTTTTGGTATCGGGCGAAGCAACCTCGCCCCTACGACGAAACAACTTTAGATTTCAAACGTAGGGGTTGGGTCTCCCAACCCACAGGACGAGTTGGGGAAGCGCAGACGGGCTTCATACCGTGATTTACCTTGTCTCTACGACGAAGTAGCCTTAGATTCAAGCGTAGGGGTTGGGTCTCCCAACCCACTGATTGATTTTTTTAAGTCAAATGCCCGTTGTTATAGAACATTCGTACTGTGTTCATCTATGATTAGACCAAGTGTTTCATCATAACGAACTTTTATGAACCATTGCCTTAATTTTCCAAGGTGTTTTCTCTCATAAAGTTGTCCATCTTTGTGTAACCGGGCAAATTGATTGTGACTAATTTGAGCGACGTAGGCTTTGGCTTCATAGAACTCGCGCTTCTCAATTTTCTCCCAGAAATCCTCTTCATAACATTCAGGGACAACTTCCACGCTTTTAAAGAGTTCATTAAATTCTTTACGACCTTCAGGGTCTTCAATAAAGGGAACAATTCCTTGCAGATGCCGTTCAAACAGCAGTTTTGCCCTATTAAATTTTTCTAATTCTTTTTCATTGTAGCCGCTGCAATAGACTGTATCAATAAGGTTTTGGATTTCAGATTCATACAGAATATCAACCGGTGCCAAGGTACTCAGAGTCCGTAAAACCTTGTCCGTGGAATAGATGAAATGATCGTTCTCACCACCCATCTTGCAGATACAGACATCAGAGATACCTTTTTGCCGTTTTCTGTTGATCCGACCGAAACGTTGAATTAAGGCATCAATGGGAGCGGGTTCGGAGAAAAGACAGTCAAAATCAATATCCAGTGAAACTTCAACCGCCTGCGTTCCAACAAGGAGTCCGGTGTCTTCAAGCTCCTTTTCAATCTGCTCCCGATCTTTGAGAATAAATCGACTGTGCAGGAGTTTCGGATTTTCGGCTACATACTGGAGTTCTTGAAATACATCTTGTGCCTGTTTAACAGTGTTGCAAACAACTAATACGCGTTGTCCGTGTCCAAGGCGTTCTTCAATCAATGGAATTGAGGCTTGGATATTACTATCAAGTAACTTTACTCTATGTCGAGTAAATTTGTCGCGATTTTCGATTGCCATCTCGACTTGGGAGGGTGTGTCAAGTGTGTCGCTAATCATCTGTTTAAGAAACTGGGGCATTGTTGCAGTCATAATGCAGAATTTTGCATCATAATCTTCACGAAGTTTCTTTATCATTGTTAAGATGAGTGCGGTTGTGTGCGGGTCATAGGCATGGATTTCGTCAAAAATGAAAAGTCCTTGGGACATTTCTGCCATTTGCATTTCAAATCCGCGTATACCAAAAAAAGCCTTTAGGAGCTGGAAAGGTGTTAAGACTTTGTATGGACGGCAAATTTTGCGAGTCAGGTTTATTTTTTTATGGGCTGATATTGCCGCATCTTTAGGTGTGTACTCTTTATCAACAAGTTGCTGATATACGAAGTAGGCAGCTTTACCGTGCAACACACCAATTTTATCGTCAGACACGAGTTCTTGTAATCGGTTGTACATGGCATTAATACTTGCGGTATAGGGTAGAACGTAAAAGACGCGGTTTCCACAAGTTTTGGTTTGATTTTCGTCAGACCAGAGAAGTGCTGCTTCGGTTTTACCAGAGCCTGTTGGTGCTGAGAGCATGAGTTGTCCTTTTGTTTTTCCGGCATCTTTTTGAAAGGGTTCCCAACCGTGAAAGTGTTGTCCTCTTTCCTCTGCCCTACTTTCAACGTGCTGTATAAGATGTGATTCAAGATTGTCAAGTGCAGCCTGGATTTCGTTTTTTCCAGCTGAAGCGAGATGGTCACAAGCAATCATACAGCCACGGATAAGCATGCCGTAGGTGCCGTGCAAAGGGGTTAACTCGTAGTCGTCAAAAGCGTTCTGATAGGGCGCAAGAAATTCTCGGTAGCCACTAATGAGTTGATCCATGGAAGTGACGGGGGTCCATAAGCATTCCGCTGTAGGACACCAACGAAAGACCTGCTGCTGAATTTTCATCAAAGCGTCCCAATTTGGTTCCAATTCAGCAACATGCTTTTGCCATTCTCGATAGCCATGCTCGTTTTCTTGCCAACACGGATATCTTTCCCGCAATGTCTTGATGTCCTTGTGGTGTGTTAAAATCGCGAGGGCAACTGCCTGCTTTGCTTCCTGAGAAAGTTTAAGTGTAACGACAAATCCTGTGGACAAAATCTCATGGCGATACCCCCAGCGTTTACTCTCAGTGAGTTGTTTTTGGAATCCTGTCGCCGCCTTTCCGAAATCGTGCAGGGCAACGGCATAAAAGAGATGTTCAAAAAAATTAGGCTCTTGTGCGACTTCAGCTAAAAACGGCATCCGTTCTCGAAGGCTTTTATATACTGCAAGGCAGTTTTCTGTGTGTTCAAGAAGTGTCTCCCGTGGGTCGCTCTTGGCAAGCAATATTGACATAGGTTTTTCCTTTACGTGGGGCCGAGGTCGCCTCGCCGCATTTCCTCTTCAAGGCTTTCTTACCATCTCGAAGGGTTATTCGGATGTAATTGATCTAATTCCCATTTCATCGGGTTATTTTGAATGTATTGGCGAAGTCGTTGTAAATCTGGGTCGTCTCGGACGACATGATCGTGATAATTTCGTTGCCAAACCTGCGTTCCCTGCGTATCACGGTATTGGTTAATGCGTTTGGTAGATTGATATTTGAAATATGCGAGGATTCTGCCTAATGTGGGTGAGGGGACCTCGTCCTTATGGCTGTCGTTGTTTAACGCGGGCGAGGCGACCTCACCCCTACGAATAGCGATGCGTCCTGGTATCTTTAATCTAATAATTCCGTGTGTATGATTAGGCATGACAACATACTCATCTAATTCAACGGAAGGAAAATGTTGGGAAATACGGTTCCAACATTCAACGACAATTTGTCCTATTTCATTCAATTGCATTTTTCCATCTATTATTGTTCCAAATAAACATTTCCGGTGTTGTGCACAGATGGTCACAAAATACGCCCCGGGTTGGCTGTAATCATAATCACGTAAACGCATCGCACGACGACGCAGGGGGTTAGATTTGGATTTCATGAGAAAATCTCTCTTAGATGGGTGAGGCGGGGAAGCCCACACAGGCTTCATACCGTTGATTTACCTCGCCCCTACGGGCTTAGGGTTCATCTTTACAGAGGCAAAGGGCCTCGCTCCATGAGAAAACAATCTTTACTGCCAAACGTAGGGGTTGGGTTTCCCAACCCGTAACAGAGGCAGCCTCTTTCCCTACGAGGGGTTTAGGGTTCATCTTTACAGAGGCAAAGGGTCCTCGCCCTTACGATATATTAGGATGAGATGCCAGGCAACTGCATCTGATCTCCACCAACAATAGAAACTTCATAGTTTTTGTCAACAGATGATTTCCTTGGGGCCTCATTTGGCACTATAAAATTCCCGGGAACGCGTTCGTGCAAATAGACACCCCATTTCTTCTCAGGATCCTGTAAAACGTTTCCGCTATACTTGACTTGTTCCGTTATCAGACAATAGGCACGGGTACCGAGTGGTCTACGTGGAATTTCGGCGGTGAAGTGTGTCGGGAGTGCTTGGATCTGCCCATAGAGTTGAGCATCAGGAAATGGTAGTAGCGTATCCTGATAGGTTGTCTCTGAGACGTTTTGTAGCTCAATTTCGTCTATCGATTTTACAGTTGCTAAATCAGAGGAACGTCCGAATAACAGCGGATACCGTGGACGCTCAAATACGTCTCTTAACCAGATGTCAGGTGTATAAAGATAAAGCTGTGGTTCAACAAGGAATTCACGTCTATTGATATTTGATTTCGCGTCCAACTTTCCGGCGAATTCATAGACAGTTTCTAAATCAATGGCTTTGCCAGTACTCTGAAAAACGAACCCAATAGCGGCATCATGAGGCGTGACCCAATCGCCCTTTGCGGCGGTAAGGAGACCATAGAGTGCTGAAAGTGGTGGTAAAGGAAGTGTAGGTTGGAATCCGCTAATAAATAACGGATTCCGAAAAGACGCGACCCAACCGGTGATGTGAACACGAATCACTTTCATGGTGCGTCTCCGATATGTTCCTCTAACCGTTGCGCGAGTTGGATAATGACCTTATTTGGGGAACCGTAAACGACGTTGCAAGGTAGAGATGTATTGTTTGCGAATTCGGTCAAATCCGCGTGCAGTTCGTCCATAAACCCTGTGCGCTTGCCGATATAAATTGCATCGCAGAAGCGATCAGCATAATCTTCCACAACCTCGCGTAGGGCATCAAAACTAAGTTGCCCAACTCCATCGCGTTCAACTATGAGATTCATGAAAGGATGGTTTCCACCATCAAGAACGGAAAGAATAATGAGTTTGGGTGTAACATCCGTGAGGTGTGATGTTAGTTTTGCGCCGCCACTAAGAATCGAAAGCGCATTAAGAGTTTGTTGACAACGTCTAACTCGAAGTTCTTTTGGGAGCACCCAGGGCGATTTTTCGTCCTTTTGTATTCCGCCAGCATCTTGAATTTTGGGAACATAACTATCAGCAATGTTCAGGTAACCAGTTTTATTGATGTTGGAAAACGCGCCAACTGCAGCAAGATCAAGGGAAAAAATTCCTTGGAGGACACACGAATAAAATTGATGCTCATAAGGCACCGGATCACCTTCCTGACGTGCCATGACCCCAAAATCGTTGGTTGGTATCTGGGAAGCAATAGATATGAGTGGTGAGCATTTGAGCGGCGATAATCGGGTTACCGTCAAGTTAACCTTTTTCCTCCCTTGCATTTCGCTCTGGGCACGCATGTAACCAAACACATCGTCGTCGTCGTAACTCACTGGATCTGCAGCAGTAAATGCAATTTTCTTTTCACGTTCTATAGGTGAGTTATGCCAATCGTCAAATTCTTGCTCAAGGGTGGTCCGCCACCAGTTTCGCCATGCTTGTCCGGAAACATAGGGATAAGTATTTCGCCCTTTCTGAAGTTTCTTGACAGCAACAATATTTTCAGTTGCCTGAGAGGCTTCCATTCCAGCGTTGTTTAGGGCAGAATAAGGTGCGTCAATCAGCGTTAGTCCGATAAGGTGTTTCGACATGATTAATCCTCCATAGTGGATTGGGTTTCGGATGGGGCATCTCCATCCGATGTGTTATCTTCATCAAAATCAACAAAACCTTGCTCTTGTAACCAATCGTGGAGCGTTTCGTAAATCCGAAAAAGTAGTAGGTCGCGCGTCTCTCTCCATGGCGTAGCATCAAAACTGGCACTTGGCGGAAAAAGATATTCCATATAATCATCAATCGAAAAGAGCGGTTCTGGGGCGCCTTGTTGAATTCTGTCTCGAATGACATACCGCAAGATATTACGACATTCCCCATAACTTCTTGCACGTTCCAACTGATTCAACCGCCTATCGCGTCCAGATTCCTTGATGGAATCTGCGATCAAGTCTCCGACCTGCTTAATTTTATCAAGTTGGGTTTGTTCCATAGTTCTGACCTCCTTTAAGTAGAGTGAAAGTAAGTCCCAGTTTCCTCGAGTTTTTCGGCGACCTCGGTATAGAAATGAACTGAGAATTGAGCGATCTCGTAGTAGGTTTTCATACACACGATTTGTGCGATTTTTGTAGTCATCTTCAGATTTAACTTTAGCCCAGTTTACCACATAGCCGCTCCGGACGATTTTTTGCCATTCTGTTTTATACTGGCCCTGATAGACAATACGCAAAAATTTAAACACAGGGGCTGGCATATAGAAAATTTCAAGCTCGGGTCCCTGGTTGTAGTTTGTAAAGCAATAAACTTGCATGGTGACATTCTCATCAGTTCGCACTTCCTGAAATCGAACCATCATTTCTCGCGCCATGTAGAACAAGCCATTACGTGGATTGGCATAGCCTGGATTATGACATCCAATTATTTCCTGCTGGAGTTGCTGCTGTCGAACATCGTCAATGCATACCCTTGCCCAACTTCTCAGTGCTTTCCATGAATTGGAGTGAAGTGTAAGAAACTTTCCACCCGTCGCCATGAAGGTGAGTGGAGACAGTTGAATCGCGAATGCACAAGCAGAACAGTAGCCGGCACCTTCAGCAAAAGTAGGATAAAAATTCCGTAACTTCCCCGAACCGGTTAGAGGAATATTAGTTCTTGAAAGCCATGTGTTTGCAGGTCGTCTGCCACACCCCATGCAATCTCCCACTTCCGCCAACTCAAGGATCGTGTCCAAGTATCCTTGGCACTCCTTCTTGAGCAATTCGACTTGATCTTGCTTTCGATATGCGGCGTTTGTCAAAACGCTATTTGGGAAAATGCCGTGTAGGTTTTTCCATCCAACAGCTGTTTGCATCATCGGAGCGATCTCATCTACAACTTGCTCAAGGTCCGTAACAGTAACCTGTTCCGGTTGGACGTTGCGTCCCAACCATTCACAGATACCACAAACCCCTACATCAACAAAAGGGTTACCCATCAGTTTTTCGTAGATTGGCATAGCATTTACCTCCTTTGAAAAAACATCAAAAATATATTATACAAAATTTATTAATTTAAGTCAAGGTAAACTTTATTTATGTTTTTATTTTACCG
>JAJECD010000223.1 GCA_022822215.1 Candidatus Poribacteria bacterium | reverse complement strand
ACGTGCCGCTCCGACCCCTCCGTGGGCCCAACCATGGTAACAACTGTAGTAAGCCCCGTAGCCAAACCTTAAAGTTTCTTGCATCTCAACTCGTAGAAAAATTGAGTATTGAACTTCCTTACGTTCTAAAGATTCATGTGGTACAAGAGATGCTTTAAAAATATCCCGTGCTAGGTCTAAAAGTTTTTTCGCCAAATCAAGCAATTCAGGCATTTTTTCATTCATATTGGATTTCCTTTCAGTGATTACTCCGCCTCAATATGTTCGAGAACCCACTCCCGAATTAAGGTTCCAGGGGATATTCCACGCGACTTGGCAAGTGTTTCAATAGCCTCAAATTCCTCAGGTGCAAACTGAACAGAAACGAGGGAATCAAAAACCACTTTTTCGGATCCTGGCTTCTCGTTCGGCGGATCCACGAACTTGTATTTACCTGATTTCCGCATTTCGGTTTCCAGTTCTTGATAATACGCTACCAACTGGCTAAGATCATGTCCAAATTCTTCAGAAATTTTTCGCCGCATTTCGCGAACTTCATCCATTATACTGCATTTCATAATCTTCTCGCTTCCCATTTTAGTCAGTACCTCCGAAATAATCCAAAGGGGTTGTTAATTCAGGTGTAGGCAGACCCAATTCATGATTAATTCCTTGAATGAGATGAATTTTATTAGGATTAGCAATATGCGCGAAATTCCAAGTGAGTATCGCGTCCACATGATGAAATGAGGCAATTGCCACGTGAAGTGCGTCACCATGCGGGTCCCGGGGCATTATCAGCCGGTCTATGTAGATTTGTGCAATTTGCAGGATCCTGTCTGTGATTGGTAATAGATCAATACTTTCGATTAAGGCACATCGCGCTTGTGTTGCTTCACTTCTTCCGCGAGTCAGTTCCCCAATAACAGCATTACTTGACGTTAACCTAAATTGATTCGCATATTCGTTCCACCAGTGTCGAGTTATTCTTTGCTTGGCAAGCGCATCTTCGTTGGTACGTAATGTATAGTAGGAACTGGGAATAGACGTATCAATATAGATGCGTTTTTCCATTTCCTGATTCAAGACTTAGAGTCTCCAAAAGTTATCAAGGCTATGTAAAGATAAATTGAATCAGTTTGTGGAATATTTGGACGATTCATTGGTTCCTCCATAGACTTCCATTAATATTATACCACTATTAACATCAGAATTCATGAAGAATAAAATGGCGCTCTATTCACCCTGAATGGCACTAATTTCATCTTCCGAAATCTTGTGGACGCTTTTCGGATTAAAGGTCTGCGTCGTGTCAACGCGCAAGGCAACCTCAATCCTGCCGCCTGTCAACACAAAGAATTGGATCAGGAAACCCCCTCCCTGCATCGATTCAACCTGATATTCCTCTGGCTCAAGGTTACCGAGCCATAACGGTAAAGATTCCTCAAATTTCGGATGCGCGAGGACGTTCTCTGGTAACGCGATAATCAGGGTCCCCGGCTCGTCACCGATTGCATCGCCGATAACTTCGCGTCTCTCGACCATAAACGGCACAACACAATTAGCGTATTCAAAATCATCAGCAGTGGTACGCTCCGGTGGTACGAGTCCCCATGTCAAGTGATGGATAAAGGGGTTGCCGTACCCTTGCCCGAGCATGTGTTCCAGAGCAGGTTTGTCAACAGGATGCACAACGGCGACGTAGTCGAACCATCCTTCGCTGCGCGCGGGACTATCTGCGGGTAATTGCGCGGAGACGTTAATGTAATCGCAACCGTCAACAGGCGATGGATAGCACCGGGCATCCCAGCCGTTGACGTAACCGAGTTGTTTCAAACCGTCTGCGACGAGGTGGGGTGGGTCACAGAAGATCGCAGCGTGATCCATATTCGGATGAATTTCTACGCCTGCTCCAGTGACGCGTTTAGCAACATCAGTCGCTTCTGTGAAACGAAGATCGGCGTTTTCAATCGTCAAGTAGTCAGCAAAATTTTTGGGTAGTGTAATTAGGTTTTTCATTTTTTTAACTCTTAAATCTGGTCACCGTTCCACTACGCTTCACGGTGGTTTCCTGTTAAGTCAATACTGCATTACAGCAGTGGACGTTTTTTAGCTTTTTTCAATAAGTGTAAGTTTAACAGAAATCTTACCGATAGGCAAGGACTTTTGTCATAGTTTAAAAGTCAAAAGTTGTTGAAAAAAGTGCCAATCTTTGCTAATGTTACTACGGGTTGTAAACTATACCCAAGATTCAAAAACAGAGGAGCAATTTATGAGAACAAATACCTTTCGCGAACTACTCAACGCTGACAAACCGACCGTTGGCACACATATCCATACGACTTGGCCCTCCATCGTTGAAGCGATTGGGCACACAGGGTTGTATGACTATGTCGAATTTGTAGGGGAGTACGGTCCCTTTGATTTACACGATCTGGATAACTTGTGTCGAGCGGCTGAACTGCACAACATCTCCACGATGATTAAGGTTGACCAGGAGCCGCGCGGTTTCATTGCCCAGCGCGCCATCGGCTCTGGCTTCCAAAGTGTGCTTTACGCTGACTGCCAGAACGTTGAAGAGGTCAAGGAATGCGTTCGTATCACACGTGCTGATACACCCGAAGATGGTGGCAGCTACGGTGTGGCGACTCGCCGGTTTTCTTATATGGGATATGGTGGAGGACCAGAATACGTCCAAGCCCTCCGCGATGTTGTCAATGTCATTATGATTGAGAAAAAAGGCACTGTTGATAACCTTGAGGAGGTCCTGTCTGTTGAAGGCGTTGATATGATTCAGTGGGGCGGTTCGGATTATTCCATGAGTATTGGAAAAGTCGGTCAGCGTGGGGCACCTGAAATCAGTGAAGCACACGATAAGGTATTTAAGACGGCAGTAAAGATGGGTGTGCCGCCGCGTGCTGAAATTGGGAGTCCCGACGATGCGAAACGCTATCTTGATATGGGGGTCCGGCATTTCTGCATCGGCACGGATATTTCCATTCTCTATAGTTGGTGGCGCGAAAATGGTGACGGGTTACGGAAGGCTATTGAGGGGCATTAGAGTAGTCATCGGTTATCAGTTGTCAGTTAAGAGGTCTTAATGTAGCAATGGACGACTCCTTGAAGTATTCCAAACTGGGGAAAATTGTTACAAAAGCATCTCTTTACCGACAACCGACAACCAACAGTCGTTAAAGCATCTCCTGCATCTTTGCCGCGACCCAGTCAACAGCAACATCAATCATCACTTGCCCTTTTTCAACAGTCGCTAACTTGGCTTGGTGGTGATATTCCCGATCGGATTTCGCTTGTCCTTCGTTAGAGATGGTAAGTTTCGCGCTGTCGTAATCCACACCGTTCCAATCAACATTTTCGACAAAAGCAGCGAGTGCAAACGCCGTCTCAAACTCCGCTGCGTGTCCGGGACAAACTCCCGATTCCATCTGCTCTTTGACCAGTTCTTCGGTGTATGCTTCCCAATAGGAGTGGAACGCGATATTAATGCCCAGTTTTTCCCGATAGCTGTCTAACCGCTCATGGACTGGACCCGAATTGCCCGCATGCCCATTGACAATCAGGATGTTATCAATGCCGTGCCGACGCATACTATCAGCGACATCGTATAGCACCTCGCCAAAGACTTCCGGACGGAGCGTGAGAGTTCCCTTATGATCCATCCAGTGTTCGGACACACCGATCGCTAAAGGTGTGGTGACGATAACCTGTGGGAACAACTTTTCGGCTGCTAATTTGGAGACATGTACCGCGCTTTGTGTATCGTGATACATCGCTAAGTGTTCGTTGTGTTGCTCCGTACTTCCTGTTGGAATAATCGCGCCTTTAAGGGTACCCGCATCAATCGCTTCGCGGACATAACGCCGTTGGTT
>JAJECD010000318.1 GCA_022822215.1 Candidatus Poribacteria bacterium | reverse complement strand
TGTTGATAGAGAGACCCGGGCAACCCTTTTATTTGGACTTTCGCTCTTCGGGAGTTTAGTGCATCCGTCTGAACTTTTTCAAGATTCTACATTGGAGGCAATCATGCAAGAATCTCCATTTTACGAACACGTCATGGAACGCGGCAAAGAGCAAGGTATAGTGCAAGGCAGAGAACAAGGTATAGCGCAAGGTGCGCGTCAAACGAGTATTGAAAGCACGCTTGCGATCCTCAACGAACGCTTCCCCACCGCCGATGTCCCCGCAGTCCGCTCGGTGCTTGAGGCGATGGGTGACCTTGACCGTCTGAAGCGTCTGACCCTTCAGGCTTCCATTGCGCCCAGTTTTAGGGACTTCCAAGAACACTTAGACGCGTAAGCGGTGAAGGCACCTCGATCGGCTTGGAAACGGGTTTATTCAGGTTAAGGGGTTATAACTTGCCGTTGCTTCAAGATTTCCATTTCCTGTTTGAGTGTCATTATCTCGTTTTCGAGGGATCGATCTCTTGTGCCTCGTTTGTGTGCTAATATGCCCGAGATCGTTGCGCCTATTGCGAGAAATGCCATGGGTATACCGATGCAGGCAATGATAATGTTATTTTGTCTGTCAAAGCCCTTTTGAACATTGTCAAAGTTATTTTGAACATTGTCAAAGCCCTTTTGAACATTGTCAAAGCCCTTGTTCATTGCCTCGTTTAGATTTTTGATTTCCGTATCCCGAATAGCCGCTTCCGTTTTTAGCGTGTTCAAGGTGGCTGTTAGACGCTTTTCGGAATCGGCAACAATCAAGCGTATCTGGTTAAGATCGTCATCTGATAACGCACCGAGTGCCGGCATCGCGATGACACAGAAGAGTATTGAGAAAAGCAAAAGATATTTCATGGCGTGTTTCTCCTTTTTAGAATTAGTAAATCATATTTTTATCCGGGTGTCAATAGAAAAAATCTCCATATTATCAGTTTGCGATTTTTGAGGAAAATCTATGACTTTCTTATATCAATTAGACAAACCGCACCTCGCCGCACTACTGTTAGTCATTGGGTCGGTATCTTGCCTAACCGCCTGCGGACCGAAACCGATTCCCTATTCGCAAGGCACGGATACCGCGGTGCTCAGTGAAGTTGCCGTCGCACACTACAATTGGGGAATGGCTTATGCGGATCAAGGCAACTTCGCCCAAGCGATTACGGAACTCACCTTGGCAATTCGGAGCGAACCGGGGTGGGTCCTGCCGTTTTTCACGTTGGGTGTTATCTATGGAAACCAAGGCGAACTCGATAGCGCCATTCAAGCCTGGGAACGAGCCACACACCTGGACGCTGATTTCGCAAAAGCGCATTACAATCTTGCTGTTGCCTATTCACATAAAGCAGAGAAAACACTCTCAATCGCCGCCTTGCGTGAGGCGATTCGCGTAGACGCAGCAGCACTGACCGCCGCGAAAACGGAACCCGCATTCGACAGCATCCGTAACACACCCGAATATCAGGAACTGGAACGAGGGTCTCAACCTAAACAGTGAGACCGTATACATTCAAACTAATTGCTCATGAGGTGCAGCTTATAGTAGATCCTAAAGATAAATACACACTTTCGACCCAGGCCCGGTAGGTGCGGTTTCTAACCGCACCGGTGCAGAGTGTGCAATTGATTCTAAAATCTACTATAATAAAAATCTTTGTAGCGCAAACTGTCAGTTTGCCAAGCTCCGCACTCCAGCGGAGTGTCATGTTTATAGAAAGGAATATGGCACGTTACACAACCCCTTCACCTTCAGAACTCGCAGACATCGTCGCGCAATACCCGATCGGGACACCGCTGAAACTTGAGGAAATGCACGGTGGGTTCGGCAACAGCAACTTCAAATTGACAACGACACACGGGGAGTTCCTGTTGAAAGTTTGCGACGAAAAAGATCCCACAGAACTCCAGATGCAAATCTCGCTGTTGCAGCACCTCTCTGAACACGCCTATCCAACAGTCTACCCGATCCTCACGAAAGATCAGAGACCCATCACGCACGAAACTGTTGGCAGTGTGATGCTTTATCCGTTCCTATACGGCGAGCAACCCGAATCTTCACCGGATACCCTTGCGCAGCTCGGGGAAGCACTGGCAAAATTACACCACATCCCCCCAATTGACGGGCTGCCTCGCTTTGCTATGGGTGTCTCACAAATGGTGCCCTTTTTCAAGGAAGTGCAAGGCACACAGTTTGCAACGCATCCATTTGTTGAATTGCTCAAATCGCAATTAGAAGCCATGACCCCGCAGCTCGAGGCATCACTGCCGATGGGGCTGCTACACGCCGACCTTTTTTTGGATAATACACTCTTCAATGGAGATCAGATGGTGGCAATCCTGGATTTTGAGGAAGGGTGTTATGATGTACTGCTACTTGATGTGGCTATGACGATTATTGGGTGTTGTTACACACCGGCGCACGCATTGAATCTTAAGGCGACACACCGATTTTTAGACGCTTACAACGCGCTGCGTCCTTTGACAGAACATGAACGCGAGCATCTCGACTGCTTCGTTCATTATGCCGCCCTCTCCATAGCGTTCTGGCGGTTCAGACAATTTAATATCCGGCGACCCGATGCGCGCCGTGCCAATACGTATCAGGAGATGCTAACGCGCAGCAAACAGTGGAAAACCGCCGCACTCCAACTAACCGCTAAAAGCCGATAACCGACAACCAACAACCAACAGCATGTCTTTAATACGATTAGAACACGTCACTAAATTATACGATCCAGACCTAATCCTTGACGATATATCCGTCTCAATTGAGCACGGAGACCGACTCGGGTTAATTGGGCGTAACGGAACTGGAAAAACAACGTTAATTAAAATTATTAACGGGATGCTTACCAATTTTAAAGGGAAAGTCGTTCCCGCCAAAGGACTGCGTATCGGGTACCTGAGCCAAGAACCCGACCTTGACCGTGATTGCACCTTAAGGCAGGAGATGCTCAAGGTTTTTGAGAAGCGACGCGCCCTTGAAGATAAGATGCTCCTGCTCGCAGAAGAGATGGAAATGCAGGAGGCACCAGACCTCCTCACACGCTATGCCCACATTCAGGAACAGCACGAACGCCTCGGCGGCTACGATTACGAGCATCAGATTAACCGGATCCTTAGCGGATTGGGGTTCAACGCACTGGATTTCAATCTTCCCATCGGAGTCCTCAGCGGCGGTCAGAAAAGTCGAGCGACCCTCGCCAAGCTCCTCCTTGAACAACCAGACCTGCTCCTTTTTGATGAACCGACGAATCACCTTGACATCAACGGCATAGAGTGGCTCGAGAACTATCTCAATAACGAATACAACGGTGCCGTCCTCGTCGTTTCTCACGACCGCTATTTTTTAGACAAGGTCGTCCGAAAAGTTTGGGAACTCGAAGCGCATCAGATCAAAATTTATCGGGGGAACTATTCCAAATACATTGAAACCAAAAGGGTTGAGCAATTAGTCGGGGACCGCGCGTTCAAGAAACAGCAGACATTTATCGCACACGAAGAAGATTTTATTCGCCGGAACATCGCAGGACAGCGGACACGGGAGGCGCAAGGCAGACGGAAAAAACTCGAGCGGTTGGAACGCGTCGAAAAACCCAAACGCGAGGCGCCCACCTTCAAACTGACGTTCACACCTGAAACGCGCGGTGGCAACGATATTCTCCGATGCCAAGACGTGAGTAAAGCCTTTGGCGATAAAGTCATTTTTACGGGCTTGAACTTTGAGGTGTACCGCCGCGATATTATCGGAATTATCGGCGCAAACGGCACCGGAAAAACAACGCTCTTCCGTATGATTTTAGGCGAGGAGGTGCCCACCCACGGCGAAATGTGGGTCGGACCGACGCTCAAATTTGGACACTATGCCCAAGAACTCGAAGGACTCAACCCGGATAATGAAATCATTGACGAAATCTGGGAGCTCCGTCCACAGCAGACCCAAGAGGAAGTCCGCTCTTTCCTCGGTAGATTCTTGTTCTCTGGCGATGATGTCTTCAAACGGATTGGAAACCTCAGCGGCGGCGAGCAGAGCCGTGTACTCCTCGCAAAGTTATTATTAGCGAATGCAAACGTTTTACTCCTTGATGAACCGACAAACCATCTGGATATTCCAGCGCGTGAGGCACTCGAAGCAGCACTCGCAGAATATCCCGCAACGCTTTTCATTATTTCTCACGATCGTTATCTTTTGAGCAACCTGGCAACCAAACTGCTGATTTTTGACGGTAGACCCGGCGGCACCGCTGACCTCTTTGAAGGCAATTACGCTGAATACGTCGCACACCAGCAACAGGCACTTCAAGAAGATCAGCCATTACCTGAAAAAGTCGAAGCGTCGGCATCTATACAACCCGTTCAACCCAAACGGAAATCGAAGTCCAAGCGCAAGCGAAAGATAAAGGCACAGCGTCTGGTTGGAAGCAATTAGAACTGTCCTTGTTCTTTGAAACACATTTCACGTCCCAGACCCAGTTGACTTCATCGGAAACCCGGGGAATGCCATACGGCATTCATACCCCGGTAAAGCCTCTATAGGCTTTATACCGTTGATTACATGCCACACGGCATGAATACCGTTGATTCTGATTTGTGAAACGTAGTGGAATGGTGACCAGATTTAATAGCTTAAAAGATTTAATTTGACATCCCGTTAAAATTAATGTATAATTATTATATCCTATACGACATAAATAATATCCCATATAGGAGATATTATTTGCGGCATAGGTTTTGAACTTATACATTGTTTGTTAACAAACCAGCATAGGAGTTATGCCCTAAGTATCGACTTTCAACAACGAGTTTGGCTTGCGGGTGCTACAAGAGATGTCTAAAGATCAAGAATTCCATAGCGATATTGACATTATAATGCGCGTGATGCGTCATGCGCAGGCAGCCGTCAAATCCAGATTTATTCAGGAGGTCGTTCCGAATCGTCTAACGATCGTCCAGTTTAACGCCCTACAGCACCTGCATTGGTATGGACACGAGAGGGGCATGTCAGTCAGTGAGTTAGGGGAGCATTTAGGGCTTGCCCATAACACAACATCTGGCTTGGTGAGTCGGCTGGAAAGACACGGGTGGGTCGTCCGTCGGAGATGCGACCAAGATCGGAGACGCTCTCGGATTAAACTCACACCCCAGTCCGAGGAACTCTTCCGTGAGGCTGTAGACCACGCCGCGAACTTTTGGCAGAGCACTTTTGGGCAGCTCACCACGCAAGATCAGGAAAACTTGATTGACGGGCTAAAACGCTTGAAACAGATAATGGCGAAGCCGGTGTGGCCCAGTTATGCACAACTACACCCACGCGACGCTGATCACCTCAAAGAACGGTTTGAAGCCGATTTGGACGAACTCGCACAAGCAAAACTCAAACTCGTCGGAATGCGATTGATTCTCGCACAGATTGCCGAGAAACGAGATGAACATGAACTCGCAGCGTACCTGAACCAAGCCGCATCCGAAGAAATACGCCATACCAATCAACTATTGGTCCTCCTCGGCCACGGTGAAAATTTCAAGACACTTCTCTCGACACTCGTCCAGGAAGACAGAGTCGTTTATGAGGAGCTCTTAGCCTTGCTTGAAGCCGCACCCTACGCCGAAGATGATGAAGAATTTGTGCTCTTACAACAGATGGTTCAAGATAACCAAAGATATAGACGTTGGTTTCGCAGTGTCCACAAACAAACGAATCAGTGACTTCTATTTTGTCATCAGCCATCAACGTTTCTAATTTTCTCAAGCATCCGTCTTGAAAAAACGAGACTTTTCCCCGGCTGATGACGCCTAAGAGGAGAATATGCAGTCCCAAAGCTCTGAGAAGGTTCCACTAGACTGTTACGATGATACTGAGTTAATTGCGCAATTTCAAAACGGCGATAACGCTGCATTTGACGCGCTCTTTACCCGCTACCAAAAACGCACCTATCGACTCGTACAACGCTTCGTCTCTAACCCCGAAGATGCCTCGGATTTGACGCAAGACGCGTTCATTCGGGCGTATCAAGGGTTGGGAGATTTCAAGAGTCAGTGCCAGTTTTACAGTTGGCTTTACCGGATTACAGTGAATCTCTGTATTGATTTCTTGCGGAAGAAATCAAGATCGGAAGTGCTGCTGTACGACTCCGATGAATCTGGGGAGCTGCCGATGGCAAATATCGCGGATCCGCGCTCAGAGTCCCCAGCGAAAGCGGTGGAGAATAAAGAATTGAGAGCGCACATCCGAAAAGCCGTCCGACGGCTACCCCCAAAGCAACGCCAAATCTTCATTTTGCGACACTGGAACGGCTTGTCGCTTAAGGATATAGCAGCGACGGTTGGTAGGTCGGATGGAACGGTTAAGGCGCATCTACTGCATGCACATCGTAACCTTCGCAAACATCTCCGTCCGTATCTACGAGAGACAGACTTCTAAAGCCGTTGGTAGGTGCGGTTTTTTAGCCGCACCGACTAACCGCTCCCTTGGTAGGTGCGGTTTCTAACCGCACCGCGCCGGTATAGAAACTCAATCGTGCGATTTACGCCTTCTCACCCTCGCTCGTAAAGAGTGCCTCAACGAAATCCGTGCCCGCGAAGTCTCGTAAATCGTCAATCTTCTCACCGATCCCGATGAGTTTAACGGGTGCCCCGATCTCAGCGTTCACCCCAATGACGATCCCACCTTTCGCAGTGCCATCCAGTTTTGTAACCGCGACCCCTGTAATTGGCACAGCGTCGTTGAAGATCTTCGCTTGCATCAGCGCGTTTTGACCGACTGTTCCATCCACGACAAGCAGTACTTCATGCGGCGCGTTCGCCTGCGCGTTCGCCATAACACGCCCGATTTTCGAGAGTTCGTCCATCAGCGGTTTTTTCGTATGCAATCTACCGGCAGTATCGACGATGAGCACATCAGCGTTCCGGTGTTTTGCTGCGTGAATCGCGTCGAACACAACCGAGGCAGGCTCGGCATTTTCGCCGCCCCGAATGAGTTCCGCACCCGCCCGCTCACACCAAATCGCAAGTTGATCCTCCGCCGCCGCCCGAAATGTATCGCCAGCAGCGACAACCACGCGGTGGCCATCCGTAATAAATCGGCTCGCCAGTTTCCCGATCGTTGTCGTCTTGCCAGCACCATTGACACCGAGCACTAAAATCGTCCACGGCTTTTCGGCTTTGACCGCCAGCGGCACATCCTCACCCAGAAGGTTCAAGATTTCTGATTTCAGCACCGAGGCTAACGCTGAAGAATCGCTTAACCCTTCTGCCTTCACCCGTTCTCTAACGTTATCCATTAACGTCAAGGTGGTATCAACGCCTACATCCGACTGGATTAAAATCTCCTCAATCTCTTCCATCAAATCTTCATCAATCTTTCTACCAACGCCGAGGAGTCCTGACAACTGCGACAGGAACTGGTTCCGTGTTTTCGTCAACCCCGACTTGAGTCGATTAAACCAATTTTCCTGTGTATCTCCGGCATCGGATTCAACATCATTTTTATCACGGCTTTTAAATAGGTTTCTTAGCATTATTGCTCCTTTTTAATGGGGTCGGCTGTCAAATTTAATGGGGTCGGCTGTCAAAAAGCGGATGTTGGCAGGAAAAACGTTGGGAACTGCCTGACGATCTACCGAAATCCGACTGCTGATCGCCGATTGCTATTCTTATAGTAAAATCCGAAAATAAGTTTACACTTGTAGCATAGGCTGTTAGCCTGTGCCTCCGTAGGGGCTGGGTCCCCCAGCCCGATGCCCACCGAATGTGCAATTAATTATGGGATCCACTATATAATACAGTAACGCGAAGCAGAAAGGCAAACTAATTTCTTCAAACTAAATAGCCCTGCAAATTTCCTTGCAATACTTACTATTTTGTCGTAAACTAAAGGATATTGTAAGCATATATTCATGAACCCACGTCAGAGCCATTGTCTGGAAGCCCGAATTTAGATGTAATACAAGGAATGGATTTGGTCTATTCGCAGACCAAATCCGGGATAGCACACTTTTCCCGTGGTTTTTATACCCATAAATTGAGGAATGAATCATGAAAATTCAAACAAAGCACCAATTGCTACTGAATCTCGTAATGATAGCGACACTGTGTCTATACTTTTCCGCCTGCACCAGTGAAAAGACTTCGGAGGAGCTTGTTCAAACACTGCAGGAAGAGACAATCGCCGCTGAGCCTGAAGAGCCGGTGGTTCCACTGCCAGGACTCCCTGAAGATGTCGCGGGTTACACAGGGTGGTTAAAACTAAATGCCGAACCTATACCACCTGTTCCGGGTGGCGACCCACACAACGGCGATAAAAACGTTTACGTCAACAAAACACGAGAAACCATTGCACCCAATGGCGAACAGCAGTTCCCGTATCCTGATGGGAGTATTGTCGTAAAAGAGGCATATCGGCCCGGTAAGGATTATGTCGGACTCATCGCAATTATGCGGAAAAAAGCAGGCGTGGACCCGGATCATAACGATTGGGAGTTCATCGAGTATACCCGGAACGCCTCGGATGCCGATTTCGCCGTCATAGCCAAAGATGGCGTCTGTTGGGGATGCCACGCCCGAGTCGAAGATATCGACTATGTTTTTACAGAACTTGAATAAAAAATAAGGAGATCCTTTTGAATCCAGATTACAACAGCAGTGTGAGTTGTTACAGCAACACCCGCTTACGAACGAACCCTTTCTATAGAAAAGCGGATACGATCAAGCAGTCATTTTTACGGCTCTTACTCATAACCGGTGTTACAATGTGTCTCTTTTTACCTAAAACAGCAGAGGCGCGTCCTGAATTTGCCACTGAACTTGGCAAAGAGTGTAGTTTCTGCCACATTGATCCCGCTGGCGGCGGGCCCCGCAATCGCATCGGTGAAATCTTTGAGGAGAACTATTTTGAGTTTCCTGAAGATTTTGACATGGAAGCCGTAACCGAAGAGGCAAAGGAGGTCGTCAAGCAACTCACGACTTCGCTTGATTTACAAACTGCATTTATCAAAACAACACATGTTGATGAAGGAGAGAACGCAATAGCCGGATGTAATTCATGCCACTCTTCGATTGACAGATTTCTGCTCATGCAAGCAGAGGTCACCTTCAATGCACAAGCCTCCGAACACGTTCGGCTTACCCTTTCCAACAACGCTGGGACAACAATGAATGCATTTGCAACGATAGATGCCATCCCAAAACATCTCTACGTCAAAGTTGGACAGTTCCGACTTCCGTTTGCTATTAAACAAAAGGACCATAACATCCTCGTTCGACAGGGCTATGGGTTGGGTTCTAACAAACGGGATGTCGGGGTTGAACTCGGTGGCACCGCAGGCAGACTTTTTTACAACGCCGCCTTCTTTAACGCCGGTAATGCAGCCGCGAAAGGTGGACTCGGTACAATAGGTGCCCAACTCGGACCGATGCGGGCAGGGGTCTCCGGTATCTTTGAAAAGCCGGGTGAAGACTGGGAGCGACTCATCGGGGCGTTTCTCACTACCTCTTTTGCTGGCCTGAGTCTTGAAGGCGAATTCAATTTTGGAAACAGCGGAGAAGTCGCTTCTTTCGCACCGGATGCCGTTAATTCAAAAGGATACTATGTCGGGGCGAGATACCGACTCCTCCCGCAACTCACGCTCGCCGGTCGATATGGGCTCTTTGACCCAGATAGAACGGTGAAGGGAGACGCGAGCCAACGGGTGACACTCACCGCCCAATACAACTTTATAGAAAATGGAGCGATCTCTCTATTTTACTGGGCAAATCTCGCTAACGCAGACCGTGGTGCTGATGATACCTTCTCTGACAAAGGTGTATTGCGGCAACTCCAAGGCACCGATCAGATTATCGTCATGTCACACTTCTGGTTTTAAAGGGTTATCGGTTATCAGTTTTCAGTTAAGAGGTTTTGATGTAACAATTAACCGCTGCTTGGAATATTCAAAGTTTCCGGAGCTTGTTACAAATATGCCTCTTGACCGACAACCGATTGCTGACAACTGACAACCCTTAACACTGTGTCTATATTTACACATAACGTCACTCAAAGACACCCTATTCGTCTTTAGCAAGCAAAATTTAAAAACCCATCTGGTTAACACATAGCACTCCGCTGGAGTGCATCCACTGACAATACCAATTCTATAGACATATCACGCTAAATCAACGGTATGAATGCGCGTGTGGCATTCCCCGGGCATTCAGCGTTGATTCCGGAGCAATATGTCTATAGAAACGCGATTGGCATAAAAATTGCTATCATTGCTATTGTAAAAATTGCCGAATTTACCATAGAACCTTAAGACGAGCGGATATTTTCATGGTAGCTAAACTTTCCAAGGACTTTTTAATCGGTGTGATTGGGCTAATGGCGCTCATCCTTATTGCCTGTATCTTCTATATTGTACAGGATAATATGACTGCGCGGACCCGTTACAGCGTTGAGACCTTCACACCGCAAGGAGAGGTGCCACAATGGGTCGATTTTTCGATTACGTTTTCGGAGGCGATCATTGATAAGTCACGCATCGGCACCGAAATCCCAGCCGAAGCGTTTCGGTTTACCCCAGCCGTTCAAGGCACGGCACGCTGGGTCGCACGCGATAGAATCGGATTTTTCTTAAACGCACCTTTGGCACCCGCCGCACAATACACTGCCCAACTCACACCCGACCTGAACCCATCTGACACATTTTTACTCACCGGGCAAAAAGAATTCAAATTCGCAACTGAACCCTTCACAGTAGAACAGACACGGGTGGAATTTACCACCAATGAAGCACGGGAACAAGCAATAGGGGTCGGGACAATCGCGTTCAACTATCCGGTAACGACTGCTGACTTAAAGGCGCACCTCTCTGTTGAATTAGATGATGGCACAGAAATCCCATATCAAATTGAGACCAACGCTGCCACCGCACGGACAGTCCGATTCAAAACACAACGCATAAAACGCGGCAGCGCAGACCGAGAAATAAAAGTTAAAATTGAGAGAGGCTTTAAATGCACTGGCGGACAAATCGGGCTTGAGAAACCACATATTACACCCGTCATGCTCCGCGGGATAGGCACACTCGGGGTAACATATTCGGACGTGTGGGAAAGTGATGGCACACCTTATATTTCCGTCAGCTTCAGCGCACCTGTGCTCGCCGATACCATCCAACCCTATCTCGAACTGACACCGGCTGTCGCGTATCAAGTGGTCGCCGATTACCGAAATATAGAAATACACGGCGATTTCAAGCGACGCACGACTTATACGCTGAAAATTCGGCGCGGCCTGACGGCGCGAAATGATGCTGTTTTGAAGCAAGACTATATGACAAGGTTGAGAATCCCCGATATCCGACCCCAACTCCGATTCCTCGGCGACGGATTCTTTCTCGCACGGGAAGGGCAGCTAAACCTCGGACTCGCAACGATTAACATTGCACGCGTGAAACTTGATATCGAAAAAGTTTTCGCGAATAACCTTATCTATGTCTCAAAATTAGAGCGCTGGAGCCGCTGGAGCCGGAACTTAGGTAAATCTATTCATACAGAAGTACTTGACATCCCAGCGCAGTTGAACCAAGAGGTAACCGTACCGATCTCCTTGGAAGACTACCTCTCAGACGAACATGTCGGCATTTTTAAGGTCGTGGCGCGCAACGCAGCGCGGGAATGGGACAGTGCCCATCAATGGGTCCTCGTTACGGATTTGGGTATCACCGCCAAACGTGCTGGCGATAGTCTCGCCGTTTGGGTAAAATCTCTTGCTACCGGTGCAGCTGTACCGACAGCACGCGTCAAACTCATCAGCGACAATAACCAGACGCTCCTCAGCGGGACAACCAACTGGGCAGGGTTTGTCGAATTCAAGGAGGTCGCTGAGAAGACCGAAGACTTCACACCCTTTATGATTACTGTCGCGAAACGCGACGATCTCGCTTTCGTTCAATTGGATCGACACGAAATCGCAACAGCTGATTTCGATGTCTCAGGTCCCGCCTATTTGCAAAAGGGATATGAAGCCTTTCTCTATACAAGTCGAGGGGTGTATCGCCCCGGCGAGACTGTCGAACTTGCAGGGGTCGTCCGCGCACCGAAACAGGCAACGCCAGGGTCGCTACCTGCCCGTATTGAAGTCCTCTCACCAGACGGCAGAATCCTACGAGAATTGCGGCAGCAAACGACAAAAACGGGTGCCTGTGAAGCCAAAATCCCGATCCCTGACTACGCACAGACGGGGAATTATATCGCCAAAATGCTGATTGCTGATAAAGTCGTCGGAAGAACACAATTTCAGGTTGAGGAATTCATGCAGGACCGGATGAAGGTCGGCATCGCTACGGACAAATCTATCTATCGGCTTGGAGATGAAATTGACATTCAAGTGGAGGCTGTTAATCTGTTCGGTCCACCGGCTGTGGGACGAAAGGTCCAGGTCTCCTGCGAATTGAGAGCCGTCTCCCTCGCAGACGCTGACGGCGTTTCATCACCTGGTTTTGATATAACACAGTGGCGCGCCTTCGTCTTCGGCAGCACTGAATCCAATTTTGCCAAACGGTTTGAAAGCCAACGCATTGAACTCGGAGAAGCCAAAACTGACCCCGCAGGCGAGGCGCGCTATCAATTCGCTATTCCTGCAACCTTGAAAGCACCCTCGCTGCTAAATGGTGTCCTCACGGCGACCGTCAGTGAAATCGGAGGCAGAGCTGTCACGGCTTCACATCGAGTTGTTATCCATCCCTATTCGCATTACGTCGGGCTGCGGCGCACAAATACGGCGGATGCTAAAATTCATCAACCCGTTCGTATTGACTATGTAGCCGTTGATGAGGCTATGGCGGTCGCGCCTGGACGCGCTTTGCGGTTAAGCCTCCATAAAGTCCACTGGAACACAATACTGCGGCAGAATACGGCTGGACGTTACGAATACGTTTCCGAACCGCAGACAACCGAGGTTGAGACACACGACTTAACTTCCGCAGAAACACCACAGACCCTAACACTGACCCCTGCGGACTACGGTGAATATCGCCTCCGACTTGAGGACCTCAAATCAACGGCGACAGCGGAAATCGGATTCTACGTTAACGGTTGGGGCAATACTGCGGTGTCTATGGAACATCCGACTCGCTTGGATCTGACGCTCAATAAGCCTGCCTATCGGTCTGGGGAAACAGCAAAACTCCATATCAAAGCGCCGTTCCCCGGTACGCTGCTGCTGACTGTTGAACGTGAGAAGGTGCTGAGCTACCGCACGATTGTCATGAAGGAAAATACCGCGACTTTGTCAATTCCAGTGCGGTCGAGTTATAGACCAAACGTCTACCTTTCTGCAACACTGATGCGTCCGATGCCCCCGGACGCTGTCCCATCGAACCACTATCAACCGCTGCCAGCGCGGGCATTTGGTGTGATCCCCTTGAAACTTGATGTGACCCAGAGAAGGCTTTCGATAGACATGTTTCTCTCACAGCAGGATGCGGCAGGGGTAGCTTCAAAGACACCTCTTTCCGATGATGAGACGCGTAGCGTGGACGCGGAAAGCGCTGAAGTAACCGTCCGACCGAACAGCAGTGTGGACATCACCTTCCAAGTACAAGGCAGACGTTCATGGCAGAGATACGAGGTCTGTATCGCAGCTGTGGACGAAGGTATCCTTTCGCTGACAGATTTCCAAACGCCTAATCCACACGATTACTTCTATCGGCAACGCGGATTAAAGACGCGCTCCTTTGACCTGTATAGTGGGATTTTACCTGAGATTGCGGGGCTTACTGATAACTCGAGCATAGGCGGTGATGCTGCACCGGACACAGCACGGGCGAAACGGCTTAATACCGATAGCATCATACGGGTCAAACCCATCTCGCTTTGGTCTGGATTCGTGCAAACCGATGGAAGGGGACGCGGCACTGTTCAATTTAAGATTCCGCAATTCAACGGGAAATTACGATTGATGGCTGTTGCCTTCGCCGGAGCGGATTACGGTGCCACACAAGCACACTTAACCGTCCGTGAACCTATCGTCCTAACGCCGACCTTCCCGCGATTCTTGGCAGGTGGCGATAAACTCCGTGTACCTGTTACCCTTTTTAACGGGACAGGTGAGAATGGAGAATTTACTGTCAAATTGCAAACAAGAGGTGCCGTGCAGCTCCTGTCGGCAGATCCCGCTGTAGGGGAGATTTTTGAATCAGGACCGTCCTCTATAGGAGAGGTCTCCCAATCCCGGCGGCTCTCTGTTGATGCCGGGGCGGAAGCACAGGCATTTTTCGATATTCGCGTTCACGATGCGATAGGCGAAGTCAGTTTCAATCTGTCTGCGCACGGTAATGCTGAAACAACCGAGATGGACGTGAAGCTTCCGCTGCGCTCTACGGCACCACCCATCACGACAACAGGACACGGCGTGGTCCGTGCTGGCGAACCGGTCGATTTCATTTTTCCGGCGAATTTGATACCAGATGCCTCGGAATTCAGTCTCACACTCTCGCCGTTTCCAAATATCGCTTTCGCCGATAGCCTCCGTTATCTGGTCCGTTATCCGTACGGATGTTTGGAGCAGACGACGAGTCGGGTTTTTCCACTCCTCTATTTCAGTGATTTGGCGCGAAGCGTTGAGCCGATGCTCGCCGGTGATGATTTAGTGGACCACTATATTACGTCAGGGATCACTAAATTAGAAAGCATGCTAACGGCAAGGAATCATTTCGCTTACTGGCCCGGCGGTACTTACGTCAACGCCTGGAGTAGTATCTATGCATCCCATTTCCTCGTTGAAGCTCGGAAAGCGGGGTATGAGGTGGCGGATCGCGTCTACGACGCTATGCTCGCCGGTTTGCGGGAACGGGCGAAGTTCTCACTAAACGCAGAGGACCGAGAGGGTTCTGAAAAAATCAAGACAGATATCGCGCTTGCGACCTATGCTGCGTATGTCTTAGCCGCCGCTGGACACCCGGATCGCGGAACGATGAATTACCTGAAGAATAGAGGGTTGAGTGGACTGAGCGATTATAGCCACTTTCAACTTGCTGGCGCGTTCGCACTGAGTGGCGAATTAGAAACCGCCCTGTCAATGCTTCCGGTTTCAGTCGCGTTAGGTGCGAATGAGAAAAACAGTGCGCGCTGGGAGACGGGCAATACGTTTGACTCTCCAATTCGATCACAGGCTATCATGCTCGATACGCTTGCCGAGGTCAACGAAAATCATCCGTCAATCCCTATGCTCGTTAAGAATCTCAGAGACGCTGCGTCCGACGGGAATCGATGGAGAACGACACAGGATAACGCTTTTGCTTTTCTGGCACTCGGGAAGATTATGAAGAAACAGATGGACAGGAACTACACCGGCACTCTCAAACTCAACGGTGAAGATTTCGCTGACTTCGATGCAACGGAGGTACGCTACACCGATGCGGCATGGGACGGCGTGCGCGTCCAGATTTCTGTCGAAGGTGAGGGTAGCTGCTACTATTACTGGAGCGCATTTGGTATTCAACGCGGCTCCTATGTCGAGGAATACGAACGTGAAATACAAGCGCGCCGTCGCTACTTCAATAAAGATGGTGAGGCGGTGGCTCGGCAGTTTGTACATGGCGATTTAATCGTCGCTGAGATAACTGTTAAAGCACTGACTGCTAATCTGGAGAACGTCGTCGTTGTGGATATGTTGCCTGCAGGATTTGAAATCGAGAACCCACGGCTGGAGTCTCGGGCGGGCATTCCGTGGTTGAAGGCGCAGGACTTCAAACCGGACTATCTCGACATTCGCGATGATCGGCTCATTTTCTTCGGCACCTTCCCCCGTCAGCGTGAACGTAAATTCTATTACGCACTCCGTGCCGTCACGCACGGCGAATTTACCTTGCCACCCATCACTGCCGAAGCGATGTACGATGCAACGAAATCTACGGTAAGTGGTAGCGCGCGTATTGAAGTGGTTACAGAGCAATGAGAAAAATTAGAATGGCTATTCGCTATCTGCGGTTCGCGGTTCGCGGTTCGCGGTTCGCTATCTGCTATTTGCTATTCGCTATTCTTGCGCTCTTTATCATCGCCAATTGGTGTTTTCCGCTCCCGAAAGCACAACTCCACCGACCGTCATCTCCGATCGTTTTGGATAGAAATGGTGAGTGGCTCCGCGCATTTTTGGCTGCTGACGGTATGTGGCGATTTAGTCGTCAGCAGTCACAGGATGTCTTCGATGAACCAGACCCCTCTTTAACTGAAAACCGACAACAGATAACTGCTAACTATTTCTTACACCAAGCGATGCTAACGTCGGAAGATAACTGGTTTTACTACCACTTTGGCATTAACCCAATCTCCATTGCGACTGCCTTTTATGACAACCTCGCAGCAGGCAAGGTCGTACGCGGTGGATCAACTATTACGATGCAGCTTGCACGGCTGATGGAGCCTAAAGCTCGGAACGTCCCAAACAAATTGTGGGAGATGTTCCGTGCCCTCCAACTTGAACTTGCCTATTCCAAATCCGAGATTTTAACCTTTTATTTCAATATGCTCCCCTACGGTGGAAATATTGTCGGGACGGCGGCGGCATCGCGGTTTTATTTCAACAAACCGCAGTATGCGATGAGCCTCGGAGAAGCCGCGCTCCTCGCTGCGATTCCCAACGCTCCCGAACGCCTGCGTCCAGACAGATTCCCAGAAAATGCCAGAAAGGCACGAGAAAAAGTCCTGAACCGGCTCCTCGCACACCGGCAGATTTCCGAACAGCAGTGGCGAGCAGCGTTGCAAGAACCGATTCCCACCAAACGCTATCCGCTCCCCTTCAAGGCACCGCACCTTGCACGTCTGCTCGTAAAGGGAAAGGGACGACACGCCGGACCAACGACGGGGGACAGGATATACACGACGATAGATGTCAAAGTTCAAGAAACGGCACGCCGGATCCTTCAAGAATACCTTGATGCTTCTTATGCAGGTGTTGCCAGCCATCGCGTACCGAGTACAGGGGCTGTTGTCGTTATGGATACGCAGCGCCGTCAGGTTTTAGCTATGGTAGGTTCCCACGACTTTTTTGACCGTAAGGCGTTAGGACAAATAAACGGAACACTCGCACCCCGTTCTCCCGGCTCTGCGCTGAAACCTTTCGTCTATGCACTCGCAATAGAGCAAGGCTTGATTATGCCGGAGACCCTCTTATTTGATGTCCCTGTTACCTATGCCGGGTATGAACCCGTGAACTATGACGGCAAATACAGCGGTTATGTTACCGCACGTCAGGCACTTGCCCGTTCGCTGAATGTCCCGGCTGTTAATCTTAATGCACGGCTGAAAAACGATACACTGCACGCTTTTCTCAAACAGGCGGGGATTTCAACCCTCACCGTGGCGAAAAAGTATGGGCTTTCTATGGTTCTCGGTGGATGCGAAGTCAACTTGCTTGAACTCACGACACTTTACGCAGGGCTGGCAAATATGGGAGAATTCGCACCGTATCAATTGACACTCTCAAACCGCGAACCGCGAATAGCGAACCGCGAACACAGCCATTCCCGACGCTTGCTCCGACAGGAAACAAGTTTCATCATAACCGAGATGCTCACAACTTTACAACTTCCGGCGAATACCGTTAAGAATCCTGAAGCGTTTGAAAGCACGATGAATCTACCAAAGATTGCATGGAAAACGGGGACCTCCTACGGACACCGGGACGCGTGGTGTATCGGATATTCACCGAAATTAACGATTGGTGTTTGGTTAGGAAACTTTGATGGGAAGGGAGCGTCACGGATGAGCGGGACAGACGCAGCAACGCCTATTTTATTCGCACTCTTCACCGCACTGACAGGGCAGGATACACACCGCTGGTTCACGAAGCCGGAACAATTGAAAACACGGGATGTTTGCACGCTCAGCGGTGCCCCGGTTTCACCACACTGCCCGACCCGTAAAAGTGATCTGTATATCTCTGGTGTTTCACCCGTCGCAACTTGTACAATGCACAAACGCATCTCTATTGATGCGGCGACCGGTTATAGTCTCTGTTCCCACTGTCGGAACCTTGACAAAACGGAGGCGCAAAGTGGATACAAGACTGTTAGCTTTGAAGAGTGGCCCGCAGCAGCAGCGACGTGGTTGGCAGAAAATGGATTTGCTGTACCTATTTTACCGGCACATAATCCTTTGTGCAACGGCGCAATCGCAGGGACACCACCCGTGATCTTGTCACCTACGGAAGATACTGTCTATTACATTCGACCGGGTATACCCTTGGAGAACCAAAAAATTCGACTCTCCGCCTCTGCTTCTAACAGGACACAGGAACTGTTCTGGTTCCTCGATGGTGAGTTAATTTTCAAAGGGAATGCAGGACAGCAGTATTGGCTTACGCCTGTCAAAGGAAAACATCTACTGACCTGCGTGGATGCGGAAGGCCGCTCGGCAAGCCTCCCGCTTCGCATTTCGATGATCCGATAAGCGCGTTTACGACGCAGAACGCTTAAAACCTATCCGATAAGCGCGTTTACGACGCAGAACGCTTAAAACCTACTGGAATTAGACTTCAGTTTACCCCACGTTGTTGCTAATTTATCGATCGGTTCAACCGATAAAATCTCTGGTAGGTAGTAGTTAACGATGAATTCACCCATAATCTCGCCCCACGAGACACCCGGATGTGGGACATCGCCAACGTAGACCTGTATGAAGATACCAAGGCGACCCCCGGTGTCTGTGTTAAATAACACACCCGGATCAACCCGTAAATCGTCCTTCGTATTTTCTGCCAGTGCGATCTCTAATTCCCACGGCGACCTGTCAAAATCTTCGACGTGGAGCGGATAAGACGTGTTATACTTCTTTAAACTCGGTATAAGGTCTTTGCCGTCCTGGGTCGGGGTCATTTCGACCGGATTGCCTTGCCAAGCATCCGGACCTCTGCCCATCCACACGTGCGCCTCTGGGACATCAACGACATGACCTATTGCCACCTGTCCGTTCGTTTCTGCGGGACCCTCCGATGTGTAGAACGTGTATTCGCCCGTGTTGAAAATCGTGTTACCGGCATCAAGGAACTCTTCGAGCAGCGAACCATCAGGCTTGGCGTTGCCGATCGGATAAATCGTTGACGGTGTGATACCCGTCAGAATCAAGGTATTTCCGCCACCCTCCGTGTGTGCTGCAACCCAATCCGCTAAGCCGTTAATGTCCTTAGGGTCGAAAGCCGTCAGGTTTACCTTATTCTCAATAAGTTTAATTACGGTGTCAATTTCCGCTTGCGCACCTTTTGGATCTTCACGTGCCCACGGATGTGAATCCGTATGGATCGCAAAATTGTAATTGGCTTCCGCTTGACCGGAAACCAGAACTATTAGACAGAGAACAATTAGTTTCTTCAACGTTTTGCCTCCAAGTCGTGTCAGAATTGAGATTAGTTTATGCAAAAACGAATAATCTGTCAACCCTCTCCTCAGGTCCCTCTAATCGCGGCAACAGTCAAGCACCCCCATCCGACGATAAATGCCAACCCACCGATGGGCGTAATCGCACCGAGCCAGCGGATACCTGTGAGGCTCAGTATGTAGAGACTCCCAGAGAAAATTAGAATGCCCGCAAAGAAGCACCAGCCCGCTGTCGTCGTGAGGTGATGCTGCCACTGTGATGCCGCCCACGCCGCAGCGAGCAGCCCCAAACTGTGATACATCTGATACCGAACCCCTATCTCGAACGTCTCAAGCATCTCTGGCGTGAGTGTTGATTTAAGGGAGTGCGCCCCAAACGCACCAAAAGCGACACCAAGTAGCCCCAAACCCGAACCGAGGGCAAAGAAAAGATTTGGCATGGATACCTCCTTTCAGAAATTGATAACTACACGCAATTATAACTTAAATCGCGCGAATCGTGTCTAATATTTTCCATCAAGGTCATTTATGGTAACCCTGAAAAATAAACAGACATTATTCCCCCTTGATAAGGGGGGTTAGGGGGGTTGGTTTTTGATCTATAGTGTCCAATTAATTCTAAGGTTTACCATAGTTTTAAGGGATAAGTTCACTTATATGAAGGGTTCCTGTCTTCCGGACCCAAATTATTGGAAAACTAAATGGCCCTGTATTGAAAAAAATATTTTCTTGACATTTTTGACACGCTATGCTAATATGTAATTTTAAACGGCATAGCTCACTCTATTCCGTAGTGGTTAACAGTAAAAGGAGAAAATTTAGGACGTATGAAACAATACAGAACAGACGAGATCCGGAACATTGCAATTATCGCGCATTCAGGAGCAGGCAAGACCTCGCTCGTTGAAGCGATGCTTTACAACGGCGGTGCTATTGAGCGCATGGGGGCTGTTGATAGCGGAAATTCTGTAGCTGACTATGCCGCTGACGAGATAGAACGCAGAACGACCCTCAACTGTTCAGTCTGTATCGCCGAATGGGAAGGACATAAACTAAATCTCATTGATACCCCCGGAGCGGAAGATTTTTATGGCGACCTCCATAGTGTGCTCCGAGTTGTAGACGCTGTTATCGTCATTGTGGATGCAACAACCGGTGTTGAAGGTGGAACGGAAAAGGTATGGGAAGTCGCTGACAAATACGAACTGCCACGCCTCATCTTTATCAATAAGATGGATAAGGAGAGCGCCAATTTTGAAAACGCACTCGCAAGTATTGAGGACATCTTAGAGACGCGCGCCGTGCCAATTCAACTGCCAATCGGTCAAGAAGACCAGTTCGCCGGTGTGGTTGATGTCATACAGATGGCTGCATATCTCGAACCCGATGGGAACAAACGTGCCGCAAAAGCCGAGATTCCAGCAGAATTGGAAGCGGAAGCCGAAGAAACACGAGAAGCACTCGTTGAAGTCGCTGCGGAAAGTGATGATGAACTCATTGAGAAGTTTTTTGAAGGCGAATTGACCGATGAAGAAATTCAGAACGGTGTACAAATCGGTATTCTCCAGAATCAGTTTACACCCGTGCTTTGCGGTGCCGCACTCAACAACGTCGGTGTGCAACAATTGATGGATACACTCGTGACAGGCTGCCCGTCGCCTGTTGATGTCGGTCCCGTGGCAAGTGTTGAAGATGAAGAAGAGACGCGCCAACCCTCATCAGAGGTGCCGATGTCTGCTGTCGTTTTCAAATCTATCGCGGATCCCTTTGCTGGGCAACTCAGTTTTTTCCGCGTTTATTCGGGTATCCTGAAAGGCGATACGCAAGTCAGCAATTCGACGCGCGGAGAGATCGAGCGGCTCGGAAAAACGGTGTTCATGAGTGGTAAGGACCCGATGAGTACACCGCAGGTAGAAGCAGGCGATATCGGGGCGATCACTAAACTTTCTGCGACCCAAACGGGTGACACGCTCTGCGATAGAGACGCGCAAATCCAACTCGCCGGTGTTGAGTTCCCTCATTCCGTTATCTCTTACGCAATCCGACCGACACGCGAAGGCGATGATGAAAAACTTATGACATCGCTCACACGCATGTCCGAAGAAGACCCGGCGTTCAGGATTGAACGCAACGACGTTACCAAGCAGCTCCTCGTTTCTGGACTTGGCGACTTGCACCTAACCGTTAATCGTGAACGGATGAAGGATAAATTTGGTGTTGAGACAGAGGTTGCCCCACCGAAAGTGCCGTATCGGGAAACGATTCGCCGGAACGTCCAGAGCATCAATGGACGGCACAAACGCCAATCTGGTGGAAGAGGGCAGTTCGGCGATGTGTGGATCAATATCGGCCCCTTACAACGCGGTGAAGGCTTTGAGTTTGTTAATAACATCGTTGGCGGTTCAATTCCACGCAACTATATCCCCGCTGTCGAAAAGGGCATCCGTGAGAGAATGGATAGAGGTCTACTGGCTGGCTACCCCGTCGTTGACATCCAGATTGATTTGTATGATGGCAAATACCATCCGGTCGATTCTTCGGATATGGCGTTCCAGATTGCGGGTTCCATGGCTTTTGCTGCCGCCGCTGAACAAGCCAATCCGGGTTTGCTTGAACCCATCATGAATGTCGCAATCACTGTACCCGAACAGTTTATGGGGAGTATCATTGGGGACTTGAATGGACGACGTGGACAGGTCATGGGGGTCGAACAGATCGGGCGGAAGCAGGTGATTCAGGCGAACGTCCCGCTCTCGGAGATGCTCCGCTATTCGATTGATCTCAAGTCGATGACGAGTGCAAGAGGCAACTTCACGATGGAGTTCTCGCACTATGAGGTCGCACCTGATGATGTTGCACAGAAGGTGATTGCTGAGACAAAACAGGCAGAGGAAGAGTAGGTTAGTTCGTAAGGGCTGGCTCGTAGGGGCTGGGTTACCCAGCCCCTACGGCACCAGCTAACGGACAGAGGTTTCTACCATGGCGTATAGCAATTGGACCTTAGAAACAGTAAAAAAAGCGTTTCAGTTAGAAGAAGTTAATGCCGCTGGTATCTTTTCTGACGCAAAACCGGTGGCTCCGAGTGCATATCTTACCACAACATTGGAACGAAATGTCCCATTAGCCTTCGCTATGGGCACGGAGAAGGCAAAATCGGAACTGATTGTCTCCGCAGTTCTGGTTGAACTTTGGGAGCACTTTGACCGTAGTATCAGTTTTTTTTCGGGGATTGATTTTAATATTGATGCTGAAAACGGCTTGACTGGGGTTTGTGATTTTCTGGTAAGTTTGTCGCCTTCCCAATTTCATCTGGAATCCCCAGCTATTGTCGTTGTTGAAGCAAAAAGGGACAACTTGACGATAGGGCTCGGACAATGCGTTGCAGAGATGGTCGCCGCCCAACGCTTCAATGCCGAACAAGGAAATGATGTCCCCCGCATTTATGGTACTACCACGTCAGGGATAGATTGGGTATTCCTGAAGTTGGAGGGAAAGAAACTTCAACTTGACATGGCTGCCTACCAAATCGCGCAATGCGACAGAATCCTTGGTGTCCTTGCAAGCATGGTGGCACAGAAGGCATGAAGCAGAAACGGGCAGATACTAACATCCGCCCGTTGTCAAAAATCCGCTAACTATCCAGATGGAAGATTGCCATCTTCAATTCGGTCATCTCTTCTATCGCGTACTTCGGTCCTTCCTTACCCATACCGCTCTCTTTGACACCGCCATACGGCATCAGATCCGCACGCCACTGTGTACCCCAATTCACCATCAGATTGCCGGATTCGACTTCACGGACAAACCGCATCGCCCAATCGACGTTCTGCGTGAAGATGGCGGCACTCAAACCGTAATTCGTATCGTTGGCAAGAGCGATAGCCTCGTCAATATCGTTGACTCGCGTTACACCGACAGCCGGTCCGAACACCTCGTCACAAGAGATTTTCATCTCCGGTTTCACGTTCGCGAGGATCGCAGGTGTAACGAACTGGTCCTGCTTCTCACCACCCGTGAGGAGTTCTGCACCGTCCGAAACGGCTTCCTGAATCCATTCAGCGACACGGGTAGCGTCCCCTTCTCGAATCATCGGACCCATACGGGTCCCTTCTACGAGCGGATCACCAGTGCTGATTTGCGAAACTTCGGCTTGGAAGGCATCTAAAAAATCACCGTAGATTTTCTCGTGTGCGATGACGCGTTGCGTTGAGATACAGACCTGTCCGGCATTAGAATAACCGGATGCCGCTGCAGCGCGTGCGACCTTTTCTGGATCGGCATCGGGCATCACGATCAGCGGTGAATTCGATCCGAGTTCCATCGTAACCCGTTTCAACCCTGCGACGCGACAGATATGTTCACCGACATCACGGCTACCGGTAAACGTAATCTTTCGGACGCGTCGGTCTGCGCAGAGCGTATCGCCGATTTCGCTACCGGGTCCTGTCACACACTGAATCGCCTCAGGCGGTGTACCGGCTTCTAAAAAGAGTTCGACGAGTTTCAGTGCCGAGAGCGGTGTATCCGTTGCGGGTTTAATGATAATAGCGTTGCCACCAGCGATTGCGGGACCGGCTTTGTGGCAGACAAGGTGTAACGGGAAGTTAAACGGGCTAATACCCGCAACGATACCACACGGCATACGGACTGTAAAACCGAGTTTATCTTTAACACCCGGCGCACCTTCAAGAGGAATCGTCTCACCCGTGAGGCGTTTCGATTCCTCGGCAGAAAGCGCGATGATCTCGGCAGCGCGAGTCGCCTCAATCGTCGCCTCTGCTAAGATTTTCCCTTCTTCGCGGGTAATCACCTCAGCGAGTTCTCCCGCCTTTTCCAGCATCAAGTCCGCAACTTTGCGTAAGATTTCGTAGCGTTCATAACCTGTCAAGCCTGCCATGACCTTCGCGCCACGTTCTGCCGTCTGAATCGCGGTTTCGACATCGGCTGCGTTCCCTCTCGGAACGGTGTCAACAACCGAACCGTCGAAAGGACTCAGTACGTCAATTTTGTCGGATTTGTCAATCCATTCTCCACCTACGTGCATTTGCATAATGCGTTTTTCTCCATTTCCACTACGGCACACGGGTGTGCCTGATTTTTATTTTTTTGCTTTTAGCAAAGCCCAAGTTGTCGCCAATTTACCCGCTGCCTCAACAGCGGCATAACCGGCTAATCCATCGTCCATAACGTCATTGAGTTCATCTTCAGAGAGTGCTTCCGTAAAGAAGCCCACTTCGTCAAAGAGTCCAGTTGCCGCAACGTTGCCGGGACGCGCGCCTATCCAGATAGGGGATTCGCTCGTATCCAACGGTCCACCGCTCGGTGCCTCTCCATCTAACTTACCATCAATGAACATCTGAACGTTTTTGCCGTCATAGATTTTAGCGATATGATGCCATTCGCCATCAGCGACGATAGTTTTGCCGTCAATACGTCCAACGGTCCCCTTGACGTGCCACATAAACACTGGGTAGTCGGCATCGTGGATCCAGATGTCGAGATGACGCACATCTTCCGGTTCGGGCCAGACATCACCGTTTCGCCAGACGACATACTGCCACGATGCGGCTTCCAACTTGACCCATGAAACGAAGGTGTAAGGATCGGAGTTGAAAACCTCGTCATGATCGACACGGATATAACTGTCGCCTTTACCCGGGAATTTCAAAGCACCACCGAATTTACCGTCCTTCACCCAATCCAGTGTGCCCTTGATTTCACCGTCGTGTCCGCTGACGATGTCTTTGACGCTTTTTCCACCGCCGTCCTCAAAGAGCCAAGCACTCGCTAATCCGAGTTTCGCAGCGTCTGCAGCGGTGCTAAACCCGACTGTAAGGATTAACAAACTCAAAATAACTGGGAAAACCTGAACTCCGAAGTGAGTAAACACTTTCATGCTGTTTTATTCTCCTTAAACGCGGCAATTATCGAGGGCGTCCTCATCTAATTCAACGCCTAATCCGGGTTTGTCTGGAACCGTTGCGTATCCGTCAACAAGTGGGATCGTTGAAGGCGTGACAAGATCAAAGGCACGCAGAGCATTTAGCGTAATCGCTGACAGGGTTGCGTTTGGCATGACTGCAGCGAGATGCGTGACATAGCAGGTCGTGATACCGAGCCCAACGATCTGTATCCAGACGGGAAGGTGCGCAGCGTCTGAAATCGTTGCTTCCCGTATGGCATTGGCAGCGCGCGAGTCGGGATAAGCGATAATAAACGAATCGTTCATTTTTGCCCGAATCGCTTCAATGGGATCTGGATTCCCGAAGTGGATTGTTATCGGTATATCGGTGTTTCGCTTGATTTCTTGATAGCCAGCGATGTCTGCCTGAGGGATCGGGGTCTCAAACGACTCTATATTATAGTCTTGAAGTTGGCGTGCGACTTCAAGCGTGTGTGCGGGGGTCTCAAAGGAATCGTTTGCGTCGACACGAAGTCGGTAATCATCTGGCACAACCGCCGTAATCGCTGCCACTTGCGCAAGCACTTCAAACCAAGGGCGTGCTTTGATTTTATGGAGTCGGTAGCCGAGGGCATACGCGTGTTCTGCTTCTGCTGCCCACTCTTCTGGAGTCATGTCGATCGACCAGTAACCGAACGCTGTTTTATCGTGAACTTTTTCGCCTAAGAGTTGGTGCACCGGTACGCCAAGTGCCTTCCCCATGATGTCGTAAAAGGCTTGCTGAAGCGGGGTCGGTGCCCAGCCGTTCATAAACGCAAATGGATCTCTACCGATATAACGTTGAATAACAGCATCTGATTGAAACGCACCGTCGCCAATCCCGATGAGTCCAGCGTCAGTGTGCACCTTATAGACGTGATCAATCTGGTAGAGATTACGGCGGGTCATCAATGCATTGATGCCTTCATGATACGGGACTTTCACTTTGATAACATCGATATGGGTAATCTTCATGCGTGTCCCCCGTTTTCATATAGGGTTGTTGAATCCTTTAAGAGTTATTCATCACGCCGAATCCAGCTGACGACATCTTCCGCTTCACCGGTGCCACCTTCAACGCCGTCACTTCCGAAGGAGATAAGATCGTATCCGTATCGGTCATGGTTGCCCGGACGGATATAGATATAAGGATTTCCCCAAGGGTCTTCTGTAATCGGAATTTGGATGTAGGGAGCCGTCCAGTTTATAGGATTCGGTGCTGCTTCTGGTTTCTCCCAGAGTGCCTTCAAACCTTGTTCCGTTGATGGATAATCACCGTTATCTTTGGCATATCGATCCAAAGCGATACCGAGTATCTCAATTTCCTCAGCGGCTTGTGCTTGTAAAGCACGGCCCGCCTGTCCGAGCAGCCGAGGTGCGAGAAGCACGGCTGCGATAATTCCGAGGATAACAACGACGACCAAAATTTGTACTGATGTTAATCCTGCTTGTTTAGAATCAATTGATTTCACACATTTCCTCCACAATCTATATACATACACGCGTAAAAGATGGCTGTCGGTGGTCAAAAGTTTGCAAGTTGAAAGTTGTGTTTGAATATCCACAACTTTAGAACACTTTAGATACACTTTGAACTTTTAAACTTTGCTGTGCTGTAACGCTGACAACCGTTTTTTTAAGTGTAACACATCTCTTGAATTGTGTCAATTTTATTTAAAAACCCCTTGACACCCCTTATGACACGTCATATAATAATCTACTACAATGTAGCACAAACTGTTAGTTTGTGTCCGATTCTTTGTAGCATAAACTGTTAGTTTGTGCATGTCATAGGAGGAAGAAAAACATGATACATGATGTCCGAACGCGAATCATGTACGCTATAGGAGTGCTATTCATTACTGTGTTATTTGTGACATCGGTTGAAGCCGTTGAAGAATTAAAGGTTTCTCAACTCAACGGTGGTGTCCAGTATTGGTGGGAAGTCGAGGAATTCGATGAACGGGACGATGAAGTATTCTTTCTCAACGATGAAAAGGGACACCTTGTTGATGATTTGAAAGGTGCCTCTGGAGACGCGTATTTCGTGCATAATTCACCCAACCCACCGAACAACCTACCGCCAGCAGAGGATGTCTTTTTTGCGAAGTATACAATTGACGGTATTGCGTCTGCCGGTACTTACTTTGTCTGGGCAAGGGCATCCTGGGATCGAAACCCGAGTGGGCGTGCTCATAACTCTTTCTTCGTTCAGGTGAACGGAACACCTGACCTCGGGAAGTTCGAGCGACACATCAACACGCTTGGTGATGCGACCTGGCTCGACAAGTGGGACGACAAAAACCCTTGGACATGGGTTGGGGATTCCGCACAACCGCAAGACTTGCAGGGGCAAGCTGGCGGCGGTCTCCAAAACGGTTTGGAAACGCGACTTGATGCTGGTGAAAATACGGTGGTGATCTATCATCGTGAAGGCGGACTGAATGCCCAAACCATGTGTTCCGATGTGTTGATGGTCTCGACGGTCGATTTTATACCCACAGACGACGATTTTGCCCAAGCAGCCCCATTGTCGGTCCAACCGAAGAATAAGTTAACGACAACTTGGGCACGAATGAAAACTGGAAATTGATACCAATTCCATATTCAAAACTTTAGGATCGAGCAGAAGATAACCACGACTCTGACGCGTAGGTAGGGCAAGAATGTAGGAGAAGTTTGGTGTTAAAGGTCCCATTTTCGTTTCTAAATTGTAGCACAAACTGTTAGTTTGGGGTTGGGGTTGGGGTACCCGCAAACTAACAGTTTGCGGACGAATAGAAATCTTTTATCAAACTCGCGTTTAACTTATAACTTATAACCTACAGACAATGGAGGAATTCGGGGATGATGGCTATGACAGCAAGTTTTGACTTGCAAGCTACGTCAAAAAGGGTTTGCATTGTTGGGACAATGGATACAAAAGGCATGGAGTTCTCATTCATCAAGTCGCAGATAGAAGCAGCCGGGGTGTCAACGTGCGTTATCAATACAGGTATATTGGACGAACCGCAGCTAACCCCAGATATTTCTGCGGATGAAGTCGCACAGGCTGGCGGGTCATCTTTACAGGCGTTGCGAGACGAAAGCGACCGTGGGAACAGTGTCGCTGTGATGGCACAGGGTGCCGCTACGCTTGTGGCTGAGAAACACGCCGCAGGCGCAATTGATGGGATCATCTCACTCGGTGGTTCCGCAGGGACGACTATCGGCACAACAGCGATGCAGGCGGTTCCCGTCGGTGTCCCGAAAATTATGGTCTCAACCCTTGCATCAGGGGATACGAGTCCTTATGTGCAGTCGAAAGATATTTGTATGATGTACTCTGTCGTAGATATCGCCGGTATCAACCGTTTATCTCGACAGATCCTCGCCAACGCCGCTGGCGCGATCGTCGGGATGGTGAACGCCGAGGCACCCGCAGCGACAGCAGACAAGCCGCTCATTGCAGCGACAATGTTCGGCGTGACAACCCCGTGCGTCACAAAAGCGCGCGAAGTCCTTGAAGCCGCTGGTTATGAAGTACTCGTCTTTCATGCAACAGGTACCGGTGGACAGGCGATGGAAGACCTTGTGAAAGGCGGTTTTCTTGCCGGGGTGTTAGACGCGACGACGACAGAACTCGCTGACGAATTGGTAGGCGGCGTTCTCAGTGCGGGACCTGACCGGTTGGAAGCCGCAGGGGAAACCGGAGTGCCGCAAGTCGTTGCACCTGGCGCATTGGATATGGTGAATTTTGGACCCCCCGATACGGTCCCAGAGCAATTCAAGGATCGGCTGTTCTATCAACACAATCCGACGGTGACACTCATGCGGACAACGCCTGAGGAGACTGCCGAACTCGGACGGATTATGGCGCGCAAACTCAGTGAAGCAAAAGGACCTACAACGGTTATAATTCCAACACGAGGGGTCTCGGCGATTGACCAAACCGGACAGCCTTTCGATTCCCCCGAAGCACGAACGGCGTGGATTGAGAACCTGAAAGCACACATCGGTGACAATGTTACTGTTATTGAGATGGACGCTCACATCAATGACGACGCGTTCGCAACGAAACTCGCAGAGACGTTATTAGCGAGTCTCTTGTAGGAGGGATTTCCAAATCCCGAACTTTTCTCCTTCTTCTGTAGGAGGGATTTCCAAATCCCGATACATCACTCTAATAACAAAGAGGAAACACATGGCGAAAACCTATAGAACACTCACAGAATCGGATGTCAACCACTTCATTGAGAAGGGGCATGTTATCCTGAAAGGCTGCTTTCCGCGCGAAATGGCAGAGGAATGGAAAGCACTCGCTTTTAAACGACTCGGTTATGACCCCAACGACCCGACGACTTGGGAGCAACCCCGTGTCCACCTACCTTCCATGAATCGCGTGCTGATTGAGGATGTTGCACCCAGGGCATGGGATGCGATCTGCGATCTGCTCGGCGGTGAAGACAGGATTGTCAATTTGTGGGGCGACGGGAAACCGGGATGGAGCGACAGTTTTATTATCAACTTCGGATTAGGTGCAGACCAACCGTGGCAACCCCCCTCTCCAGAAGTCGGCGGTTGGCATAAGGATGGCGATTTTTTTCGACACTTCCTTGATAGTCCGGAACAAGGCTTACTGACAATCGTCGTCTGGTCGGACATCTATCCAGAGAGCGGTGGGACATTTGTCGCGTGCGATTCTGTTCAGCATGTCGCACAACGACTCTATGAACATCCGGAAGGATTGTTGCCAAGTGGTTTCGATCAACTCATTGATAAATGCAAAGACTTTGTAGAAATTACCGGCAGCGCAGGTGATGTTGTGTTGCTACACCCGTTTATCTTACACGCAGCTTCGCAGAACCCCTCAGGGCGCGCCCGTTTCATCACGAACCCACCCGTTGGTCTTAGGGAGCCGATGAATTTTAATCGAGAGAATCCAGACGATTTCTCACCCGTAGAATTAGGAGTCCTACACGGGTTAGGGAAAGACCGTTTAGATTTCAAACCGACGGCACCCCGGGAACGCCTCGTGCCAGAGCGCGTCAAGCGTCAACAGAAGATGCTTGAAGAGCAGAAAAAGCGGCTCGGTGTGAAATAATTAAAGTGCGGACAATTCCTAAAATTGTCCGCACTTTAGTATGTTTACACTTTCACACTTGACCAAGTGCTGCTGCTATTCAAACTGCTGTCGGCTCTGACGGCACGCCTTGCCTTTGCCGCGGATAATATCGGCTTGCTGCCATGTATTGACAGCGTGACAGATAGCGTCATTCTCACCGAGACGTTTTTTCAACTCAGATTTTGTGAACCACTCACAGCCACCACTGGCAAGCGCATCCGTGTCCAAGTTTCCATCGGAGAAGCCGTAGACCCGGCAGATACCCGTATCCGCTTCAACGTCTTCGATGTAAGACATCCAAGGAACTTCTAAACCGAGTTGTGTTTGCGCAATCTCTTGTAGTGAGCCGATGCGGGCACCGACATCCCAACCGACCAGTTTCTCCTCTTCCCAACCTTTACCACCCGGTAACTCCCAAGCACCCTTTTCCGTATCACGACGCAGTAAGAATTTCGATTCTTGATGCGATGAATCCTCAATCAGTAGGCGCGTCGTCTCAATCGGTTTGTCAAAACAGACGGGAATAAGACGTTTGCCATCATCGCTGAGTGCGTCCAAGGCGGTTGGATTGTAAGGATAATATCCCGCTGCAGGCGGTGCGTCCACTGCACAATACTTGTTAGTTGTGGTCCCAGCCGGGGCTTCGTGCCAGACATGCTCGTTGACGACGAGTAGGTCACCCGCCTTGAGTTCTGGATCAATGAACGCCGGGAGTGCCTCACGATCCGGACGGGTGAGGTCCAAGATGTGTGCGTCTGGATCGATGACCTGCGTCAACTTGTGCGATTTCGGTGACACGAGAAACGGACCGTACGACGTATCGAAATCTGTCAGCGGAATGATGGCAAATACCCAGTTCATCGATGAGCCGACAGGTCGCCAGCGTTTGTAATCGCAATGCGCGCCCGCGCCTTTATCCCCCGGTGTTCGCAGATACGCAACATAAGCAGTGAGATGTGCAGGCTGACCGAGTGCCGACTCTACGGCACGGATAATGGTCGGATGTTCCGCAATCTCAGTCAAGCCGGGGGCAGCGAGCCTATTGCCGCTAACGGTATATTTTGCGGGTTCCGGGTATTTCAGCGAAGAGGGGTAGGCATCGCGTTTCACCTCGTTTTGAACGATACGCCGCAGTTCATCCGATTCCTTCGCCGATAAAACGTTACGTACAATTAAATAGCCGTCTTCATGGAAATCCGCAAT
>JAJECD010000142.1 GCA_022822215.1 Candidatus Poribacteria bacterium | reverse complement strand
TACCTCTGTCAGTTGGGGAACGTATTATCTTTAGTAGATTTCAACAACTTCACAAATGAAATTCACCAATGAGATCAAAGTGCTATTCTCGTCTTCATCTATCACACCCATTAAGTTTTCCAGCACCTTGATAAGCACACGATGATGACCGAGCGTTAATTCAGCACTCAGGGCTATTTTTTTCTACTTCAGCCCATTCTACAGCGAATATTATATCACACAAGAATGCAGATGACAAGAAAATTATCTTGATAGAGCAGTCTATTTATGGTAAACCTTAGAATTAATTAGACATTTCAGCATCGGTGCGGTTAGAAACCGCACCTACTGGGTTGGGGTAAAATGTCTGTTTATTTGTCTGGTTTACCATAGTTGTTCCTGCCGCTCCAAAGGAACTAATCTCTAACGCTTATCAATCAACGGCTAAAACCGGTCAGATAATCCCCAATTTTATCTTGGATACCGCGGGCAAGTGCTGGTGACCCGACATAGTGGCTAATGAGAATGCCGAACGCAAAGACTTCATCGTCTGCTGTAATGGTATAACCTGCAAGTGCCGAAACCCCGCTCAATGTTCCCGTCTTCGCACGCAACACTTTTTCAGCGTACATCCCTTGCATCCGATTTTTTAAAGTGCCATCAACGCCAGCAACCGGTAGTGATGCCAGATACTCCGGCATTAACTGAAAATTCTGATAGGTATGGACGAGCAGATCTATGAGCAACTCAGTATTCAGGAGATTGTAACGGGAGAGTCCAGAACCGTCAACAAACCGATACGTTGGTGGGTCGCCTATGATTTCACTTAGGAATTCAGTGACGGCTTGCCTTCCTTTCTGCCACGTTCCGGGTTCACCCATCACCTCAGCACCGATTGTTTTGAAAATCAGTTCGGCAATCCAATTGTCGCTGGGTTTGTTCATTAATTTCAGAATATCAGCGAGTGGAGAGGATAGATGCTTAGCAACGACCTGTGCATCTGATGGAACTGTTCCAGATACGATTTCACCCGGCACGTGAACCCCCTTTTCTATAAGCGCAGTTTTCAAGAGAAGTCCACAGGCAAGGGCTCTGCTCATTGTGCTTGCGTTCGGTTCGACTTCTCGGATACTCAAAGCACTGATCCACAGCGGTCTATCGTCCCGCATCCATCCCGGACCTTCCCAAACGGCATCAAGGTATGTTTCATCAACAATGATGTCACCTTGTATCGATGTCACACCCACTTGAAGCAAGGCATCCCCCAATTTTACAAGGTCTTGAGGTTGGAGTGCCGGATCAGCCCTGCCTTTTAGATAAATGTTTCCGAGGACTTCGCCCTTCACAATGGCATCGGCATAGAGGGTCGTTTCAAACTGGTAGTCCGATCCCAGTTTCGCTAAGGCAGTCGCTGCTGTGAAGAGTTTTGTTGTAGAGGCGGGATGGTGCAACTTATGGGCATTTTTCTCATAAATCACCTCTCCCGTTTCAACAGCAACCACTTTGATACCGATGCTGGCGGCCGTAAACAACGGGTCCTGCAAAACGGCATCAATATTGGCTTGTAGTTTTCCGAGTGGATCTACAGAAGTCGTTGGTGATTCGGTTTGAACCGGTTTGGTAGCAAATATCCCGCAACCTGAGAGCAACAACGCGACGCAGACGAGTAAAATAGCATGAGTTCTCATGGTTTTTAATATTATCACAATTGCACGAATTATCAAAACACAAAGTCTCTGATTGATACTACGCAAAGCGCAAGTAAAATTTGACTTTTTCCCTGAAATATAGTAGAATATTAGTAAGCGAATTAGACACAGATTAGAACATATAAGCATAAGAGGAGACACGATTTTTTTGGCGTTGTAGAGCAAAGATGATAAGTCCATATTCAAAAACACAAGCCAAAACTTACTGTGAAAAGCGACATGGTTGAATTTTACGATACAACACTCAGGGATGGCAGCCAAGCAGAAGGCGTCGCGTTTTCTGTTGAAGATAAACTCATCATCATAGAAGCACTCGATAAATTAGGCATCCGCTATATTGAAGGAGGCTACCCCGGTTCTAATCCGAAAGACATAGAATTTTTCAGGCGCGCAAAAAGTATGGCATTGGAAACAGCGACGATTGTGCCTTTTGGTAGCACGTACTATCCTACGTATACCCCCGAAACCGATCCGAATCTAACTGCACTACTGGATACCGGCGCAAGGACTGTCACAATCTTTGGGAAAAGTTGGCGACTCCATGCAACCGATGTGCTGCGGGTGAGCCCAGAGGAGAACTTGGAATTAATTGAGAATTCCGTCCGCTACCTTGTGGAGAACGGGCGCGAAGTAATTTATGATGCAGAACACTTCTTTGACGGCTACGCAGATGATGCCGAGTATGCGATAGAGACACTGCGGGCAGCTGCAATAGGTGGAGCGAGCTGCCTCGTCCTCTGTGACACCAACGGCGGTAGATTGCCATTAGAAATTCAAGAAGGCGTAAGAACTGTCCTCTCCAAGTTGGCGTTGCCGGTAGGTATTCATACACATAACGATGCCGGTATGGGTGCCGCCAATTCCGTACTGGCTGTGCAAGCAGGGGCAACCCACATCCAAGGAACATTCAACGGCTACGGTGAGCGGTGCGGAAATGCCAATCTCGCTTCTATTATCCCGACAATCCAACTCAAACTCGGCATAAAATGTATAAGCGATATGCAGCTGCAAGGGTTAACAGAAATTTCGCGGTTGATTAGTGAATTGGCAAATCTCCCGCACGACGAACGCCAGCCGTATGTGGGACGCTCCGCCTTTGCGCATAAAGGAGGCTTGCATACAGATGCAATCCGCAAAAATCGCCTGACTTACGAACATATTGAACCTGAGAAGGTGGGCAATACGCAACGGATTCTCGTATCTGATCAAGCCGGACGCGGCACAATCATGAAAAAGATTGAGAAGGCGTACCCGGATTACGACAAAAATTCACCACAGGTGCTGGAACTCTTCAAGCGACTGAAAGAAGCGGAACAAGAAGGCTATCAGTATGAAGCCGCTGAAGCGTCGTTTGAACTGCTGACGCATAAGGTATTTAACGGATACGAATCCTTTTTCGATCCTGTCGGTTTTCGGGTGATTATTGAACAGTTTAGCGATTTCGCCATGCGCTCCGAAGCAACGGTAAAGGTTACAACACCAGACGGTTTGACAGCACATACCGCTGCTGATGGCGATGGACCTGTCAACGCACTCGACACAGCACTCCGAAAGGCACTTGAACAGTTTTATCCCGCCTTGCAGACAGTTCGACTAATAGATTACAAGGTCCGGGTATTGGATACCAAAGCCGGAACGGGTTCTAAGGTTCGGGTGCTCATCGAAGCGAGTGATGGAGAGCAGAGTTGGAGAACTGTTGGTGTCTCAGAAAATATTATCTCTGCAAGTTGTGAAGCTTTGTTAGATAGTTTTGAATATAAACTTTATACGGATAAAAATGCCATCGCCTTGTCAGAAGCGAAGTAATTCGGTTGGGATGCTGGCGTCCTAATCTCCTGCACCTTGTTCGTAGATGGCTCTACGGTGGATATCAGCATTAAGTGGACAGTACGGATCGATAAGGTTAGAACCGCGCCTACTCAGCTGGGGGAAAGATGGGACACTTAGACACAATCGAGAAAGCAGCAGAAAAACTAATAGCACTCTGTCAAAAGGAAAAGCAGACAAAAACCGACAAGGAAAAAATGTTGGTCATACATGCAGAGATCCTAACGAGCATTGAAGACCTTTCCGAATGCGATCTCTGCGGTGCAATTAGCGAATTAATCGTAACGATGACTTTAGCGGATGCCACAGCGAAGGTATGTAAGGAGTGTGGTATCAAATCACTTGAGGCTGGGAAGATCCAGTCCTCCAGACAGAAGACCTCTCGCCCAAGAACCCGTCGCTCGAAAACGGAGTCTGCCGCATCGGAGCGTCCGAAGTCCAAAACCAGCCGTACCCGTTCCAAGCGCGAGACCCCTCCTGAAAAGCCAGAATCACCCGCCGCCCTACATACTCGCATAGAAGCACAGACTGGCATCAAGAAGGCTGACGTGAAACGCCTCCATAAAATTGTTCAGGACATCGCAGCACCAATGAGTACCGAACATACATTGAATTATGTGCAACGCGAGGCAGAGATAGCGAAGATAAAAGTAGATGCGGGTGCTTTGGAAAAGGCAGTTAAACTTCTAATAGCGGCTTAGTCTGTCGCGAGGCTCTTTGCCCACTCTCGATTTGCCTGATACCACTCGACCAGTGCAGTAATACCCTCTCGAAAAGTGACTTGTGGTCGCCACCCCAAGAGTTCCTCTGCTTTTCGGATGTTCGCCCACGTGGCGCGGGCATCTGCAGGATGAAAAGGTTGATGCGAGAGCATCGCTTTTTTGCCAACGAGTTCCTCTATTAATCGGATCGTATCAATCAGTACAATAGGACTATCCGAACCGAGGTTAATCACCTCGTACTTGAGCGATTTCAATCCTGCGATCACACCCCTCGCAACATCATCAAGATAGGTATAGTCTCGTGAGGATTCTTTGCCGTCCCCATAAACGATAACCGGCTTCTCCTCCGTAATCCAATGCACAAAGCGAAATGCGCTCATATCGGGTCTACCAGCGGGTCCATAGACGGTGAAAAAACGGAAGATTGTCATGTCGATGCCGTAGAGATGATGATAACTATGGCAGAGTGCCTCCGCACCCTTTTTTGAGGCGGCGTAAGGGGACAAGGGTCCGTCCGTATTCGTCTCCTCACTAAACGGAAGCGGGTTATCCGATCCGTAAAGGCTTGATGTTGATGCCAACACAAATTTCTTGACTTCAAACTCGCGGCACAGCTCCAGCAGATTCAGTGTCCCGGTCACGTTCGTGTCAACATATACCCACGGATCTTCGACGGAATGCCGTACGCCGGCGCGTGCAGCGAGGTTAATTACAGCATCATAAGTCGTATCAAATATTGTCCGCAGTGCTTCCCGATCACAGATGTCAGAACGGTGAAAATGAAAATTTGGAGTGCCTTCGAGTTGCTTAAGCCGCCAGTGCTTTACTTGTGTATCATAAGAGGTATTTATATTATCAATCCCTACAACAGTGTGTCCCGCCTCAAGCAAAAGTTCTGTTACCCTCCACCCGATGAATCCAGCACAGCCGGTGACGAGATATTTCATAGTTATTTCCCTTCCCCTTTATTTTTAACTATCGTTAAGAGTTTACCGATTTGCTTTTTAAGTTCAGCATAAATTTCGGGCTTGAAATCTGCCTTTTCGTGGAACACAATCCTGCCTTCCTGCGAAATGAGATAGAGGGTCGGCTTCTCTTTTTCCGTTTGATATCGTTCGTGTACCTCGCCCTTCCAGTCGAGTAGGAATTTCACAGGAGGCGGGTTTTTCTTGAGTTGGCCTCTAATAAAACCTTTCGGTATGAACCCAGGAACGCTCCGCATATCGGCGATGATATAGGCGGTCACCTGTGCGTTCTCTCGGTAATCATTCTGGAACGCCTCCGCCCATTTGTCATCTTCCTCCCGAATCTTTCGGTTGCCCATAATGAGGAAAACGATTTTGCCGCGCAGTTTTTTCAGACCATGTTCCTTTTCTTCAACATCTTGGAGCAGAAAATCCGGTGCCCTATCGCCCACTTTTGGCGGTTCCGTTTCAGTTTTTTCATCAGCAAAACTCGCGAATGTCCCAAAGAGAGCGATACTGATGACTACAGCGATAAGCCGTTTCATAGTAGTTCACTGTTCCTTGTATTTCTTATCGGTATTTTAGCGTACCCCAGGCACGATTGTCAAGTTGACTTTTTCGCGGAAACCTGTTACGCTATTAAGAACTATGGATTGAATAAAAAATTCCAGATTGAGAGAATACCGAAAAACATGAACGCTGAACGTACGATTCCTGCACTGTTAGAACAGATTCGCGGGGAGCTCCTTCCGCATATCGCTCATGCATCAGCAATGCAAACGACTGAGAGTTTACAAGACTTTCGGAGTCAACTCCACAGTCTCCACTATTCCTGTATCCGCGCACAAATTCCGAGTGCGGTTTGCAATCGTGTGGAGGTGCTGCTCTCAACGAGTGCGGATTTTTGGCATCTCGTCGCTGAAAACGAATTGATGTTGAAAAACCTGAAGGAATATACGCGGGTCCGAACCTTTTCTGCAGAAGCAGAAGGGGTTACCAACATTGAAGAACTCCTTTCTGGCGAAGATAGTCCTCGCGATGTGCTTATCAACAGCGTGGCATTTATGCTCAATTGGAAAGCAAATACAATCTGGGTGGACTCTGCAAAGCGGGCGCGTACGGCGATGGCAAAGAATTATACCCTCGAAATCCAAGATCGCATCTGGCAGTTTATCAAAGAAAGCACACCAGAAACAGTAGAAGACGATGTGGACAAAGCAGCGCAGGTGCGCGAGCGTGCCGATAGGTTGCTCGCTGTGATTCATGCCAGCGATTTGCCGACTGAGGGACAGGTGACACTTTTAATGCAAATCTATACGCTACTGCTGGGATTACAACTCGGTCAACTGATTATTCAATTAGAAACACTACAGGAAAATGGTACGGACGCATGAGAATACGTCTCCCTCTCTATTCTAATAGCGATTCATGTTGTTACTATGGCACGTGGATTGCGTGTTTTAGTGCACTTCTACTGTTCTTGTTCTGTGGTGACCTTGCTGCCGATATACCCGAATTGCTACCCGGCACGGAAGCACGTATGACAGCCCCAGCGACTGAAAAGACGTTTCTGGTTTACGTTCCCGTCGATTATACAGACAAACGTCCTTTTCCTGTTATTTTTTATTACCACGGCTGGGGTGGAACAGCAACGACATGGATGTTTAAAAGGATAACAAAAGGACGCGGATTTATCGTTGTGGGTATGAACTACGCGACCGACGCTTACTATAAAGGACTTAGTCCTGACGCAACTGCTACTGATATACGCTTCTTTGAGGAAGTTCTGACATTGCTTTCAGCCCGATTGAATATCGCGATAGACTACATTTTTATGGGAGGCTACAGCCAAGGTGGGTATTCGACAACAGTTTTAGGCGAGCAATTGTTAGACCGGTTAGCAGGGAGGCTTGTCCTTGGTGCAGGCAGGCGTGATGTGGATATGAATCCACCGCCGCCAAAACTGATTCAGGGACATCCGGTCTTTTTTGGCGTTGGAGCACTCGATGATCCGCATTATCCGCGTGCCAAACGTGCCTCAGAGCTTTACCGAGAGTGGGGTGCTGATGTGACGTTTGAGGCATGGGCAGATGAAACGCACAAACTCTCCACAGCGTGGTTGGCGAAAACAAGAATGCGAGAATGGCTAATCGCTCATGGACCAGCAAAACAGGTGGAATCAGGATTCCCAGCAGCACAAACTGCTGAAAGAGAGGACAGGCTGGGTGAGGCTTTCACGCTTTACCACCAAATTGCAGAGATTTTGCCTGATACACTCCTGTGCCGCCGTGCCAAGAAAGCAGCGGAACGGCTCGCGACAGAAGCAGAGATGCAACTTGACCTGATAAAAGAGACGGCAGATAAGAAATCCTATGCCGA
>JAJECD010000265.1 GCA_022822215.1 Candidatus Poribacteria bacterium | reverse complement strand
GTCTAAGCGTAGTTCACAATTTATAAGGGTAGGTGTCGCGCCTACCCTCTTTATTGCTTTTTTCTCTGAATCACGGAGTAGATTTAGACAGTAACGAGTAAATGAAAATACACCTCCTTGAAAACCTCCTCGGTTGCAAATTAGAAGACACACTCGCGGCGATCTCAGTAGATACCGCCGCACTCGAAACTTTCCTCTCTTCACTCCCGACAGACTCCCTTGAAGACCACCTCATCCCGCAATGGGTCGTACTCGCTGCCGGTAAAGGCACCCGTATCGATCCGACAGGACGCTTGAGCAAAACGCTGGACATCACCTTCGGCGAGCAGAATATGCTCCAACGCTCCCGACAACATCTCCCCGGCACGCGTCCCGATATTATCGTTATCAACCCAGAGATGGCATCGCGTATTGAGAAAAGTGAGTCTCCAGAACAGTTATTAGGGACCAACGCCGTTTCCGCTGTCCAAGAAGAGATGAACGGCACCGGTGGCGCATTACAAGCCGCACTCCCCGCACTCCGCGAGTCCGACGCTGAATGGATCGGCGTATCGTTCGGGGATGAACCCTTTTTGGAGAGAGATATTTTTGCACAGACATTGCTCTCCCACTTTATCTCCGGTGCGGATGTCACTTTATGTGGGAAAATCCCTGAGACAGTCGTCGATAAAGGCGGACTTTTCTTTGATGCCGAAGGGAAACTCATCGGGACCAAAGAGTGGTACGATATGACCGAAGCCGAAAAGCAGGAGATGTGGGACGGGTGGCACAACGGTGAGGCATATACCAACACAGGCATTACGCTCATTCGGAAAAGCGCGTTGTTAGATCGGATAGATCGGTTACAACCGCACCCGAACCGAAACAACGAACTTCACCACGTCGATCTGATACGCCACTGCTACGAAGACGGCTTAAAAACAAACGTTTTCATCTATCGCGGCGAAGTGTTGTCAGGGGTTAACCGCTGGTCGAACGTCTTATCCGGTGAGGCAGCACTTTTTGCACAGACGCGCGAACGCCTCGCACAGAAAGGGATTCGCGTTGATCCTGCCGCACAGATAACATTGGGCAGCGATAATATCGAGATCGGGACGGCGTGTTATCTCGTTGGTAGGGTGCATCTCGGCGAAAATGTCCAAATTGGAGACTATTGTAGGCTCGAAAACGTCACACTGCTCGGGGCAACAACGGTAGGGGATTCGGTTGGATTAGACGGTGTTGCTGCGACCGATACCAAATTTGAAGGCAACCCATTCCCTGAAACAGTCGCAGCACCTATCCAGGGTCTCAATACTGCGAGTACGATTAAAAATTGCACATTCGAGGCAGTCAGTGTCGGAAACGGTGTTCAACTCTCATCGGTTGTAGCACGAGGAACGGTAATCCCTGCGGGTATTGTCTTAGCAGATCGGACGCTTGGCGTGCCACCAGCGCAAACGCCACCCTCAGTACCGAAACCGATCTTTGATCAGATTGTACCACCCGGGTATATCCCTGGGCTTTTTGCCTTTGGTGAGAAGAAAGAACTGCCCGATTGGGAGAACCTGCGCCAACATGTCCTGTCGCATAGTGCTACGGAACTGATTCCACGCGCGGCACGCACGCCGGAACGCCAACAAGTGATGCGTGAAGCAGTCCAAACGCTGTTGGATATGCGTCACGCCAACGGGGCATATCTGGTTGAATCCCTTACCTCTGAAGAGATATGGGGAAGTATCTTCGAGATGATAACGCTTCATAGCGGAAACCCAAACCCATATCACTACGACAAACGCAAAGCACGGCAGACCGCCTTGGAACTGCTGCCGGAGTTCTGGGGCAACGATTGGTTACAACGTTTGAAACTGGTTGTCACCGGAAATATCGTCGATTACAACAGCGAACGGGTTATGAAGAGATTGAAAGCGAATCCAGACTACTTTTCTGAAGTCTTACGCGCCGCAGTTGAAGCACCTTTCGCCATAGACTGTTATGAAACCTTCCGTGCGAAGGTAATTGATGGGGAACCACAGGATCTCCTCTGGCTTGCTGACAACGATGGTGAGATCATCTTTGACATCGCCTTCGTTCAAGACCTTGTCGGATGTGGGCACCGTATCACGGTTGTTGGAAAAGTAGAAGATGCAAGCAACGATGTAACGCTTGCCGATCTTCACGAGATCGTGAACTATCCGCAGTTCGCCGAACTTCAGGCAGCAATTCAGCACGGCACTGTCAAATTGATGTCGTCGGGTGCGAAGACAATCGGAACGAACCTGTATCACGGGACCCCTGAATTCTTCAACGCCCTATTACAGGCAGATTTGGTTATCTCAAAAGGACAGGGGAATTTCTTTACGACCCCGGGTTGGAAGAAGGATACATTCTATCTGTTGCTTTCCAAAGGTGTGACTGCGGAACAGAGTACAGGCGTTGTTGCGGATCGGAGTCTACCGGTTGACGGATTGATCTTGGCATATCTTCCAGGCGGAACAGAACGCACCGCACCGCTCCGGGACCTGTGTTGAACAAAATAAAAATTAACTGGTATTTTGGCAGGGGTTTGGCTATAATGTTTGCAAGGGGGAAGAATTCATGAAAATTTTATTTCCGTTTGCGCTATTTCTACTGGTCGCGGCTCCCGCGCTTGCAGAATTGACATTGACCCCGGAAGACATCCGAGTCATTCGAGAAGAGGTCACCGCGATTGTCAAAGCCGAGAATGCTGCTCTCGAAAAACGGATGCAAGCGTACGTGGATCTGAGATTTGAAATCCTTGACACCAAGTTTACCACAAAATTGGCAGAAATGGATACCAAGTTTACCACGAAATTTGAGGCAATTGACAAGCAATTTGCAGGAGTAGATGGGAAACAAAACATCATCTTGATATTTGTTACAGGTCTTATCGGTTTAATCGTGTTAGCAATTGGTGTTTCACAAATTATTATGGCACTCCGTCAGAAAGATTACAGAGCTCTTGAGGGACAAATCAAAAATCTTGAAGATAAAATCAGATTCTTGGAGGAGATTTAGTTGGTAAAACCTCAGTGAGATCAGTTTACTTCTGTTACTTTTGAAATCGTGAATTCCCGCTTGCCTGAAGCAGGAAGCGGAATAGCATCAACAAACGCTACTTCAACAACGACATCCGCACCGAGTGCCCCCTGGATTTTCTGAACAAGGTGATGACGTGTCGCCTCCTGCCACTGCTCGTTAATAACCAGTTTCAAAACACATCGTTCTAATGTTTCTTGGATGAGTTGGAACTGGTTCACGCCTTGAACATCATAGAATTGTTGAGTAAAATAGCCGCCGTGTATCAACGCACCGGTTCTCGTTCGGAAGGTCGCGGTAGAGCGTCCGAGCAGATCCGCCAGAATAGGCAACGCATTACCACAGGGACACATCTCGTCAGAGAGGAGACCGATGTCCCCAATCCGATAACGAATAAACGGCATCGCATAGTTGTTGAGGTGTGTAATCAAAATATCGCCAGGGTGTGTGTATGGATCGGGACTGTCTATTTCGAGATAGAGGTCCCGACAGTTGATATGCATCCTACCTTCAGCGCATTCCATCGCGATTAAACCAACCTCACGTCCGCCATAACGATTGAAGACTTTAACGTCAAAAACAGCCTCCGCTAAATTACGGTAATGCCGATGGAGCATCTCCGCCGAAGAGATAATCCCTTTCAATCCCCATCTCGGTCTCAAGCCGTTTTCATGGATGAACTTGGCAAATTGATAAAGCGAGGAGGGATAGGCGAGAATTGTCCCTGGATTCCACCTATTCATCTTCTCAAAGGCTGCATGCATCGTCTCATCTGTGAGATGAAATCCGTCGAGCCAATACTGATTCCGCCAGAAGGTATTGAGCCGATGTTTCCAGTGTGCGTCGCCTCTCAAATCTGCGGGTGCTCCCCAGATAATCAACTGCGGTTCACCGAGGTCCCAACCCGCCCATCTATCGAAATAGTAAACGCTCAAATTTCGCTGATTCCAATAGCCTCTGTCTTGATAGAAAGTAAGCGGTGTTCCTGTTGAGCCGCCCGTCGCGTTCTTAATGCGTTGTCCCGACGTAAAGGCTTCAGAACAGAGACGCGCCAAATGTGCGCGGATGTCCTGCTTTTCAAGGGGTGGGATCTCCGATATATGTGCCGACCCTGTCTTTAACAATTCACGGTAATAAGGCGTTGTCTGATATGCGTGCTGGATGAGTTGCTCTAAGCGTACTTTCTGAAACGCTGCAATGGTTTCACGTGTTCCATTCAGTAATTCGGTTGTTTGTGCAAGTTCGGATTGGTAACGCGCACCTTTACGGTAGGTATTGTAGGCGCACCATGCTGCTTTTGAAAGCAGCATTTTAAGGGAGCGACGTATCGGCATAATTTCCGCATTCGCGTTTGTACCACAGCCTGTTAGGCTGTGGGAACTTCGGTTTTCGATTAACCGAAAGCCATTAACCAACCATCGACCAACAACTATTAACCATTACCTAAGTGTATCAACCTTTGGTGAATAGCCCTCTGGAAACTGATCACTCACAGAACGCCCATCTTGAAAAAGCTGACCTGCATCCGGATTTTCTGGCTCATCGGGTGGCGGGAAGTCTCGCCATCTGTTGCCATCCAGCGGTGTTTCGTATCCATCCTTGCGGAACCATTCAATCAAGCGTTTTCGATATGTGTTGAGGACACTACCATATCCCGGATTACCCGCAACGCTACGTTCGTCAAGTCTGTCCGGTGCACGTCTGAAAAGCCACTCCTTGCGATCCGCGGCGGAATAGATGTATTTGTATTCAGACGTAAGGAGCATATACAATCCCGTGCCTTCTTGTCCCAATTGACCGATGATAGCGTCTCGTTGGATACTGCCCGTAGCAATCTCTGCGAGATCCGTGCCGCTTCGGTCTGTTTGTAACGGCAGTCCGGCTGCACCAAGACTGGTTGGAAGTACATCAACTAAACTGGTCGGTGTGTCGCACGCTGTGTTCGCCTCAAAACGTTCAGGATAGCGGACGAGTAACGGAATCCGAGCTGCTGCGTCGAGGAACGCGCGTTTCCCGTAACAGTCATAATCGCCGAGCAATTCGCCGTGATCGGAGGTGTAAATGATTAACGTGTTATCCAACTCGCCTTCGGCTTCAAGTTGGTCGAGGATTCGACCGACTTGGTAATCAATAAAGGAGATAGCAGCATAATAGGCAGCCCGCATTGTCCGCAGGAGATTCATATCGCGGCCTTGGTCGCGGTATTTATACCGATTCTGATGCCGATTCCAGTAGGTATGCAGATGCTCATAATCGGATGGCAGGAACGGAAGCGGCATCTCGACGGTGCGGTAGAGGCGATTCCATGGCACCGGCGATTCAAAGGGTGGGTGCGGTTTGATAAAACTCGACCAACACAAGAATGGTCGATTTGCATCGCGTTGAGAGAGAAATTGAAGTGTTTTATCGCCTACCCATTGTGTGTGGTGCAAACGCGCAGGAAGCTGCGAGGGTTGCGGAATATAGTAGTATTCGCTCCGTTCACCGTGCGGTGCGACGACATGGTCATAGCCGTTTTCGTGGAGAGACTCCGTGAAATCGTCAGGACCTGGACCTTCTTCGGAATAATCTCGCGTTTCAAACCCCCACATTTTGCGACTTTGTGGGCTGAAGTGCATCTTGCCGATGCCGTGTGTCTGATAGCCTACCTCGTTCAGTAATTCCATCACCGAAACCCGATCTTGCGGCATCGGTGAATTGTTTGTGCAGCCTGTTTGATGGGGCCACTGTCCAAGCAGGAAACTGCATCGCGATGCCACACAGACAGGCGATGGACAATACGCCGATGTAAAACTCGTACCGTCGCGAACAAGCCGATCCAGACCAGGCGTCTGAATAAGGGGGTTACCCAGCGCACCGACTGTATCAAAACGCTGCTGGTCGGTCATAAGAAAGAGGATATTCGGTTGCTTTGCCATGAGAAGTTCCGGTCCTTTGAAAAAAGCATTTCTATTGGCGTGTAAATTATGGATAGCATACCAGATTTGCAAACAAGAGGCAACTATAAAGTACGGAAAATGGAAAACTGGATAGCCCTGCCTGCACCCCATTTTCTCTTGACACTTGGTAGTATATATGATAACATTTTTGTAGTCGGTGCCAGCAAAATTTCTGATGTGATCGTGTTAGGACTTTCCAACCTGAAAGTAATTTTATATTTTTGAGGAGAGACAATATGGCATTTACTGACTTCAAATCGATTAGACAAGTTCAGGGGGCTTTCGACATTAAATATACGGAAGCCGACTATATTCAGTATAAGAACGTTGAGCCCTCTAAAGCATTTTTAGAGGAATTTGAATTCAGTCAGCGACACATTAATGTATTTTCATCAGAAGCCTCCCGTTGTGAAAATGTAATTTACCCGATCCTGAGAGATGTTTATAAAAACTATGTCGAATGGTTTTCTTTGTGGAGTCACGAGGCGATTTCTTACGACACCGAGTTGAGTGGTCCGCCTGATTACCTTGTCTCAACAAAATCTGCGTTGGGGAAAACGGTACCCGGAATACCTATTATCATCGTTGTAGAAGCAAAACGGAATGATTTCATGATGGGATGGGGACAGTGTTTGGCTGAGTTGGTTGCCGTTCAAAAAATCAATAATGACAACTTAAAACAGGTTTATGGGATTGTAACCGATGGGACGCTGTGGCAATTCGGGAAATTGGTTGACGATCTGTTTACATTGAGCGAAACGGTGCTTACGATAAACGAACTGAAAAAGGTTTTCGGTGCGATTGGGTATCTGATGCACGACAGCTTACCTGTCAAGCATAGTCCCCAAAAGGCGTAAGTAGAAGCGGACAAGTATGAAAATCCATTCCAACGAAAAAATGCAGAAATGGTATGAAAACAGAAAACTCCTGAATACGCTCATCGTTTTCATGTCCGTCAGTTTTATCGCCTATTTTTTCTTTCAATGGAGATGGGGGATGCCGTTATTTCTGATTGGCGGCACAGCGATTATGGTGAGAGGCGTTGTGAAAATTACAATGCGAATGCGAAGTAGAAAAAGACGCAAGGAGAAATAGCAGTCAGTAGGTCATAACGCTGACCGAACCGCAAGGAAAATTATAAAAAATGAAAAGACGAAAATTCATAAAACTGAGCGCGATTAGTGCCGCAGGTATGGTCCTGCCGCTTCAACTCGAAGGACAAACGGAAGCGATGCCGTCCCTGAGACCGAGCACGCTGATAACACCGAATGCCGACTTCTATATCCTACAGATCGGGGATCCGGCTGTGCTTGACGGCGCAACGTGGCGAATGGCTATCACTGGACTCATCGAAAAACCGATGCGCCCCTTAGGCATTGAGGACATCAAGGCGATGGAATCTGTTACGGCGATGCGGACGTTGAAATGTATCGGGGACCCAATTGGCACGGAACAGATGAATAATGCGGTATGGAAAGGGGTGCGTCTACGCGATCTGCTTGAGAAGGTGGGTCCGAAGCCTGAAGTCAAGGTGGTCGTTTTCCGCTGTGCAGACGGTTATCATACGGCGATTCCACTCGAGGAGGCAATGGAGTCGGAAACACTTCTCGCTTATGAGATGAACGGCGTTCCACTTCCGACAGAACACGGCTTTCCGATTCGCTTGCTGAACCCAGGGAACTACGGCACAAAAAACCCGAAATGGATTGTCAATATCCAATTGGCGATGGAACATGAAAGTTATTGGGAGAAACGCGGATGGGATCCGATCGCACAGGTTAAACTGGCTGCAATGATTGGCACACCCAGTGAAGGCGAAAAGATCGCAGGCGGAAAAACGTATACCGTCAGCGGCGCAGCGTTCGATGCCGGGAACCACGACGGTATCAAGAAAGTCGAAGTCAGCATCGACTATGGACAGACGTGGGAAGAGGCGGAAATTTGGGCGAAGGACACACCGCTCGCATGGGTGCTCTGGAAATGGGAGTGGCAGGTCCCGGAAAACGCTGCACCCGTTGAAATCTATGCAAGAGCAACCGCTAACAACGGGGTCGTCCAAGACGAAATTGGTATTGATGTCGAACCGGTGGGCGCGACGGGCTATCACATGATCGATGCAGAGATCGTCCTGCCCTAATATTTGTAGGAGGGGTTTTCAATCCCGATGCCTTAATGCGCCGAAACTTAAAGCTCATCCAGCTGCTTACCGTCTATTTTCCCGTACTACTCATCGACTTCGCCTATAGCAGTGTCCTAACCAACACCTCTTTTTATACGAGTTATTTAGGACTATCTTCTACGTTTCTGGGTATCCTCAACGCAATTATGACCGGTTTTTTCGTGATGCTGGCGATTCCGTTCGGTCGCCTGTCGGATCGGATAGATCGGAGATATGTACTTTATACTGCGTTTCTGGTGCTGGGTGCTGCGTGTCTCGGGCTTCCCTACTGTCGGAACGGTACGCACCTCTTACTTATTTTTCCCGGCATCGGTGTGAGTATGGCACTCTTCTGGCCGGCTTATGAGGCATGGCTTGCCGAACGCGAAGGCGAAGGTGAACTCGTCCATCGCGTCATGCTTTTCAACCTATTTTGGAGTCTGGGTATTACTTTAGGTCCAGTGTTCTCCAGTTATCTGTATGGCGATGCGAATCCGTTTAGACCGTTCTATCTCGCTGGTATCTCAACGCTGTTCACCTTGGTGACAATAGTCGGCAGTAACTTCCAAAAACCCGATATTCCGAAAACTCGTCAATCAGAACCTTCCGAAGTGCTTTATCCATCCCTACCCGTTCGGACGACGCATCTCAATGTTGCGCGATGTGCGAACCTCGCCTCTTGGTTTGTGCTGGGGGTACTCAGGCGACTCGCGCCGAAACTTACAAAAGAGATGGGGATGCTTCCTACAACGTTTGGCAATCTCATGCTAACGCTCGGGGGTATGCAGACACTGGCGTTTGTTGTGCTCGGAACAGGCTACTCAACCCGTTGGCACTACCGTTTCGCGCCAATGCTGATCGTCCAGTTGCTAACAATTCTCAGTTTTCTTGGAATATGGCGTATCCAACACACGCTTCTCTGGGGTTTTGCGTTTGGGATTATCGGTGTGTCCGCCGCTTTTACCTATTTCAGCAGCCTTTATTACGGGTTGGATCGACATGTGGACAAGGGGAACAAAAGCGGGTGGCACGAAGCCATACTCGGTGTCGGGATATTGTTAGGTCCGCTCTTAGGTGGTATCTCAGCGGATTCGCAACTCGGCGTTCGGAGCCCATACTTACTCTGTAGTGTGGCGATTGCTGTTGCTATTGTGATAGAGGTTGTTATTCTCGTTAAGGGTTCGCGATCTTCAGAGGGAAGTCGGGAATCGGAGTTCCC
>JAJECD010000170.1 GCA_022822215.1 Candidatus Poribacteria bacterium | reverse complement strand
TATTTCGACCGTCCCAATAAGCGGTATGTGAACCCGCTTTTTGATACCCAAGCGTCTGAGAGTAGATACGCCTCCCTTGGGTGTCGTAAATATGAAGTCCCACTTTTGCATCTGAGGCGAGTTGATATGGAATCCAGGTTTCCGGGTTAAATGGATTCGGAAAGTTTTGGTTTAAACGATTGATGGATGTCGGTTTAAGTGGGGTCGGTTTCCAATCGGAGGGAATAAGTTCCTCCACGGCAAGTGAATAGCCTTCTGAATGTACACGAAAGGTCCGGAGTTGATATAGATCTGTGATGTAGAGCACACCGTCTACTAACTGCAATTCAGAGGGGAATTGGAGTTCGCGATTTCTGTAAAGAAGAGCTGAAGTCGTCGTCAGTGTACGTATGTCAATAACTTGAACGCTTCCACTATCAAGTAGATAGAGGAGATCGCCGCTGACTTGTGCATCAATTAGAATGGTATCGTCTCTGTATATACCGTCTAACTCTGGTTTGTTTGGTTCAGTTATGTCAAGCGCAGCGACACCGATGCCGCTATTTAACAAGTACGCACGTTTCCCTTTAAGCGCGACCCCTGTTGCATTGCCTTGTGTTGGGTAACTTCCGACAGGACGAGGCATTGCTGGGTCTGTGATGTCAAAAATATACAGTCCGCCTTCAAGGGCAGCAACGTAGGCGTGTGTCGGTGAATCCACATCAAGGGCAACGCGATAGGCACTTCCAGGCATGTCGCGTCGGGTTACAATTCTGCTCTGCTGCGGAACTCGGCTGTCAATGACAATAAGAGATCCAGCACAAAGATAGACGTAGTCCCCGTGTAAGGCGATGTCCGAAACGGCTACATCTGTTGGCACATGCGCTATGGTTGTATTTGCTGTAAGATCGACAACAAATATGCCAGTTTCAACACCAACAAAGCCGTACCCATCTCGGACGCGGATTTTCGTGCAGCGTGCCGCTTCAAGTGAATCGCCAGAGATCCGAGGGTTCGTAGAAAATGATAGGCTTTTTGTCACCGTCCCTTGATAAGGCGTTGTGAATTCGAGCGTCTTCAGTCCACCTGTGCCATTAGCGACGTAGATGGTTCGGGTGTCTCCTCCAGTTTTGACGACATCAAGTCCATAAGCCCTATCACCGAAGGCATATCGATGTAACCACTTCGGCGATTTCGGTTGGCTTATATCAATAGTTTGGATACCACCTTTTCCGTCGGCGATGTAGGCGAGTGTGCCCCGAAGTGCCACATGCTTTGCATTGCCAAATGTCGGTTGTGAAGAGAGGCGTTGCGGTTGTTGTGGGTTACGAGCGTCAATAATATGTAAGCCGGCTTGTTGATCAGTGAGATAGACGGTATTGTCTTGGAACTGGATGCCAGTTGCGAACCCTGGCGTGTTTAATCTGAGACCTGTTTGCGGATTTTGGGGGTCTGTAACATCGACTAAAGTCAGATTACCTGAAGCAACGTAGGCGTAAGAGGCATTTCCTACCTGGGCGATCTGATACGCCGTGGCTAAAATTGGGACGGTGCTCCGGACGACAAAGTCACCGAATGGGCTTGGATCAAGAATAAAAAGTCCGTGTCTGTCGTCGCTAAAATAGACGGTATCCTCATAAATTGTGACATTGAGCGGTGTGCCTGCCGTGCGAAAGAAACGTCGGGGTTGTGGTGTTAGGACGTTGTGAACATCTCGGAGGTTGAAAGCCAGCATCCCGCGGTCCCTATCAAGGGCATACAGGTGTTCATCAGTGATGTGAACTTGACTTGCGTCTGTGAAACCACGGATCGTCTTCGTAATACTTGGATCTGTTGGTACAGCGATGTCGATAACGTGTACACCTGCGGCACCATCGGCAATATAAGCCGTTTCACCGTCAACAGCGACGGCTCTCGCCTCCCCAGGTGTAGCGATTTCACCGACGTGAGTCGGTTTTGTCGGTTCGATGAGCGTAAAAATTTCAAGTCCCCAGTGACTTGCTGCGTAGAGATAGTCTTCGTCTATACCCCCTATTTCGACATCGGTATAATCGCTTGCGAGATGGATCTGCGTCTTCGGTTCAAGATACGTTTTCGGTGTGAGATCTGTGAGTCGGTGGCTTGGTTGCGTATGGTTTTTGAGGGCAAAAGTTACGGCATCGGGTATAACGTCTGATACACGTTGGCGAAGTGGACCTATTGCCCTTTCAGCATCACTGACATCGGGTGGAGCTGCAGCGACGTAACGGAACGTTCCTGAGGTATCCGTTGTTACCATCAACACGAGTTCCCCACGCTGCTGGAGTCCTTCTTGTCGGATATGCCCTCTATTCTCGATATCGAATGGGATGGGTGTAATCACTGTCTGTCCATCAGGTGTGAGATAGAGGGTTGTCGCATAGAGGTTCCCCGTATTGGCACCGGTCACCGACAGATCTAAGGTTTCTGGTAGATTCTGGAAGACAGTATAGTGGACACTCCACCGGTCAATCGGGAGATTGTTTGCTCTGTTTGGATAATTAGAAACGCGCGGCACCGCGGCATTCACTCTTCGGTCGCGAAGGTTGGCATAGCCGAGTTGTCTGTTTCTCGCTTGCGTGTTCGTCCAATTCGCGAGACCCCAATTCAAGAAGACTTCGGGAAAGCGAACATTCGGGTTGGAGGGGTTTGTAACCCTGCTTGCCAAAGCAGCATTTATTCCCTGTTCACCGAGTGCGTCTGATGCTGCGAGGGTGTGAATGAGTTCTTTTCCGCCATGCTGTTCGTAGAGATAAAGCATGAGCATGAAAGCCCCACCGTAATAGACCTCCCATGTGTTTGCGTAGGCGAGCGAAATGCTCGGGTTGGCCAGGTAGCCGTCAACAAAGATATTGTGTACGGTTCCATAGACTGCCCACTCTACGAAGGATGCCGTGCCTTCTTCTAACCACCGTTGATCGGTTGTTCCACCATTTTGAAACCAATTGATAAGATGTGCGAATTCGTGTGCAAGACTGCTGTAAAAGGTGTGTCTTGAGCGTTCTTTAAACTGGAAGATATCCATATAGAGCATTTCGCGACGATTGCTATTCGGTGCTGTAGGTATCTGATCGGTGGCCGCGAAATAGCCGCCGTAGTCCTCTCCAGAATTGTTCATACCGACATCGTGCATCAGAAGTGTTATTCGGTTGTCCCTATCAAGCCCAGGTTTCCATTCACTTCCCATCCACTCACGAACGCTTGGATAGATGCGTGTGTCAAATTCTCTTGTGATTGCGGCTGCTTCGGCAGCTGTGAGCATGTCGCGCACTGAATTATCAATATAGATGTAGAGGTGTTCACTCTTAGCGATACAAGTGGCTGTTACCTCTGCTGCGGGGATGTGAATAAAAAAACGTTCGGTCTGTCCAATCTGAACGGGCGCGGCAGGGGCAGCGGCAATTTCTTCGGGCGGATGTTGCAGTGGGTGTTCTTGATGCAGAAGCGGTGTTCCGCACAGCCATGTATCTGCGGACACAAAACTGTTAATAGTCGAAAAAATAAGAAGGATTGATATTAAAAGCCGCATTAGATTCGTGGTAATTCCTCGGTTGATGATTGTGAAGGCGTACGCATCGAACAAGTCTTAGTTATCTATTTTACAATACTTATGTCGTAAATTCAACCGATATCAGAAAAACCTTTACGGACGACAATTCGGCTGCTATACTTTATATCTAACTTACGCGAAATCACGCCCATTCCTCCGCGGTAGGTGCGGTTTCCTAACCGCACCGATTATAATATAAGTAAAAACACCAAAGAAGGAGCAGTGCCAATGTATCGTGTCGGTATCATCGGGTTAGGCAGTATCGCCTCCCGTTATTCAACACCAGACGACGCTTATCCCTATTGCCATACGGGCGGTATCCGTTTTTGTGAAACGACTGAATTGGTCGCGGTTGCAGATATGTCTGCGGAACGCCAAACGGAATTCCAACAGGTTTGGGGACCCGCTTTCCCAGACAATTCTATAAACTATTACAAAACAGATACGCAGATGCTTGAGAGTGAAAATTTAGACATCGTGGCTGTCTGCGTCCGCGGACCGCACCATTTCAAGGTAATGCAGAACGTCTTGAAGGCAGACATCAAAGCCATTTTCCTCGAAAAACCTGCTGGATGTTCGCTTAAAGAAGTTGATGCCATGACCGCAGGGGCTGACACAAAGGGTATCCCTATCGTTGTGGACTATACACGGCACTGGGGACCACACCTCATCCGTCTCCAATCGCTGATCAAAGATGGTCTGATTGGTGAGGTGCAGACTGTTATTGGGTATTGTGGTGGCGGGATCTTATCCTTCGCTATCCACACGACGGATATGATTTGCCAGTTCGCAGGCTATGATCCGATTTCGGTAACTGGGTTCGTTGAGGGAGGTGGAGATGTGCCGACACCTTACGACCCTGAACCTGCAATTGTCGGTTCAACAATCCAATATGAAAGCGGCGTTATCGGTTTCCATGTCGGGAAGCATGGAGAACGAGGCGGATTCTCTGTGGATGTCCTCGGCAGTGAGGGGAGCGTTCAGACGGGGTTCTATAGCAGCACAACTGTCCATAAAGAAGGGATGTTGGTTGATAACGCTACGCTCGATCTGCCTGAAAACGCCAGTCCGTTCAAAGTTGCGTATAAACAGATTACGGATTACTTAGATGGAGGACCGCTCCCGCACTGTGCCCGTGATGATTATACTGCCGTTAACGAAATTGGATTCGCTACGATTGAGAGTGGCATCACTGGACAGACAGTCCAACTCCCGTGTCAGAACAGGGAACGGCTCATCTTCGCAAACGGCTAATATGAGATGTATATGGCACCCTTACGTAAACTTGATTCCCTTTCTCGATTCTTTATGAAGTTTTACAGCGGCAAGCACTATGAAACGACGCCTCACACACCGCTGCGTTCACCGTTGAATGAATGTAAAATTGCTCTCATTACGACCGCCGGTTTTTTCCTTAATGGACAAGAACCCTTTGGGAACGGAGATTGTTCGTACCGCGAAATTCCAAATTCAATTCAGATACAAGCCCTCGTAAATGGACATAAAAGTGCCGCTTACGATGAACGCGGTCTCGAAACGGATCCAAACCTCGCGTTTCCACTTGACAGATTCAAGGAGTTAGAGACCGAAGGTAAAATCGGATCGCTAAACCATAGACATTTCAGTTTTATGGGGTCCATTACAAAACCAGACCGTCTGATTACGCAATTCGCGCCTGAGGTCGGACGGGTGCTGAAAACTGATGGTGTAGACGTTGCTTTTTTAACCCCCGTCTGACCGATGTGCAATCAGTCCGTGGGACTGATACAACGCGCTGTTGAAGCAGCAGGAATTTCTACAGTCTCAATTACCCTGATTGAAGATATTACGCGGAAGGTAAGACCGCCGCGCGCCTTAGCAGTCCCGTATGGTTTCGGTCATCCACTTGGAGAACCAAACAATCCAGAATTGCAACATGCAATTATCACTGAGGCACTTGCACTCTTGGCGGACGAGACTTCGCCTCCTATCCTTAAAAGTAGTAGGCAAACGCTGAAGGAGAAAATAGATGGATAAAATCAGAGTAGGCATTATCGGATGTGGCGGTATTTTCCGCAACCTCCACGCACCCTATTACCAAGAATCGACACGACGCGCAGACATTGTTGCGATCGCTGACATCAATGAAGCATCTGTGAGTGAACAAGCAGATCTGTTCGGCGCAGATGCCTATACAGACTACCGCGCACTGCTCGACAGACAGGATATAGACGCAGTGGATGTCTGTGCCCATCCTCGTCCACACCTTGAAATTACCCGTGCTGCGACCGATGCTGGCAAACACATCCTGATGGAGAAACCGATGTGCTGCAACGTCGCAGAAGGGGACGAAATGATAGCCGCTGCTGAAAACGCGGGTGTTCTCCTGATGGTCGCCTATATGATGCGGTTCGATCCGGGGTACATGAAGCTGAAATCGCTATTGGACGACGGCACACTCGGCACACTGCAGATGGCATATTCCAATCAGGTCGGTTATTTTTCACCGGAACGGCACCCGTGGCTCTTCGTCAAGGCAGAATCGGGAGGTATGCTCGTGGAGCAAGCCATCCACAATCTTGATATCTGGTTGTGGCTTTATGGCCCCGCTTCGACTGTCTATGGGTTCACAAGCCACGTCCCACTCGGCGGCACCTATCCGCCTGCTGACGAAGCCGTTGAGAACAACGCCGTGTTAACGGTGCATTTCAAGAACGGCGGTGTCGGAATGATGATTAAAAGTTGGGCAGCGGAGATCGGAAATAGTGGAAACGGTCTCGTCACGAGCAAAGGTTCCGCGACGCTGATTCGGCACGGGCTCCGTTGGAAAACGCACGATATGGCAGCGGCAGAAGAATTCACTGCACCTGTGCCGGACGACGACACCTATCGCAATATGCCGGAGGAACGGCGGCAGCAGCGATATTGGGGAGTCGCAGCGAAAGGCACAAGCATCAATCATTGGCTCCAGTGCATCGCCGGTGAAGCAGAACCGACAACGCATGGACGTATCGGTAGAGATGGTATTGAGTTAGCAGAAGCGACGTATCGTTCCTCCCAAATCGGCGCACCGATCTCGTTGCCGTTGTAACAGTGTCGTCTACGCCTTTCCTATAAAAGCAATCCCATAATATCCTTCTGGACGCTGTAGGGCGGATCCTCCATATCCGCCCGTTATCACCCACCCAAAATTTGCGTTTTAGACAAAAATTGTCTCTGGCCCGCGAAAATCCAGAAGAAACGCAACTAATTAGTCATATATTATAGTAAAACCAAAAAATAAGTAGACATGCGTAGCATAAACTTTTAGTTTGTGCCTGACGTAATTACCAAAGATTGATTTTCGTTCACCTAAGATAAATTTTTTGCATGCCGAAGAACAGAGAATCATTCACATAAATCCAAAAAGGAGAAAAAATGAAGATCTCTTTTATGTTTCACAAACCGGTTTTTCTTTTTTGCTTTGTGGGTTTTGTTCTTGTGTACTTCGTGCCTGAAGGCTATCCGCAGACACAAGCCGAGCAGAGCGTTTCCGTAGAAGAGCAGAAAGAGGGCAGAACACTATTGGTCGCTTCTGCAACACTGTACGGGTTTTCACTCTATGGACCGGGGACAGCTCGATTACTTGAGACTGAATCTGGGTCACAGATAGCGGGATTGGAGATGTTGATTGGGGGCGGGTCTTTTGTCGGCGCGCTTATAGCGACAAGAAATCATCGACTCGGCGCGGGACGCTCCAGTTTAATCCTATCGGGCAGTCTGGCAGGCATGCTATACGGTTTCGGAGTACCTGCCCTGTTTGAATCAGAGAATGACAAGGCTTACCTCGCTTCCGCGATGTTCGCTACACCCATCGGAGGGCTGCTGGCACATAGGCTGAGTTCTCACAGGTGGTTTAATGAGGGCGAATCGCATACGATTAGCAGGGGCGGATTGGTTGGAGGACTGTACGGGCTGGCGATTCCATATCTTATCAATATCGACAATCTCGAAGATTGGACGGAAGCCAAAATCTATATTACATCCGCTATGATCTGTATACCCACGGGGGTATGGACGACAGCAAAATTGATTCACAATAAGCCGATTAACGAGGGAAGGGCAAGTTTACTCTCGTTTGGAAGCAGTATCGGTAGTTCCTATGCTGTCGGAATTCTGTCCCTAACCGATGTGGAGACATCGAGGCCTTACGTATTGGCTGCGATGCTCGGTTTACCGGTGGGCACATATCTTGGCTATAAATTGACTGCTGGAGATGAATACACAAGCGGTAGGGCTGCCTTGATACAAGTTGGCGCGTGCGCAGGTGCCTTATTCGGCAGTGGATTTCCCCTGATGGCTGACACGGAAAGCCATAAACCGTATGTTGTGGGAAGTATTCTTGGATCAGCGGCAGGAATGTGGTTGGCACACCGTTTGACACGAGGATGGGGAGAGACGGCTCCGTTTGCGAGAAACCACCTCATACCTAAATCAGACAGGTTCACCGTTTCTTTGCCTTCAATCAATGAGTGGTTAACCCTCGGTTTGATGACACTCCGCAAGCCGACTGTCATGGCTGATTTCCCTGTCGAATTGGTGCGGATCTCATTCTAATTACATCGAAATCCCCAGTAACCCCCGCGTCAACTGAAAATCCGTATTCCCTTTACCGTGTAGCTTCGGCGTATACTGACGCGAAGCCACCGCCACAATCAACGCCAATAACTCCTCAACATCAACAGTCGCTAAATCTAAATCAGTACCGTAGTTGATTTGCGTTGTAGCGTCCGTAGAGACCTGAATCAGCGGCACCATCACATGCGATTGCAAGGGGGCACCGACAATGTACGCAAGTGCCAAATCCACACCCGTCGCCCCCAATCCTGTCAATGTCTCCGTTGGCTGATCCGTGGGAGTCTCCATGACGTGAAAACCCACCTTTTCAACCCTTTGTCCATAAGCCAAAGTAGTAGGCACACGCCGTGTGCCGTAACGCAAAAATGTACTATTCGCCGGCACAATAACCGTCCCACCTGCAGCAACGACCCTATGCGTCAATTGCGTTAGAGACTCCGAGACTTCTTCTGTCGCTTCACCTGTTGATGTCACAGCGATGCAGAGGTGTTCTAATCCAGCGTCAACAACAGGAACAGACGGCTTATTAGCAAGTTCCTCTGAAAACCAGTCTCGTACCTTCGCAATAACAGCATCAATCCCGCCATCCAATTGCACACTCGCCCAACCGTAGCGTTCTGGCGATATACCGAGTTGCTGAATTTCGTGTCGGACGTGGTCATTATGGGTCTTCTCACAACCGTGCTCAAGGAGTAAACCGAGGGCAACCGTCGGATGTGTGAGGTGTCCAATCATCGTGCGAGTGTAAATTTCCTCAGAACGTCCGCTGGAGACACCACACCCCTCCGTATGTGGAAGAGCAACAAAGCGGGATACACCTTGTTCTTTACCGATCTCCTGTTCATTGCAACGGTGCGCAATCATCTGCGCAATCTGACCTGAACAGAGACTCGTCGGCAAAATTAACCCGACCTGATCCGTGCGGTATCCATTTTCTGTTTGGAGGGCGCGAAAAACCCCCAGATCTGGTAGGTGCGGTTTCCTAACCGCACCGCCTCCCAAAGTCTCAATCGGTATCGGTTCGCCGGACTTCAATTCGGATGCTGTCAACAGCGGGTCTAAATCCACTGGCCCCGTCTGTTTCCAATCGCGCCACAACGAGACTTGAGAATGTCCGGCTTTTTCACCGACCGACTGTTCACCCGATGCAACATCCACGGTCAAGTCGAGCATTGCTTCACCGAGTTCCTCCATCGGTGTGCCGTCAAGATACGCACCCGCATTCACGTCCATATCTTTGGTAAGCATCTCATAGCGTCCAGTCGTCGTGACAATTTTAATTGTCGGCACGAACGGGAAATTTGTAATTGACCCATTGCCTGTTACAAAGAAAATCATGTTAGAACCAGAGGCAACCTGTCCTGCAATGCTTTCTAAATCGTTGCCGGGACTGTCCATGAAGTAGTAGCCTGATTTTTCCATCAGTTGGCTATAGTCAATGACGTAATCGAGACAGACATCAGGATGCCGTTTCATCGCTGCACCGATGGATTTAATGGCGATGTTATAGAGTCCACGGAAGTTGTTACCGCCAGACGGATTGCCTTCTGCCGAGTGTCCATGCCAAGAGACGCGTTCCTTGAAGCGTGCGATCGTGTCAAGGAAGGTCCGTGCAGTCGTCAAGTCGCGGACGTTCTGAAGCACATACGCCTCCGAACCGATGAGTTCGTCGGTTTCTGCAAGATTGGCGCATCCACCATAACGAATAACCTCTTTGGCGACATAAGCAGCAAGCGGGTTGCCGGATATACCCGAAAAGGCATCAGAACCGCCGCACTGTAAGGCAATTTTAAGGTTTTCCAGAGATTGCTCAGTGCGTGGGACGCTATTCACGCTGTCCAACCACGCCTTAATAATCTCCGCACCGTTGGCTAAATCCGCATCAAAACTCCCTTGTAACCGATAGAAACGGTGGACAACATCGTCCAAAGCGTAGCCTTCGCGTCGCATGTATGACTGGAGCATCTCATTTGTCACAGCTTCAGTACCATAGTCAACCAACAGCATCGCGCCGATGTTCGGATGAACAGTGAAACCGGCAAGCGTTCGGAGCAACATATCGATGTTATTCGGAGTCCTCCCTTCGCCACCTTCCGTATGTGTTACAGCAACGACCCCATCTACGTTAGGATAGGCTTCGGTACGCGCTGAACACATATCGGCGAGCTTTCTCGCGAAACCCGAAGTACGTGAGGTCGTTCCCATAACAACGATGTAGTTTCGCGTACCGACCCCACGGTTACCAGGACGACGATAACCGAGAAAGTTCCGTTCATTCGTGTGACGCGGTGCCTGTTTCCCCGAACGAAATTCGGTTTCATCTAACTCGTAGGGTACCATTTTGTCACTGAAATTGGGAGTCTCTGGTAGGACAAATGGAAGGTTTCTAATGGACAGCGAGTCAATCATTTTCTGATTGCACACGTAATCGCCGGGGACAATGGCACGTGTGGCGTAACCGAAGGGCAGTCCCCACGATAGGAGTGGAGCAGCTTCTGAAATCGGTTGGATAGCGAATCGGTGTCCTTCTAAAATAGTATGCGATAATTCAAACTGCTGTCCGTTATGACGGATGCGTGTCCCGTGTTCCAGTGTTTGGGTGGCGATACCGACGTTATCTTCTCGGGCAGGCAACCGCGCGACAGTGGTAAAATTGTAATCCATTTTTTTAACGACTGCTCCTGATCGGTGTTTCCTTCGTCAACACCGGTGTGAAATTAATAAAGAACCTACTTCAGGTTACGAAAGGTCTTTTAACAATTATGTATCTGCAAGGACAACGTCCGCAGCAGCTCAGATTTAATAGTTTAAAGAACGGCGGTAGATACTCACTTCAATTGCGTCCTGTTTCACCCACGGCAGGTCGATGTCAAACCAGTGTGTGTCAGATTCATAACGCTCACGGACGTGCGCAAGGTAGTCCGCCATTGTATCCGCGCCGATACCGACGTTATCTGCTACGACAGTTGCCGGATTTGTTAGTTGCGATTCGATTGACTGAAAACAGGGGAAATAGTTGTCGAAGTTGTTGTCAAGGAGCAAAAAATCGACAGGCTCTTGGATACTTTTGAGGATTTCTTGTGCGTCCCCGATGCGTGAGTCTACGAGGTCTGCGAGTCCAGCACGTTCAAAATTTGTGCGTGCTTGTGCGGCGCGGTTCGCATCTATCTCAATTGTTATCAAGCGTCCGGCACCGATAGTCTTCAGAACGCGTAGCATCCATAATCCAGAATAACCGATAGCCGTTCCGCATTCAACAATAAGAGATGGCTTTGCTTTTTCGACACAAGCGGCGAGAAATTTCGCCTTTTCGGGGCCCAACATTGGGATTTTCTCTTCTCTACATTGTGCCTCAACTTCTTGTAAAACCTGATCAAACATATAAGCCTCCATGAGTTGATGGTCGCCAGTTGTCGGCTGTCACTAACTCGTTGATGATATTGCAAGTGTTTCCATCCGCTGCAACGATCTCTTGGCTGACAACTGAAGGCGCAGCGACCTGAGGGTTAACCACTATAAAATCAATCATACACGAAATATACTTTGAAGTCAAGCAGGTAGTCGGTAGTTGATTTGCGAAGCGGAACGCCCTAATTGCTATTAAAAAAGTTGCAACCAAATCTGCAGTTTGGTGTATATTATAGACAAGCACCTCCGGAGGATCTTGATGCCTGATTTAGATGATGAATTAATGGAACGCTACCGAGCGGGCGATGAGGATGCTTTTACGCTTCTTGTGCGCCGGCATCAACAGCCACTTATCAATTTTATTGCTCGGTATATCAATGATAGAGACGGTGCCGAGGATTTGGCACAAGAGACATTCATTCGCATCTTTAAAGCATCGCGGCGCTACAAGCCCGGACAGGCGCATTTTAAGACGTGGATGTATCATATTGCCTCAAATCTCTGTAAAAATGAACTGCGAAATCGGGGAAGACGGAATCGGTACAGGGTTGATAATGTCGTGGAGGGTAATGGAGATGCCGAACAGATTGACCGCATTGAAAACGCACCGGCTGACGCGGCTTCCCAACCCGAAGTCGCACTTGAACGCAAAGAATTGCACGACGCTATCCAGAGAGCGATCGCAGAATTACCAGAACAGTATAGGATGCCGTTTATCCTCCGCGATCTGCAAGGACTGAGTTATGATGAAATTAGTGACACACTTGAACTCCGTAGTGGCACAACAAAATCACGAATCAATCGTGCGAGGCTCATGCTTAAGGACAAATTGAAATCCTATGTTTAATGTGCATAAGGAGAAATTATGAACTGCTTGCAGGCTGAGGAACATTTCTCTGCCTATTTTGAAGATACACTTGATTATCAGGCGTTACGCGATTTTGAGGCACATCTCGCAACGTGCGGAGCATGTCAACACGAATATGCCCGATTTCAAGAATCTGTTAAGACCGTCCAGCAATTGCCCCAGATTGAGCCGTCTCCCAACTTTATGCCGAAGTTAATGGAACGGCTTGCTGAAGAACCTCACGAATTCGGCGGTATTAGAGATATTATCACAACCGGCTGGCATCGACTACAAGACGAGCTCCGCCGTCCGAGATGGGCATTTAGTGGTATCGTTGCTTTGATTCTCATCGCCGTAGTTGGTGGCTATCTCTATCAAGACGGTTTCTTATCTGATCCGGGCTCGCAACCTGCTGTCGTAGTAACACCGGCATCCGAACCCTCCCGTCTCGGACCCCCACCTGTTGAGTTGCCCGTAGATGTGCGGCGTCGGGTGAGAAGTAGGGATTCATTTTCGACGGGCGGTGTCATCCGGGCATCGCGACAACCGATGCAGCAGCATTATGTCTTAAAACAGGTAAGCTACACCAGTGCCCCTACAGGCGGCGGGCTTTGAGATGGCAATATAGCCGTCAGCAGTTAGGGCGTTCCGTTCCGCTGCGCTCCACTCCACTTTTAGCGGTCAGTAACTTTTACAAACAGCATTAACCTTAACACTTCGGGACTGCCTACTGGCAAAAAGGAAGATGAACACATGCGCGTGAAAACA
>JAJECD010000200.1 GCA_022822215.1 Candidatus Poribacteria bacterium | reverse complement strand
AAAGCGGACTGTATTACCTACAGGTTCCTGCACGAGCAGCTGCGCCGACGTGGCAGGAAAAAGCACCTGGAAGGCTTGCCACAAGTCCGAGACAGTGGGGTTCAGCTTCCCGATGCGTTTTTTGAAGTCGTTCTCAAGATATTCTGAGAAGGTATTAAAAACCCAGTCCATAGTAGTTCTCGGTTTTCGGTTCTCGGTTAAGAAAGGGTTTGAATAATCAAATATCGCTTTAACCGATAACTGACAACCATTATATCGGTGCCTTTAAGAAGTCCTTCCAGTCAAAGTTAGGCAGAGGGAACTCCTCTGTGGCTTTACATTGTCAAAATGTTGCGGCTTTCTCAAAGAAGTCGATATCTACACGTTCAACGCCTGCTTCCCGTGCGTTTTCGGCGACGCGCTGAACAACCATCTCTCGGACAAACGGAATCGGTATCCGTTTAACCCGATGCTCGACTTCCTCAGTACACGGCACTGTGGTATTATCAAGGAAGGGACCGTCTTGAAGCACGGCTTCCGCAGGGTGATCGCACGTTTCTGGCACGAGTTGTTGCAAGCGCATTGAGACGTAATTCGTCACCCACTCCTTAAACGCTTCCGATTTCTCGGTATCAACGTCACCGATAGCAGGGGGCTGCTCGAGTTTCTCGTTGATGCTGACGAGTAGGTGCTCTACACGTGCCAAGCGTTCTTCTACGTCATTAAGTCTTTCATGGGCGTTTGTTTTTTCGCTCATATTCTTCTCCTTAGATTACCCAATATTTCCAGAGATCTTCTGGAATGTCGTATTTAATTTCTTCCTTTTGTTTATGGGCATAGCGTGCAAAGACACCGAAACGCGGAACGCTTCTCACATTCGATGAGCCAGTGTGGCAGAGAAACGCATGCCACAGGACAACATCACCCGCTGCCCCAATAAACTCACGGGGTCCCTCCGGCGACAAATCCGAAAGCACATGCCACCCCCAATCTTTGATATCGTAGAAACTGCCGTCAATCTGCTCTGGATATTGGCGGAAATACTTGTGTGTTGAGTGATGGCTTCCGGGCCAAAAGACGAAAGCACCACCGTGGGACTCAGCATCATAAAGATAGGTTGTTGCTCCCAGCATAAAGGGGCTCCAGGCACCCCCATAAGCATCAATATGTCCGTCCTTGGGCATTTTCCACGCTTCTTCAGGGTTGGGCCATTTGATAATCGGTGAGCCGCCGCTACCTGTAAAAAATTGCCCGCCACCCAGCTGCGCCGCAATCTCTTGCATTGCAGGCAGATGCCCAAATACCGGCGAGAAACTGAAATTCGGAACCGTATAGTCGTCAGGCCACGTTTCTGGTGTTTCTAAACTGGAATTGAAATGGTTCCAAATTTGCGACCGCCACATGTCAATTGTCTCAGGATCAATTAAATTTTTGAGGATAAGGTATCCGTGTTCCTGAAAAAATGCGATCTGTTCTGGTCTAAGCATGTGGTCCTCCTTAACGTTTCGGTCTGAAAGAAGGGATACCGGTTTTATCGAACCGTTTCTTGACAGCCTTCATTAATTCGGGGGTAACCTCGCGATGCCCGTGTTCGCGTGCATATTTTTCAACACTTTTGACAACCATACCACGCGCGAATGACGGCACACGCTTCAAACGCTTTTCTGCTGCGGGTGTCCACTGCAAATCATAATCGGTTTCTGTTGCAAAAGCAACCTTTTTTTCTATCTGAACGGGCGGCGTGCTGTGTTGTCCGGGTTGATATTCACACGACGCATCTTCGGCGAGATAGTTGTCGGTCGTCGCGTAGGCACGCGCCCGACAACCGCCGCAGACCTCTTTAAATTCACACACACCACATTTACCTTCAAGCAAATCTCGGTTTCGCAACTCCTGAAAAGTCTTGGATTCGTTCCAGAGTGTGACGAAGCTCTCCTCTTTGAGATTACCGACGCTAACAGGCAGATACGGACACGGGGTCAGTTCTCCTTCAGGCGTGATGCGACAGTAGTAGATACCACACGGACATGTCCCACTCGGATAGCCTTGCAGGAAAGCCGAGTCGGACTGTTGTTCATAGATGACGCGCTTGTAATGCGGTGCACATTTCGCAGCGATGAGCATTTTTCCAGCGTAAGCCGCCTGCAACGCAAAAAGCGTCTCCAGCATCTTTTCATATTGTGCCGGTGTGATGTCCATCACCGTCTTGCCTCTTCCGGTTCGGACGAGGAAGTAGAGGTTCAACACCTTCGCACCGAGTTGATACGCAAACTCCACGATCTTTGGGATTTCGTCGTAGTTCCACTGCGTCACGGAGGTTTGAACGAGGAAGTCGAGTTGTGCGCGTTTGAGTGCTTCAACACCGTTCATTGTCGCTTTCCACGCCCCTTCCATACCCCGAAACTTATCGTGATTTGTGGGTTGGATAGAGTCTAAACTGACACCTGCTCCCGTCACACCGTGCCGTTGCATTTTCTCAACCACTCCGTCGTTCAGTAGGACACCGTTTGTACCCATGACAACAAGAAACCCGGTATCGGAGGCATACTTCGATATCTCCAAGATATCCGGGCGTAATAACGGTTCACCACCGGTGAGGATGAGGAGGATATGCGGATTGATTTCGGCGATTTCATCAATGACGCGGAAACACTCAGATTGGCTAAGTTCAGCGTCTCTTGAATACTCGTGTGAGTCTTGGATGTTAGAGAGGTTAAAGTTTCCGTTCACTAACTCGTTTGTGTCTACAAATCCTGCCGGGAGGTAGCAGTGCGTACACTTTAGGTTACAGAGCCGGGTGATATTCCATGAAACGGCTTGGACTTTTGTGTTTGTCATGTTTCTAATTCGGTCTTAGTCATTCGCTCCGCGCGTCAAGACTGTATAATCTGTTTTCGCTAAGGAAGTTACAGCAATAAGGTGAGTGCGAAAACAATTAAGCCTGCTACCAGCATCAAGCCTCTCCAGACGTTAATATGACGGCTCTGGCTGCGATGCGCGTCCCCGTCAGGTGGAGCGACTTCAAGATGCTTTCGATAGAATGAACTATACAACCCCCAAAAGAGTGCCATCATGCCAAACGCCGCGAGTTTCACGACGAAGGTGAACATATAGGCTTTAAAATCATCGTTGCTATTTCCTGTGAAAAAGCCGTTATTCAATGCGACGATAAAAAACACCATCGCGCCGGTCGTCAACAAAACGTGAATCATCAACCGTATCAACGTCCGAAACCGATTGTGGATCGCTAATAGATTTTCTGGCGATAAGTTTTGCTGTAAAATCGGCGTTACGACGAAGGTGGAAAAGAGAACACCGCCGAACCAGAGGATCGCCGCTATCAGATGGACGCTCCGGATGAAAAGTTCTACGCTCTCCCGCATGTTTCTCCAGAATCCGCATTTTTGATAAATGATACCACATTTTGCCTATAAAGTCAAATTTGTCTTTGCTTCACGGTTTTAAATTAACGAAAATTAATGCGACGGTTGCGAACAGCGCACCGATAAGAGAAGGTCGGCTAAGCCGTTCATGGAGGAACACCATGCCGACGAACATCGTGAACAGTACACCGCCGGCACTTGACATCGGAAAGGCAATCAACGCACTCACATGGTCGAGGGCAATCAGCAGTGCCCAACTCCCGCCGACATTACAGATACCTACCAAAGTCCCGTAAGCGACTTCCCACCAGTTCGGCCACGTCCGCTGATAGAGACATATCCCTAAGTAGATAACCGTAGCGACACCGAAAAGCAGGCTCATATAGAGCGATTTCTCGTCGATAGGGCACATTTCGTTGAAGGCTTTCATAGTGAGGCGTGAGATACCGGTGATAACCAAAATCGTGATAACAACGGCGAACCCTAAGCCTTGACTCACTTCAGGTCTATCGGGTGTGAATTTGTAGGTCGGCTCCTTCTCCCGTTGGCTGAGGAGTGGAATCGCTACGAAAGTTAAAAGCAGTCCTATGGTTTGCCAGAGGTTGGGAATCTCTTGCCAGAACAGCATTGACACCAAAATCGGTATCACGATGGAGAGCCTGACGATTGCGGCGGTGACGACGATCCCACTGAGCCGGATGCCGAGCGTAAATAACTCAAATCCAGCAGCGTAGGTCACGCCGTTTGATATACCTAACGCGAAGGTCAGTTTTGAGAATTCAAAGTCTTGTTCCTGCGATAAAACCCAGATGCTGATGAAAAAAGCGGTGAGATAGTTGATAAAGCCGATCGGGTTTAGGCGTTGTTGGTTATCTTTGGCGTGTTTGAGGAAAAGCCCAAAGCCGGAGAGCAAGATGATGTTGAGTGCCAAAAAGATCATTATGCTTTAGAGGTCGGCGGGGTGGAAGGATGGAAGATTGGAAAATCGAAGGGTTGGGACTTTCTTCCATCCTTCCAACCTTCCCGTCAAGTCCTTCCATCCAAGTTCGTTTATTCCTCCATCGGTAACGCAACTTTCGTTTTCTCTTTCGCCGATTGATAGGTTGCCAGAACGATTTCTACGGCGTGTTTGCCACCCCCACCGTCAATCATAGGCGTTTTGTTCTCTCGGATGCAGTCAACAAAGTGAGTGAGTTCACCGACAACTCTTTTCGGTCCGTCGCGATTCGGAACGATTTCTTCCCAATCGCCACCGAGTTTCTTGAAATAGGCGAGATCCGCTGCCATGTCCAAACGGAGTGACCCTTTTGTGCCGTCGATGATGGTTTCATTCGTGCCTCGTGCGCCGAGGAAGCCGCCCCACCGCAAAATACCGACTGCTCCAGAATCATAGCGGATGAGCGAGAGGGTCCAATCTTCCCAATCGTCATGGCCTGAGAAACTGCCGACCTCTGCAGCGACAGTGAGTGCAGTGCCACCAAACCAGTTAATCAGATCGGATTTGTGGATGCCGTTTTCCAAGAGTCCACCGACGGTGCCGTACCAACTTTCGGGACGCGTGCGAGGGGCATTATAGGGACCTGTATAATCGGTTTCGATGTAGGTAATGTCTCCGATGTCTCCAGCATCCACCATCTGTCTACCGAGTTCGTGGACGGGATAGAAGCGTAATACTTGTCCGACCATCAGATGTGTGCCTGCCTTATCCGATGCCGCAATCATTGTATCTGCATCGGCAAGCGTTAGGGAGAGCGGTTTTTCGCAGAAGGCGTGCACCCCTGCTGCCGCTGCGTCGACGACGACCTGTGTATGGGCAATAGGGGGTGTGGCGACAACGACACCGTCCACAAGATCAAGTAGTTCCTGATAGTCCTGGAACGCTCGGATCTGATGCTGCTCGGCGATGGCTTCTGCTGCTTCCAAGCGGAGATCTGCCACGCCTACAAATTCACAATTTTCAACATTCGGGAGCGAGTTACAATGGGCGTTTCCCATGCCACCGACTCCGATAACACCTATACGAACCATGCTGAAATCTCCTTTTTTTCGCTGATTGCTGACCGCGGTTTGTTGACCGCGATTGGCTATTTGCGAATCGGGTTGGGGGACCCAACCCCTACGATCTGCTAATCGCTGTTCGCGGTATGCGGTTCGCGATTGGCTACCTCCGCATTAGCCATCTTATGATTGATAGTGCAATGACGATACCAAGACCGAACAGTATCCATTTAATGTGTGGCGATGCGCTTTCACCCAAATAGGAGTAAACCAAGGTAGCGGGCATTTGTCCGATCCCAGTGGCAATCCAAAAACCGAGAAACCGCATCCGGGTTGCCCCTGCGAAGTAACTAACGACATCAAAAGAGATGAACGGCATTAATCGGGCAATAAGGACAGCATAAGTCCCGTATTTTTCAAAGAAATCGTTTGCCTTGTCAACCGCGGGTTTGCTGATTAACGCTGTAATGCGTTGGATACCGAGGGCACGGGCGATATAAAAGCAGAGTGCCGCACCGACCATCGAACTACTCCAAGATAGCAGTGAACCCCACCAGAACCCAAAGAGCGTCCCGTTTGCAAAGGTAATCAGGAACGCTGGCAGGGGCGCGATGACGCTTTGAAAGATCATCAAAATCGCGGATACAATAGGTGCGAGCGCGCCATAACCCGCAATGTATGCGCGCGCCGTTTCAATGCTCTGAAAAGCGGCGGTAAGTTCAAGGAGGTATTCCCAAACCCGCTTATGGTAGATTCCAAGAGCAATCGCCACGATTAGCATCGCGAATAGTAATAGAAAACGATGCGCTTTGTGGATGAAAAGCGAGCGGAGTCTGTCTACTACCTTGAACATCTTTTGTGGACGGCAGAACGGAGTCTGCCTACTACTTTGCTTGCTGTATCAATGCGTTATTCATTCGTTCCCGAATTTCTTGTATTTTCTCGTCCGTCCAATTGTAGAAACCTTCTCCCGATTTCACGCCGAGTTTGTCAGACGCAACCATTTGTCGGAGGAGCGGGTTGATGTCAGATGAACTGTTAAGGTCTTTGTAAAGTTCTTCAAAGGCAGCAAGCACCAAGTCCCATCCTGCGAGTTCAAAAACCTCAAAAGGACCAGCGACACTGAGCCGTCGTCCGAAACTGTTCCGTACAACGAGATCAACGGTTTCTGCACTGGCGATACCTTGTTCTACGATAGCGAACGCTTCCCGAATCAGAGCGGCTTGCAGCCGCGGTCCAACGAAACCGGGGACCTCTTTTTCAATAATCGCAGGCGTTTTACCGATGGTTGTCAGGAGTTCAAACGTTACTTTAACCGTTTCATCAGAGGTATCGGGGCTGCGGATGAGTTCAACCAGCGGAATCAAGTACGGTGGATTGAAATAGTGGGTGTTGAGTATCTTATCCTTACGTCTCGCATTCACACCGATTTGGCTCGGCATGAGCGCGGTGGTATTGCTTGCCAAAATCGCGTGCGGTGGACAGATTGCGTCTAATTTCTCAAACACCTCCTGTTTTAACGATAAGTTCTCGGTGACGGCTTCCACGACGAAGTCTGCGTTTTCCGCGACTGCTTCGATCGCTGTATCGGTCTGAATTCGCGCCAACGTTGCGGGGATGCTCTCTCGTTCGATAATGTCGTTTTCCGCAAGCACGTTGAGATTTTTCGCAATCTGTGTGCGTGCCGTTTGGAGTTGCGCCTCGGTGACATCCTGCAAACGGACGTGATACCCTGCGTTTGCGAATTCTTGCGCGATACCGTGTCCCATCAATCCCGCGCCGATAACTGCGATTTGCGCGATTCCATCAGTTACCATTTTTTCTCCTTCTACCGGCAATAACGATTGTAAATTCTCCCCGCGGTTCGGTGCTACGGAATTTCTCAAGGGCTTCGCTGACGTTCCCGCGGAAGATCTCTTCAAACCGTTTTGTTAGCTCACGGGTTACGACGATGTCGCGTTCGCCGAGGACTTCAAGAACATCTTCAAGGAAACGACGGAGCCGATGCGGGGATTCAAAAAGGATTAACGTTCTTTCTTCGTCAGCGAATACACTTAATTGACGTTTTCTCTTTCCTGATTTTGGAGAGAGAAACCCTTCAAAGGTAAAGTTGTGGAGCGGTAGACCCGAAACGGATGCCGCCGCAACGACTGCCGATGCCCCTGGAATCGGAACAATCGGGATCTCTGCAGCGATGCACCTACGGAGGAGTGGATACCCTGGGTCTGAAATGATAGGCGTGCCGGCATCTGAAACAAGGGCAATCGTCTCGCCTGTCTGTAGACGTTCAATCAGTTTCTCAGATTTTGATTGTTCGTTGCCTTCGAAGTAGCTTGTCAGCGGTGTTTGGATGTCGTAGTGCATGAGCAGGCGGCGGGTCTGACGGGTGTCCTCCGCAGCGATGAGATCTACCTCTTTGAGGGTACGGAGTGCCCGGAGGGTGATGTCTTCTAAGTTCCCGATGGGGGTGCTAACGAGGTAGAGGGTGCCAGGTGATGTATGTTGCATTTATCCATTAGGATAGCAGCAACTGACTATAGATGTCAAGTGATTTCTCCTTGCGGTGTTGTCGTTTTCATGCTAAATTGTTGGCGATGCGAACGATCTACGCCATTCTATGTCTCTTTTGGTTAATTCCTATGGGAGGGGTTTGTGATCCTGAGCCGATAAAAGCGGATGGACAGATAGAATTTCCGTTTGAATCCGCCCGGCCCCTCTATGTCGGTGCGCGGGCTTTAGGGATGGGCAACGCCTTCACTGCTGTCGCCGATGATGCGACTGCGGGTTTCTGGAATCCTGCCGGTCTCATTCAGTGGCAAGGGGTACAACTCTTTGGTGTTAACAAGTTTCACAACCGAGAAGATTACCGATTTGATCCGAAAGGGATCGGCTATAGTTACCGAGGCTATAGCCTTTTTTGGGGCAACAAAATCGCTCTCGGTGTTGACAGCGGTGTCCCTGATTTCAACTATTACGGGGTCGCACGTCAACTCGGTGCTTATGCCGCTGTAGGGTTCAGCCTGAAATTTAAACGGAGACATCCGTCTGATGTCTATCAGTTCTTCGGCTACCAGACGGCTTACGATCTCGGTTTACTTTTCAAACCGCGTCCGTCTCTTAAATTCGGGTGTCTCGCGCAGAGTCTGGAGGGTTACGGTATTCAATGGCTAACCCTCGGCACCGCCTATCGCTACGCTGCGTTCCAATTTTCGGCAGATGTGGCAATCTCTACCGAAGGAAAAACACCGGAGGTGTACATCGGAACTGAATGGCATCCGTTCCGTGTGCTTCCCATCCGACTCGGTGTTTCAAACGGCGCATTGACAGTCGGCATGGGAATTAAATGGAAAGGGGTCGGCATCAACTATGCTCGGATTTTTGAAGAGGGGTTTGCCTCGGATTTTATTTCCGCCGCACTCCGATTTTAGCGGTTCTCTACTTCAAAATAACCATCTTCCGCGTGGAAGACAGCTTGTCTGTTTGCAACTGGTAGAAATAGATACCACTTGCCACGCGTTCCCCTAAGGCGTTTCGACCATCCCAATACGCCGCACGACTCCGAGACGTGTAGTAACCCGCAGTCTGATGACCGAGCGTCATTGCGCGCACCAATGTGCCTTGTGCATCGTAGATGTTCACTTTCACCTTTGTGCTTTCTGCCAGATGATACGGTATCCACGTCTCCGGGTTGAAGGGATTCGGGTAGTTAATAAGCAACCGCGTTACATCAGGAGGTCCCTCCATCCTCAGAGCCATCTGGGGTGCCTCAGGCCCTATCTTTGTAAGGGTAGCCCCGGTGGTATCAATAACAAGGTTGCTGGGGCTGATGAGACCTGTGGCAACGTTTTGAATGTGCTGCCCGTTGATAGTGGCGCGTCGGATTCTGCCGCCAGCGGTTGTCCAATAGAGTTTACGATCTGTGGGATCAACAGCCATACCCCGCGGGACACCTCTGAGCGTCACGAGTTCTTCCGCCTTTTTATCCTTAACACCGATACGGCGAATGCTGCCTCCGTTCTGACCGAACTGTTCTATCCAATAGACCTTGCCTTCAGCGATAGCAATGCTCAAAACTCGCCCTGATCCCGTTACCACATTTCGGATATTTGGGTCTCCGCTAAGGTTGGCACGCCCGATGCGTCTCCCACCTTCCGTCCAATAGATCTTGCTGCTTGCAACATCCACGGCGATGTCCCTGGGGACATCTAAACCCGTGATGAAGTTCGGCTCAAAATTTGTCCCATCAACGTTGAGGCGTTGGATCTTCCCCCAACTGTTCGTCAAATAAAGTTTTTGTTGAGCCGTGTCAATCGCTATACCGTATGGGACACTCCTTAATTCCTTAATCAACTGAACATTGCTCCCCTCCAGGTCCGCACCTTGGATTTTGCCTGATCTATCGTCTGTCTTTTCCGTCCAATAAAGCCGCCCCGCTGCCACATCTACAGCGAGACTCGTGACATTCGCTGCGCTGGGCACGATATGTTCCACTTTCGTTCCATGGAGGCGGTAGAGAGTGCCAACCGATGTGTCTGTCCAATACATCAGTGGAGGCGTTGTTATGTTGGGATGCACCTTTGCTTCCGAAGTCGCGTTAAACGTCACCCGTCTAAAGACACCCGGTACGCTCGCTTTGACGGTGTTCACGCCATAATCTTTTCCGAGCGTGAGGTAAGTTCGCGCCTGCCCGTTCGCGTCCGTTGTCGCAGTCGTTGGCGAGACGCGCCCGCCACCCGCCGCTACTGTGAAGGTCACGCTGCTTCCCACAACAAGTTCAGCGTTTACATCTTGCACTTCGACCACAAACGGTTTGCCGAGCGCGTTCCCCGGCACACCCTTCTGATCTTTCCCTGCGATGGCTATAACTTTGTTCGGCGGATTGCCAACCTGCACAGTGAAGGTCACAGGCGAAAGACGATCGGCAGCCGCTTCAACTTTAACCGGGCCTGGATTTTGTGGGATGAAATCCGTTTTTGCAAATCCGTCCTTATCTGTCCGTATCCAGGACGGTGAGGCATAGCCGCTGCCTTCGGTAACCTTGAACGCAACCCGCACGTTTTCAACCCCATGCCCCTGATTATCTGTGACTTGAACAGTAAATGGTGCTGCGAGACGCTGCTTTGGGACCCCTCTTTGGTCGGATCCAGCGGCAATTACCAGTTTTTCTGGGATAGCGACAGCCGTGGCACGAAACCGCACAGGTGAAACCTCCCTGACACTTACCTCAATGATGTTACTACCCGCCGTATCTCCCAAGGTAAGGTGCGTCTGTGCTTCCCCGTATGAATTGGTCTGAGCGGCTGTTGTTGAGAGATATCCGCCACCGGAGACGACCGAAAACGTGACCCATTTTCCAGGGAGTGCGTAATTCCTAACGTCCTCCACTCTAACGACAAAAGGTGAATGGAGACGCATGCCTGTCGTCCCGCTCTGGTTCTCCCCCGAAACTTTCACAAGTCTATAGGGTATAGATGTAATCTTAACATCCATAGACGCTTGCGCTGAAGGATTTGTATCAGCACGGACAAAGATCGTCGCGCTTCTAACTGGGAGCATCAGAAGACTCTCAGCGATACCATCGCTGTTTGTTACGGTTGAGGTCGGCAAGAACCCTCCAGTCCAGTCGCTTACCGAGAAGAAAACCTGGACATCGCTCACGGGATCCCCGTTTGCGTCTTGCACAGTGATTGTAATGGGGTGTTCATCGCCCGGCTGCCCGCTGATATACGCTGGAGAGATCACGACTGTCGCGCCGGCGTCGGCAGTGTGAGGGCTGTTGAACGCCAAGAAGAGGAGGATGAGGGAGGTGCAGAGAAAATTTCGCATGCGAATATATTAACCGATGTCTGTTGGGTAAGTCAAGTCAAAAATGACTTGGGAAATCAGAAAAAAGGCGCGGCGTTTTTGCTGGGGTGTTTCCCAAAAGACCGCGTCTTCGTTATTCGCATAATTCAAAGATCCGTCCTACTTCAAAATCACCCTTCTCCGCGAAGGTTTGCCAATTCCCCCCTGATAAGGGGTGGGGAATGCCGTACGGCATTCAGATGATTTAGGGGGGTATTCGCATAAGGTTATACCGAAGTGTCCCTCTCAGTATCGAGACCTTGGTGTTTCTGAAGGGCTGCGTCCTTATACGCAGCAACCAACTCATTTTCAAAGTCAACCCAGACTTGGTGTTTTCGCCAGCGCGAGACGGTTGAATCCGTGACCTTGAAGTGTGCCGCAATTTCAGAATTGCTTCTACCGTTGAAAGACATTTCGCACGCCGCAAGAATCGTGCCTTTTGAGTTACTACGCATCGTATCCCTCCTTGTGAGTA
>JAJECD010000133.1 GCA_022822215.1 Candidatus Poribacteria bacterium | reverse complement strand
TTTCTTGGGATATTCCAATGCAAGATAGATTGTTATAGAAAATCTCTTAACTGAAGCCCAAAAACTGATAACCGAAAACTATTCAAGAGAGGAAAAAATATAATGAGCAATCCCGCTTATGATTTGTTAGCCGAAACGTTAGAGAAACAAGGAATTCAGGTTGAGGCAGTCAAAGCCCAACTCAAACAGCAACACATTGAAACCCCTTCGTGGGGCTACGGTAATTCCGGCACCCGGTTTGGGGTCTTTGAACAACCCGGTGCAGCCCGAAACGCTGCGGAACGTCTGGAAGACGCTGCTACCGTCCACCGCTTCACCGGTATTGCCCCGACTGTTGCACTCCATATTCCGTGGGATAAGACAGACGATTGGGGGGCATTGAAGCAATACGCCGCCGAAGTCGGTATCGGTATCGGTGCGATTAACCCGAACGTCTTCCAAGATCAGGCGTATAAACTCGGAAGCGTCTGCAACCCGGATCCTGCTATCCGCCGACTTGCAATCGATCACATGCTTGAGTGCGTTGACATTATGGAAAAGACTGGGTCTGATCTGCTCAGTTTGTGGTTCGCGGACGGCACCAACTTTCCAGGTCAGTCGAACTTCAGAAAGCGCAAAGGTTGGATGCAGGACGCTTTAGCCGAGGTCTACGATGCGCTGCCCGAAGACACTCGGATGCTCATCGAATATAAATTCTTTGAACCGGCGTTCTATCACACCGACCTCCCCGATTGGGGGACCGCCTACCTCATGGCAACTAAACTCGGTGAGAAAGCGCAAGTCCTCATCGACTTAGGACACCACCCACAAGGCACAAATATTGAGTGCATCGTCGCTTACTTAATAGACGAGGGGAAACTCGGCGGATTCCACTTCAACTGCCGGAAATACGCTGACGATGATCTGACGGTCGGCTCTATCAATCCACAGGAACTCTTCCTGATTTATACCGAACTCGTCGCCGCAGAACTCGATCCTGACACAGAAACCGACATTGCCTATATGATTGACCAGAGCCACAATCTGAAACCGAAAGTCGAAGCAAGCATACAATCCGTCTGCAATCTGCAGAAGGCGTACACAAAGGCACTTCTTGTTGACCGGGACGCTCTCGCAGCCGCGCAGGACAGTGCCGACCTCGTTGAAGCAGAATCTATCCTCCAACGTGCCTATGAGCTGGATGTAAATCCACTACTGGAGCAGGTCCGCTTGGAGATGGGACGCGACCCGCGCCCGTTGGCAGCCTACCGGAAAAGCGGTTATTATGAGAAAATTAGTGCTGCTCGTGTCGGTGGCGAAAGTCAAGGGTGGGCATAGGAAACATGACGAAAATTAAAGTAGGAATTATCGGTTCGGGTGGGATGGCACGCCACCATCTCGCCCGATTTTCCGCGATGGAAACAGCGGAAGTCGTGGCAGTCGCTTCCAGAAACGAACAAACAGGCATGCAACTCGCCACAGAACACAAAGTTGCCTTTATTCCAGAGTGGTTACACCTTGTTGAACGAGAAGATATAGATGGAGTCGTCATCTGCACGCACAACGACAGTCACGGTGAGATTACCCTCGCCGCATTACAAGTCGATAAACACGTCTTCGTAGAATATCCACTTGCCAGTGATGTCGGTGAGGGGGAAGCAGCATTAAAACTTGCCGGAGAACGGAAACGTGTGCTGCGAGTCTCACATCCAGAGGCAGTCTCCAACACTCACAAAGCACTGAAAGAGAAAATAGGCGAACTCGGTGATTTACTCCTCACCTCCTTTGTCCGCCTCACACCCGGTCGCGGTGCCCGTCCTGAGATCCTTTTCAACTTACCTGTATCAGGAACACCTGCCCACTTCTTTATCTATCACATCTATCCGATTGTTGATTTCTTTGGTGGTGCTGCGTCTGTTAAAAAAAGTGCTGTCTATGAAGGACTGAGGGAAAATGGGCAATATGACCGGTTCGTCAACACGCTTACCGTCGAGTTCAAACGTGGGGGTATCGGACAATGGACATGGGCAGGTGGGATTGCTATTAACGCCGCCGAAGAGCATGAGCGATACGTTCTCACCGAAGGCACAATCAGCGATGCGGGTGGTGAATGGCACTGCACGACCCCTGCTGGTGTGACACCGCTTTTGATACCGGATTCACCGCAGCCGACACTTCAGGAATTATGGCTCTCTGAAATCCGAGATGCTGCCGATCAACCTCCGAATTTAGGCGATGCTGCGGTTGCTTTGGAAGCGATCCGCATTAGCCTTGCATCTGGGTAATCTATGCCAATGTCTTTTGAAACCATGCAACCGATTTGGCGATAACCGCTTGTTCCGAGGCAACGGTATTAAAAGTGTGGTCCCCCTTATCAATGATTTCGAGTTCGGTCGGCGCATCACGCTCGCACATCAATTCATAGTACCGTTTACCATGAGAAACTGGCACCACATCGTCCGCGCTGCCGTGGATGACGAGGAGCGCGCCTGTGAACGCCTGAAGGGTAGCGGAAGGCGATATTTCAGAAAGTTCCTCATAAAACGCCTTCCCAACGAGGTTTGGGTTCGCGAGTGCTATCTCCTCTGGTGTCGGTGGGTTTTTGACTCTCTCCAAAATTTCATTTTTTCGATCTGGTGGATCATCCGAGAGCGGTGCCCACATCACTGTTGACTTCACGCGCGCATCTTGGCCGGAGACAAACGCTGCAACGCACCCTCCCATACTCAATCCGAGAATGCCGATGCGGTCAGTATCTACACCCGGCATAGCAGTGAGTACATCAATTGACTTGATGGCATCAGAAACCTCGCCACCGATAGTCATCTCTGAAAAATCGCCTTCGCTGTCCCCGGAACCGCGAAAGTCAAAGCGTAGCACGTAAAATCCGATAGCGGCGAGTTCCCGTGCCGTCTTAACGAATATTCTGTGCGGTTCAACCTTTGTGCCGGTGAAGCCATGGAAGAAAGCAACTGCTGGACACGGTGCATCGTAATCCATCGGTGAATGCAGTATCCCGTTTATCTGTTGGTCTTGATTGTAAAATACTATAGGTCTTTCCATTTTTGCTCCTTTTACTTGACATTAAAACTTACTTATGGTAAACTTATTATATAATAACTTTTTATTTTCGTATGGTGAACGTTTATGGCGTTGAAATCAATCGGCTTACAGGTACCGAATCTGTTGCGGGACATAGTTGAAACCGGAATAGTTTTCCTGTATCCTGCGAAATGCCGCGTCTGCGAAGCGTTTCTTGAAGTTACATCTGTCCCTTACATCTGTGCTGACTGTTGGCACGATATTCAATTCGTGGCGCCACCTTGGTGCGATATATGCGGCACGCCGGATGTGAGAGGACTCTGTGATGAATGTGCCACTGCCCCACCGCGCTACGGAAAATTAAGGTCTATTGCATTCTACCAGACAACACTCCAACAAGCAATACATCTTTTTAAATTTGAAAAGAAAAAGGTATTTGCGCCACATTTAACTCGACTGATAAACGCACATATCCCAATTGACTGTTGTATCGCTGACTATGACTTTATTCTACCCGTGCCGATTCATAAGAAACGGCTCCGAGAACGCGGCTTCAATCAGGCAACCCTACTTGCCAAAGGCATTGCGCAACCAGAAGGTGTGCCGGTTCTCACAGACGCGCTCATTCGACACAAACATACAGCTGCACAAAGCAGTTTGGGTATGGAGGCTCGCCAACACAATATCACCGGTGCTTTTAAAATCCCGAATCCAGAAGTTATTCGGAACAAGCGCATCTTAATCGTTGACGATGTTTTCACAACGGGAGCCACCATTCGTGAAGCGGTTAACGAGTTATGGAAAGCCGATCCCGCGGAGGTCGATGTGCTAACACTCGGGCGGACTTTAGATGCGTAATTTACATAGGTGCGCTTGTGGAGACTCTGTCAGCATTGCGGGTTCTATTGGAAAATCGTGAAACTTTTTCTTCTCTATTACGTAATATGTGATAGTCCACACGAGTACCCAGAAGGTTTATGGGTGTGCTAAATTGTATCTGTATTTTCAAATGGCTATCGGTTTTCAAAACTAACACAGATTGCTGTTTCTGATCGATCATAACTTTAGAACACTTTACAAACTTTGTGCTACTTACCACTGATCTAATCAATTAAACTTATAGTGGGAGGTTCAAACCTTTGCACTTAAATAGCATCAAAATTCGCGGTTTCAAAAGTTTCGCCGAAGAAGTTGAGTTGATACTTGAACCCGGTATCACTACCATTGTGGGCCCCAACGGTTGTGGAAAAAGCAACGTTTCCGATGCAATTCGGTGGGTACTTGGGGAACAGAGTGCTCGTTCCCTTCGGTGTGCTTCTATGCGTGACCTACTCTTCAACGGCGGTGCTAATTTCGCACCTGCCCAGCGGACAGAGGTAGCACTGCGCTTTTCAAATGGTTCAGGAAACCCCGATGCCTTGACGCAAGATGCTCCTGCTAAGCTTGCCTTCGCATCTCCAGAAATTGAGGTGTCTCGCCACCTTTCACGTGATGGTGAAAGCCGCTACCTTATCAATCAAAACCCTTGTCGTCTCCGCGACATCAGCGAACTCTTCATGGATACAGGTATCGGGGTCGATGCGTATTCGGTTATGGAGCAGAGCAAAATTGACTTGATTCTGAACGTACGCCCCGAAGATCGCCGGTTTCTATTCGATGAAGTCGCTGGTATTACCAAATATAAACACCGAAAGAAAACCGCACTCCGAAAACTTGAACAGACGGAACAAAATCTTGTCCGTATCAACGATGTCATTCAGGAATTGCAACGCGAGACCGAATCGCTCAAGGAGCAGGCTGAACAGGCGCGGTATTATAACGCACAACAAGCGCAATTGAAGCAGTTTGAATTGGACCTCGCGCATAGAGAATACGATAAACTCCGCACGGATTATCTCCAAGCGCAAACCGACTTAGATGAGATTTTAAGTGCTACTACCGATGCCTCTGAACAGCTGAAAGCCGCTGAGGAGCGTATTGAGAACGCCACACATCGACAGTCCGAATTAGATACAGCAATACGGACAGGACAAACCGAACTTCGCGAGATTGAAACGAAAATTGAACAGATTGAGCGTCAGATTGTCCTTCACAAAGAGAGGCAGCTCAATATTCAACAGCAACGGCAGCGAGCACTCCAGGCTCTTGAAGCCTTAAGGGCACAGCACACAGGCACTCTCAGCCAGCAAAAACAACGCACCCAAGAACATCAAAAGCTCGAAGCCTCCTTCAAGATAGAGGAGAGTCGCTTGGCAGCACGTCAGCAGCTGCTGACGCAACTTGCTGAACGTATCAATGCCGCTAAGGAATCTGTGCGGGAAGCACAAACCGTTTTAGGTGAGGCGACAACTGAATTAGCGACGTGTGAACGCAAACGCTTGACGATCGAACATGAATTGAGCAGTAGAGAAGGCAACCTTAACCGCCTCAAGGCAAACACCGAGACGTTAACAACTGAACTCAAAACCGCTACTGACACCCATGCTGAAGTTCAACGGGCTGAAACACAATTAAAGGCGGAACTCGTTCAGATTGAAACCGAGCGGGGTCAAGTAGAGATGGCACTTGGCGAAAATCAGGACGCACTCCGTAAAATTGAGGCTGAAATCAGAGGCTTACAGAATACACTCGGGAGTAGCGTCTCTCGATTGAAATCGCTACAGGAATTGCAATCCGCTTATGAAGGTTATTACGTCGGTGTTCGGGCGATAATGCAAGCGAGAAACCACTATCCAGATCAGTTTCGTGGGGTCTGTGGCGTTGTTGCCGAACTGCTCACGATGGATACCGAGTATGAGGTCGCTATAGAGGTTGCGCTGGGGGGTGCTGTCCAGAATGTTATCACTGAAACTGCCGAGGATGCACAAAAAGGGGTCGCTTTCCTTAAGAAACACCGAGCCGGTAGGGTGACGTTCCTCCCACTCGATATTCTACGCAGACGTAGATTTCAAGATGATAGGCTGCTCAATCAACCCGGTGTTATCGGTATTGCCGAAGAATTAATTGATTACGACCGTAAATATGAAGTTGCTATGCAGCATCTATTGGGGAATACCC
>JAJECD010000002.1 GCA_022822215.1 Candidatus Poribacteria bacterium | reverse complement strand
TTTGCGGTTCGTGCTGGATTGGCGATGGGGTGTGAAATTACGGCTTCCAGTAAATTTGACCGTAAGAACTATTTCTATCCGGATTTACCGAAGAACTACCAAATTTCGCAATATGACATACCACTGTGCCAAAGCGGACAGGTGACATTCGAGTTTGAGGATGAACTTCGGACAGTCGCACTCCGAAGAATTCATCTTGAAGAGGATGCTGGCAAATCGATTCACGCCGAAGTCACTGGCGACCCAACCCGTAGTTTTATGGACTTCAATCGTGCGGGTGTCCCATTATTGGAAATTGTAAGCGAACCCGAAATACACTCCCCCGATGAGGCTATCGCTTACTGCCGTGCTGTCAAGGAGATTCTGGAATATATTGAGGTTAGCGATTGCAACATGGAAGAAGGAAGCCTGCGATGTGAGCCGAACCTCTCTCTCAGACCGAAGGGGAGTAAAGAGTTAGGCACGCGCACGGAAATCAAAAACAAGAACTCGTTTCAAGAGTTAATTGATGCGATGGAATATGAGGTGAAACGACAGGCACGCATTTTAGACGCAGGTGAGGAAGTTGTCCAAGAGACGCTCCTGTTTGATGCAAATACAGGTAGAACCGTCGCAATGCGTGGCAAAGAGGAGGCAGACGACTATCGTTACTTCCCTGAACCGGATCTCGTTCACGTCCAGATGGATAATAACTGGATTGCGGAAATTCAATCAACACTCCCTGAACTGCCCGCTGCCCGTCGAGAACGCTTTATCGAGACTTACGATATTTCTCCTGAGAACACTGAATTCCTGACGAGTACCCGGCAACTCGCTGAATTCTTCGACGCAGCTGCGCAACTCAGTGGTGAACCGACTACCTGCGCTAACTGGATCATGGGTGACTTGACTCGACTCCTCAATACAGCAGAGATTGAAATCCAAGACGCGAAGGTCACACCCGCACATCTCAGTGAACTCATCCAGTTGATTGAAAATGCGACCATCAGCGGTAAAATCGCCAAATCTGTGCTTGACGATGCCTTTGAAACGGGAAAAATGCCGAGGGAGATTGTTGCCGAAAAAGGATTAGCACAAATCACAGATACCTCGGAGATAGAAGCCATTGTGTTACAGGTTGTGGAAGAAAATCCTGGTCCTGCCCAAGATTACCGTGATGGCACGAAGAAAGCAATTGGGTTTCTTGTGGGACAGGTGATGCGTGCGACTCGCGGGAAAGCCAATCCACAGTTGGTAAACCAGATCTTGACGCGAGTTTTGACGGTGGATTAGGATATCCAATAGTTTATCGTTCACTAATTCAAAGGAGTGGTTAAACTAAGGCAAGGAGAATTTATGAAAAAAATAACCTCTGTGAAGGAGACGCTCAGACTTTTTCCTGATACAACGGATGAGATTACAAATAATGTATTCTCCACTGAGCGAATCGTAAAAGCCCCATCCATAGATTTGCCAGATTTTCTGAAACCGAATACGAGGTTGAAAATGGATGGTCTGAAACTTCTATCTCATCTTCCAAAGGAATCAGTGCCTGTGGCATTTCTTGATCCGCAGTATAGGGGTGTGCTTGACAGGATGAATTATGGTAATGAGGGAAAGAGTAGAGAGAAACGCAGATGTTCATTGATGCAAATGCCCGAAGAACTAATTGCAGAATTCATTAGGAGTATTGACAGTGTACTTATTCCGTCTGGACATCTGTTTCTGTGGATGGATAAATTTCACCTTTGCCAAGGGTTCAAAACATGGTTTGATGACACACAGTTAGACGTTGTTGATTTGATCGTCTGGAACAAAGACAGGTTTGGAATGGGGTACCGATCCAGACGTGTAAGCGAATATTGCGTTGTTCTACAAAAACACCCAAGAAGGGCAAAAGAGGTTTGGAAAATTCATAACATCCGCGATGTCTGGCTTGAACGCACAAAGACAAAAGAACATCCGCATCAGAAACCCGTCGGTTTACAGGGAGAGCTCATTGCTGCTGTGAGTAATGAAGGCGATTATATAATCGATCCCGCCGCGGGTTCCTTTTCGGTCATGGAAGCAGCACTCTCAAAGAACCGGAATTTCATTGGATGCGATCTGGAGGGATAGGATGGCAAAAATTAGGGGTAGAATCCCTAAGGAATCTTCTGGTGGATACGCCCGCGTGTTCGGTAATGAGGCGTTGGGCGAGCTCATGAGCAAAGTACAAGGAACCGTAATTTCCGCAGGGAGCGAGCTGGAGCGGCTCATAACGGCGAGAGTCAAAACTATAGATGATTTGGATGCCTTTCTTCGCATCGCAGAAGAGCAAATAGAATTTAAGATTGACTGAAGCCCTGCCCATTGCCTTTACAACGATGCACGAAGAACACATTGTCGCCTGTGAGAGGAAAACGCATACATGGCAATAGGACAAATCATCCTCACATCCGTAACAAAACAGTTTGGCGAAACGGTGGCGGTTGACGATGTCTCGCTGCAAATAGAGAGCGGTGAGTTTTTTTCTCTGCTCGGACCCAGTGGATGCGGAAAAACAACGACGTTGCGCATCATCGGCGGATTTGTGTATCCTACGGCTGGGGAGGTCCGTATCAACGGCGAGATAATGGAGGAGACCCCACCCTATCGTCGTCCTGTTAACACCGTTTTTCAGAACTACGCCTTATTTCCTCACAAAACTGTTGCGCAGAATATCGCATTCGGACTCCAGATGCAAAAGGCTCCTAAATCAGAAATAGCGGGTGCGGTTGAACGCTCGTTGGATTTGATTCAGTTACCCGGATACGGCAATCGGAAACCGAGTGAACTCTCTGGTGGCGAGAGACAACGCGTCGCACTCGCGCGTGCGTTAATTAACGAACCTACCATTTTGCTCTTAGATGAACCACTCTCTGCACTTGATTTAAAACTCCGAAAACAGATGCAGTTGGAACTCAAGGCGTTACAACGCAAGGTCGGCATTACGTTCGTTTATGTCACGCATGACCAAGGCGAAGCGTTGGCATTGTCGGATCGGATTGCGGTGATGAACGACGGGAAAGTCCTTCAGGTAGGAACACCATCTAAAATCTACGATTCACCGCAGAGCCGTTTCGTCGCAGACTTCATCGGCACCTCTAACTTTCTTGAAGGGACTCTTATCAGCAAAAATGAAATCGCATTGGCGACAGAACCGCCGCTTAAAATTGTCAGCGCGCCGAACAGGGACCTATCGCTAAACACACCTGTCACAGTCGCAATTCGACCGGAGCGTTTTGACTTAAGGACAACACTCGCCTCTGATATCCCGAATTTCTTACGCGGCGTGATTCAAGACGAAAGTTACCTCGGTACGACGCTACAATACACAGTGCAGACGGACTATCCAACCCCACTTATTGCGCACCAACAGAATACAGGTGGGCAAAATACACATCGTTTTCAACGCGGCGATACAGTCTATCTGCAATGGACACCGGAGAACGCTAGTGTTTTGAAAACCGATGAAGACTAACCGGCAGACAACGGCAGTTTGACCTTTCCGTTGTCGCGCTGTTGCGAGGTCAAAAAGCCGATGATAATTTGGACAACCTTGTAGCCTTCGCTTCCAGGTGAAACCGGTTCTCCGCCCTCTGTAATGAGACCTACCAACTCTCGTGGACCAGCAGGGATACCGGAAATGTCCCATGTCGGTGCCTCGATTGTTTCAACTACATCGTTTTGATGGAGTGTTGCCCCTCGGTCGCTGATAAGAATATAACCGTTGGTGCCAACAATTTCCAGACGAAACCCCGAAAGGGTCGTCTTTGGACCACCGGCATAATAGCCGCGTACGCCGTTCGCAAAGTGGATATAACCGTGTGCAGAGGGTTCCGTTGCTGGAACGTGTCCGCCATCGCCTTTATACTCGTTATAGTCTTCGTAGCCATCTTCTAACTCAGCAGAAACCCATTCGGGTTCTGAATCGGCGAAATAGCAGATAGCATCGACGAGATGTGTCCCGTTGCGGAAGAGCATTGCCCGTCCACCACTCAACGTGCCGATAACATACTGAACATCCCCGATACGACCGCCCCCCACGACGACTTCTTTCGTATGCCGCCACAGGGGTTGCCACCGACGCGTGTGATCAATCGACAGGATCGTTCCGTTTCGCTCGGTTGCCTCTATCATCCTATCGGCATCTGCAATGCTCGTCGCCATCGGTTTTTCACAGAAGATGCCTTTCACGCCAGCGTTTGCCGCGTCAACGACCAGATCGGCGTGCCGGTGGTCAGAAGTCGCCACGGTCACGATGTCTAAATTCTCAGCGGCGAGCATCTCTTGGTGGTTGGTATACAGAGAAATGTTGTCCCAAGTGTCCTGATATTTTTCCTTGAAAGCATCCAATGTGCTTTGAACGAAGTCGCAGCCAGCAGCTAATTCGACGTTCTGCATATCGACCAGCCCTGATACGTGTGTTGTACCGATACCGCTACAACCAATAACTCCTACGCGTAGTTTTGCCATTTTCATATCCTCCGCTATCCTGTTGTTCCAGACTATGGAAAAGCGAAAACCAGATCGCCACGAGATTCACTATTGTGTCGTAGAAACGATTATATACGCTACTGTGTTAGAAGTCAAATTTTTTGTTGGGGATCAAAGGGTAATTCAGTAAAACGATTTGATATAAGCCGTAAATCGTGATAGAATATTGATGCAAGATTAACAAATTTCATTATGGAGGGAATAATTGTGGTTAGAATAGTTGCTAATCCAGGAATCCTTGGTGGAAAGCCGATTGTTGAAGGAACGCGTTTGAGCGTGGAGCATATCTTGGGACTATTAGCCAGCGGTATGTCCCATGAGGAGATTATTGCGGACTATCCGGATCTAACTGAAGAAAGCATTCGATCCGTGCTCGCCTATGCGGCAAAAGCCCTCCGCAATGAGATTTTTATTGACGTTGTTTCACACCCGGATGGAGGTTCTTAAGGCACGCCATTAATATCCATCAGTATACCAAAAGATATGATGCGACTGGATGTCTTGCGACAAAGGTCGGGGTTGGTTGTGTAATAGATCGGGAATTGAATTGAATGAATCCGAAAGTACGGTGGGTTGATTGATACGATACATCGCGCTTCCGTGTTCTTCAACTTCCGGCGCGTTGAAACCGTCTGCAATAGGGGCAGGATAGACGACCTCAAACGATTCTACGTCCATTTGCGCTATGATATGAGAGAGCATGCCTTCAAGAAGTTGCTTGCCCCTATCCATTGCGAAAGCTGCCGCTGAAGCGATGAATTCTTTAACCCACAGTCCATCTTCACGCTGGGCGACGGAGACATAGCCTTCAATGCTTCCATTACGCTCGGCGACCCAGGCATTCGATGACTCAGTTCGCACCCACTGCGTCCAATACGTCATCTCGTCTCTGACAAAGGTCCCGTTAAATTTTCGCGCATACTGATTGTAGAGATCAGCAATCCGTTTGACCTCGGCCGCATCGTCAAAATTGACCGGACGAACTGCCCACTCCGACCGCTTTTTAGCACTGAAGGGTTGTCTGGCATAATAGCGAGGTACTTTCTCCCACCCTGCAATCGAATAAATGTGTTGACTGCCGTGAAGCGAAGACATCACAATGTCACGGGATTCCATAAACCTAACGGAATCCTTGAGGAGTTGCGTGGCGATCCCGCGTCGACGGTATTCTGGCCGCGTGCTGACTTCTCCGATCCCACCGACGGTTACCGGTTCCCCGTGCAAAAACATCTTCCGAATAAAGACACGGACTGTACTGACAATAGTCCCATTGTCGAGGGCGATTCGGATGCCCTCAGGGTCTCGCCAGGGATCGTTATGCCAATGATTAGAAAAGTATTGGCGACTGCCTGTAAAGACAGACGTAACATGATCCAACCACGTCTCTAATTCTTCAGGATAAAGCGCGCGAAATTCCATTTTTTAATTATCCCTTGCGGTTCGGTCAGCAGGATTGGTTAAACAAAAATACCCACCGTAGATCCGCCTGCGTGTTTTGGCTTGGGGTTTTTGCTTGGGCGTTTCTGCGGATTTCTGCGTATTATTGCAGGCTACGATTCTGGTTTTATCCATTTAAAACTTTATCGTCAGTTCACCAATAAACTGCCGGGCTTCGTTGCGACTTCCAAAGACTTCGTAGAGGTCGCCGGAGACATCATAAAATCGACGGACAAAATTCCGACTCGTTTCAGCAGGATTCAGATCCGCATACCGGAGCCATAGGTTTCCGCGTGACCATATATCCCAATTGAGTTCAATCACCGTGGAACTTGCATCGCCAGTATCCTCTCTGTGTTGTCTGTTGAGTTCCGGGAAGAGCGCGTCCTGTGTCAAGTCAGACGTGCCGTCAATACGTCCAACAGATAGATTTAACTCCTTATAACGATACGGATTTGGGTTGGTGATAAACTTCAGGTTTGCTGCGAATGCGTTCTCTAACGCCTGTGTCTCGAAATCGTAACTGTCTTCTACCTTCGCCGGAGTGACATAGCGTTCATCTTGTTCGCCGTAAGTCAGTTCATCAAGGAATGTCAAGTGCCATCGTTCAGAAAGACTATACGTCCATCCAAACATATTTTTCAGTTCTAATTGGCTGAGTTCGTCTTGGACATCTGTTGAGAAGTCGATGTCTTCGTAGTCTTCCAAGTAGTTGTTGTTTAGGATCGCGGCGCGAGTGGTGTAAAATCCGTTCATGTGAGAGGGCTTTATAGTGAAACCCGTAACCGAATATTGTGCGATCGTAAAATCACTGGCATCTCGCAAATAGAGGTGTCCAGAACTGTCAAGGTCTAAGAAGGTCTGATCGTGCTTCTCTTCGCTGAGTTGGTCGGTTTCATAGATGATGCGTCCTAAATACCGTCCGTTGTTATCAAACTTCTGGATACGTGAGATGACGTTATGGAAAAGAGTGAGACGAATGTCTTTCCGCTTGAGTTCTTCGGCGAGTTCTGCCTTGCCTTCATCATCGGTTTCGTCAGCATAGTAACGATTGTATTCTGCCTCTTCCAGCAATCGCACGCGTCGGTTCAAAGCAGCAGTATTGGCAGCAGCTGCGGGACTCTGAGTAAAGGGTCCATATTGTGGACGGGTCGTGTTCGCGATTGTATCAGCGAGTTCCGCTTGTCCTGGTGTAATCTCCGTTAGCTGGGTCAATGTCGGTGAGAGGGCAATAATTTCTGGCAGACCCCCAATTTTTCTACGGAATTGACTTGCATCTTTAACTAAAATTTCGCCAGTCGGTAGTATCGCAAGTGCCATCGGCTTCGTAAATTCCCCGTTGCCACGCCCTTTTCTGCCAAAACTGCTGACAAATTTACCGGCTGAGTCAAATTGCACAATACGGTGGTTTCCAGTGTCAGCGATGAAGACATTTCCGCGCCCGTCAATCGCAATGTCCGCAGCATCCGTATCAAATTCACCTTCTCCCGAACCGTACCTACCGAAAGCAAGCAGGTTTTCTCCATCAGCACCGAACTTATAGATCCGCCCGCGTTCAGCGTCCAAAACGTAGAGTTCATTTTCGGAATTAAGGGCAATACGAAGGGCTCTGTCATAGCCTTTTGGTTGGATGGCAAAAGCGGCTTTTCCTTTTTCGTCAATGATGAGACTCACCGGTAAAACGACTTTCGGACGGATATCCACCGGATCGACAAAGTAGGTGTCTAACAGTTCGCCGGTTGAACTGAATTTATAGACACACGGCGCGAACATATAAACTTTTGGATCTGTGCTTTCGGCAATATGATGCACCGTCACATCGGCAACGTAGATATTTCCGATGTTATCTATGGCGAGATGTCCCGGTTTTCGCAGAATATTATCTGGAGATTCTGGGACTTCCGGGAATTGAAACAGAAATTCTCCGGTTGTCGACAACTTCTGGATAAGCCGATTCTCGGTATCGCTGACATAAATGTGCTGTCTGTCAAAGGCGAGATGAATGTCCTTGCTGAACCGTCCTTGTGTTGTCCCTTTGCCTGCAAATTCGCGTTCTAATCGAATAAAATCTACTGAAAAGGCGGGATTTGGTCCGATGTGCAGTAAGCAGAGGATAGAGAGTAAAAGTTGTAAAATGAGGACTGATTTTCTCATAATTTCTGTGGTATTTTAACTTTAATCTCCGAAGTTAAAGAATTCGTTTTTATTATAATACGCCTTATGCATCTGAATGTCAAGTCAAAACGTTTGCTGTCGCTAATCTCTATCACCTAATCCGGCAAGATACGGTATCCTGTGCTGATTCCCGTAACCATTCCAATGATTGCCCAGAGTCCAGCACACGTCATCTCTCCGATGACCAGTCCGAGAAAAACAGGTCTCGCGCTCCGATACGCTTTCAAACCGCCATATTTCACAATGCTAAACTTCAGCCCCCAACCCAAAAATATGGAGAACCAGAGTTTAAACGTCGCCCAGGAACTCAACATCGTATAACCGAGCGGATGCAGGGGCCACCACACAAAGGTTTGGCGCATCCACATCAAAAAGACTGTGAAGCCGCTACCGACCAGTATAAACCCAGTATTTGTCCAATTCGTGCTTGTCTTTGGACTTGTAAGTAAGCCTTCAAGTTGCCGCATGAACCAACTACCGCCCGTGTAAGGCGCGCCGTGAGCGTAACTAATTTTAATTGCCGAGTAATAGGAAACGGCAAGCCCAATAACCATGGCAACCGCCATCGCAAGGAGAAGTTGCCGCCGTTTGACCCGCGCGTCATCTGCTGCTTTCAATCCGTTCATTATGTTAGGCATCATAAACTCACGAAGATCTAACGTCATGCACACCGGATGCATCATCATTGAGGTCACCGTAGAAGGATGAATTTTTGAGGTGCCGAGCGTCGTCAGGAAGAAGCTCTGTGGTGAGAACGACGGGTTGATGAAGGGGATACCTCCGTTAATCACCTGCCACGTGAGCACAACATACATTGCAAGCAGAAACAGAACGAAACCGAGTGCAAATAAGATGGACATACCCATCAAATGGTTGAAGAACACGAGGACACAGATACCGCCAAGCAACCCGAAAATTGTAACGCTATGCGGGAGTGCTTCATCGGAGGGACGGAACTGGAGCATGTTTTTAATATGGTGCCGCATTTTCCAGAGCGCAATGGCGATGAACGCCAGACACGCCCCCGCCTCTTGTGCCGCACTGAATGATTTCCCCGTCCACTGAACGCCGGGTCCCGAAGTGAGTTGAAAACCCAGCATTACACCCAACAGACATTGCAGTTTGTAAAAGATGAAGAAGAACCAGATGCTAAACGACACCTCCAAAGTCAGAAGGTAGCTAAACCCGACCATCGACCAAAAGATAACAATCTGAAACGGACGAAGGGCATTCCAAGGGCGTTCAACGAGGTATTGATTGAGCCAGAAATCGCGAGGGATGTGTGGGGTAGCCGGAAAGAATGTGTGCAAACCGTTCATTGTATGTAGGAATACTGGAAACGCGAATCCAAACCAGAGCGCGCTATTTTTGAAAAGCGGACCGAGACTCCCGCTGCCTTGTGCTGCCATTTCTACTGGCAACTTAACGAGCGGAAACGCACAACGTTCATACTCTACCCACTGCTTGCGGAGGAGCACGGAGAGGCAGATCATCACGAAATAGGCGACCAGAACGTAAGCACTCCACGTCAAGATCGGGGTTATCCATGCGCCCCACGGCACGGATTCACCAGCGAACAGACCTTCAAAGAACGATTGTGCCGCGCCGCGATCCTGCACCACCCGCCAGTGTGGAATATAGTGGTGAAATAAGGACTCCCAGTCGTTTTCCGGGGTCGCGAGATACTGATAAGCCACCATCGGGCTGAGCGCGTACCGCATCATCCCTGAAGATGGGATGCCTGCTGGCGCGAGCATAATACACCAGATTGTGACCAGTTCACCCGATGAAAAGGCGGAGGTCGGATGCACACGTTTCAGAAAGACGTTGATACCTAAAACAAAAATCGTCAGGACAAAGAAGGGAGCGACGGGAAAGTGGCCCCCTGCAAGGAAGATATTGCGGATGACGTAATCGTTGTAAGGGGCGAGGAGACACTCGGTAGTCGCGCACGCTAAACCAATTAGCACTGCGCGCCATGTCAGGCTATCTCGGACCGGTTGTTGAATCAATTTTTTGCCTTTCTTGTCTTTCTGATTTCAACCTTGTGGAAACAAGTATATCACACCCATTTTTTTTTCAATAGCACAATTTTAGATAAAAAATTATTTGACGCCCCATCCGTATCTATGCTAAAATCTAATGTGAGTTTCACAAAAGGAGGAATACATCATGGTTACCCGGGAAGCGATTCAAGCCACGTGTGACGACATCGTGCGCGAATTCACACCGCTACAAGTGATCCTCTTCGGCTCCTATGCCTACGGCACGCCTACGGAAGACTCGGATGTCGACCTCCTCGTTGTGATGGATATTCCGAAATCGGAATTTCGCAACAAGGCGATGGAGATTCAGCAGCGGATTCCGCACCGCTTCAGTTTGGACCTTTTGGTGCGGTCACCAGAAGAAATCGCTTATCGTGTTTCGTATAATGATTGGTTTCTCAGCGAGATCACTGAAAAAGGTGATTTTCTTTATGGATCCGATGCGTATTCCAATAACAAAGAACCGAAAGGCATACCGAACGCCTTCAAAAAGGAGAGGGGCTGCGTGAATCCATTGACCTCGGAGTGGATAGAAAAAGCTGAAGAAGATTACAATTCAGCGAAGTGGCTTCAACAAGCCCCAGACCCTGGACATAACTCTATCTGCTTCCACGCACAACAGTGTATCGAAAAATATCTCAAAGCCTGGCTTCAAGAGATGAACATCCCGGCGCCAAGGACGCACGATCTTGGGGAATTGCTGTCGTTGATTCTGCCGACACTCCCTGCGTGGTCACAGTGGCAGCCTGATTTTAAGAGAATCACCGAGTATGCGGTGGACGCTCGCTATCCCGGTGAGTCAGCGACTGCTGACGACACGCAACACGCCATCCGTATCTGTGACGCGGTGCGTCGAGCACTTCGCCACGTTTTCCAAAACTCAGAACCGAATATCAGGTGACAAGCATGCAGAGCGGTCCTATCAATTTTAACACGACAAAAGCGATTTTCCGCGCCCCTCACATTGAGGTAGCGTGGCGTGACGCTGCACCCTGCTGCGCCACTTATTTATTGATAATCTGCCGTATTAACGCAGAGTCCCCCCCCCCCCCCACTTTACATTTATTAAGTATTGGTGTTCACACGTCAATCGAGACATTGAAGGGAAATTCCTATTCGGGATTTCCTGCTTTAACTTTAACCGCTAATCTGTTTTTATGCCCGCAAGTGCCCTGTCTGAGACAGGCGTGCTGCGGGTTATTTTTTTCGTATCTCGTAGGGGTTGGGTCTCCCAACCCGTCAGATGAATGGATAGCAGATCTGCAAGAGGGCGAGGGGATTTAGTCTGGGAATAGACGAAATTCGTTCCTTGTATTACATTCCTCGCCCCTACTATAAAAATAAAAAGGAGAAGACAGATGACTGAGATGACTGAACGCGAAATGTTAGAAGCACAAAAACGGGCAGATACGATTGTGGATAAGGTGAGGGGTTTGGTTGCCCTTGAGAGCCGAGTCCTTGAAGCGCGGTCAGCTGCGGGAGACTCGACTGCCGACGATAACGGGCTAAAAGACTTGGAAGCACAATTGGAGAGGCGTGTTGCGGAGCTTAACGAAATTACTGACGAGCTCAAGTGGGCAACCCCGTGCTTCAGAGCTTACGTCCTGCCTCAAATTGGCGACATTATGGGGAAGCAAACCTCTTTCCATTCGGAAGAACGGAAGGACCTTGAGAGTGTCATCGCTGCCCTAACAGACGAAGAGAATGCTGAACCCTCTGAGGAATTAGCCGCAGACATCATCGCCCGGCTCCGAGCCAATATTGAGAAAAGTTTTCGTGCTGAGTGACTCACAATTGTTGTGGGTATCTCGTTTGGAGGTGCCCACTATCCACGAACATCATCGTTTTCCAGGTAGGTCTTAAGCGTCCGCCGATCTATCCCTAACGTCTTTGCTGCCTGTGTGTAGTTTCCATATTTCTCTAACCGCTGCTGAACAACCTCTGTCAGAATTTGGTGGCGATCCTTGCCTGCTATATGAATCGTATCTTGGAGGCTCCCCAAGCATTCCGCTAATTTGAAGGTGGCTTCACGAATGACGCTATCCTGCGTCTTCGCTGGCAGTCGCTCCCAAACAGCAACCGGTATACCCCCGAAAATCGAGATAAACTCTACGACAGAGAGTCGCTCGAGAATCTTATGCACCGCTACGGGTAATGTCCTTTGGACGTTTTGTTGACCGCTTTCCGAATCCGTTGACTGCGAGACGAGTGCAATATCCGCTGGTAAATCCCCAACCGCTAACTCATCTGTTTGTGTCGCGATAATCGCTCTGCTAATCGCATTTTTGAGTTGCCGGATATTGCCAGGCCACGCAGCACTTGTCAAATGTTGAAGGGCTTCTGCCGTAATCCCGGTAACGTGTTTCTTGTGTGCCACGCTTAACTCCGAAATAAATGCGTGGACGAGTCGTGGGATATCTTCCTGCCGTTCGCGTAGCGGTGGAATGTGGATATGAAAACCGTTGAGTCGGTAGTAGAGGTCTTGTCTGAACGTCCCGTTTTTGACCGTTACTTCGAGGTCTTTGTTCGTAGCGGCGATAATCCGTACATCCGTTTCAATATTTTTGTTCCCACCGAGCCGCGTAAACGCTTGCGTTTCTAACACGCGCAGGAACATGGACTGTACTTCAAAAAACATATCCCCGATCTCATCAAGGAAGAGCGTTCCCCCGTTTGCCTGTTCAAACATCCCGACGCGCTGTGCTGTTGCCCCCGTGAACGCCCCTTTCTCGTGCCCAAAGAGTTCACTCTGTAGAAGACCGTTTTCAGGAAACGCACTGCAGTTAACAACTTTGAAGGGTCCACGGCCTCGCGCACTTGTATGATGAAGCTTCTGAGCGATGATCTCTTTACCGACCCCCGTCTCACCCGTAATCAGGACAGTCGATTTCGTCGGTGCGACCTGCTGCACCTGTTCATAAATCTGTTGCATCTGTGCGGATGCCAGACGGATGGCGTGTGATTTGTTTTGCATGATATAGCCTAATTCTTTAATTCCCCCTTGATAAGGGGGATAGGGGGGTTTAAGTCCCATTTTTTGATGAAATCTAACGTTTTTTTCTACAATTTGCGTCTATCTTGCATGCTCATATCTTTTTTCAAATTGGCGTTTTGTAAGATTCCGTTGCGTCAGTGGGAGCGTGGGGTGTACTGTGGCTTTTTAGCTGCGTTGCCATCTGTGTTCCTCCTGTTGCATGCACTGCGTGAAAGAACGGGCCCTTCCGTTTTTCCTTTTACGGGGTTGCTGTCTGTTTTTAAGTATACCTTTCGTGGACAATATTGTCCAGTTTTTTGTTCTTAGCGATTGGCGGTTTGCGATACGCGATGCGCGGTTCGCCAATTGTGCAATTTTTGCCTCTATACAATTTTTGTCTATACGATTTTTGAACATCCATCTGATATGAAGGTCAGCGAAGGTGTATGAGCGGGATTTGTAGCCCGATGTCTCTGGTCGCTGCCTGTGGAAGGGGTTTGTAACCCCGATTTTCAGAGGTTGGCACGCATTTTGCTAATTTGTAGGTGATGTAAGACGGTGGTAGATGTATTTCTGGGGCGGATGCGTTACCAACGGTGTCTACCCCAGACTATCAAAACTGCTGTGTGAAGCGGGGCGTTGACGACTGCTTATTAATGAAGATGTAAAACCCGTGTGATGATTATCTTCGTTGGAAACAATCGCACATATTTTACGATAATTGAATGCGGATGAGATAGGAGAATTATGAAGGATCTCTATTTTATCATTAAAGGAGAGTATTACCATGAAAAGGCAAGTTTGGTTAACTTTCGTAACTGTCTTGCTGACAGCAATTCATTGTTTAACAGCGATAGCTTGGGATTTCAAGCGAGAAATAGATAGTGACTCAATAGACCGAGTAGCGTTTGCCGGAAACAACACACTTTTCTATACCCGCTACGGGGATCATATTTATAAAGCATCTGTTACCCTTGGAAATCTCACGACTCAGAATTGGGTCGAGCTTAATAGCAATATAAGGGATATAGCTATCCCGCAAGGTAATCCCCATTTTGTTGCTGCCCTTAAGTCGAATGAATGGGTTGAAATGCGCTACACCTCCGACCTCAGCCTTCGCGGAACGTCATTTGAGGGCACCCGCGGGCCCGGTGACGATTGGGCACATGCATTAGCAGTATCTCATGGTGGAGGCAGGCTTGTTGTCATCGGGAGTGGGACCAGGAGGGTGACCTTCCCAGTTTTTATAACACGGTGGGACCATATGGTGTGGGATTTCAATGTCAGCAACCCTACAGCGTCTTATCGCAGAAGGATTGCGCATAATAAAGATGTAGGGCTTCTCACTTGGCGCGGGGTTGCTTTGAGTACCACCGGCAATGTGGTTTTCGTTGCAGAGAGCAATGACGTTGAAGAGTGGTGGATGAACTCTGGTAACTTCAGCCATCGCTACAAGGCTCAGGGTAATTCAGGAGCAGGCGCAGTTGCAGCTTTTGAACCTTACATGGTAAGTGGGCACGACAACGGGCACGTTATTCTATGGAATTACGTTAGTGAACGGCGCGTTCGCACATTTGCTGACCAGTCAGATGGCATCGTGTCTGTAACATTCAGTGGCAATGGTGATTTCTTTGCCGCCGGGGATAACGCGGGGGACATCTATATATATCAGATTAGGCAAGATGGGGGTATCCTTTTACGTGACAGGCATTTTAGTGGTGTGATCAGAAGCGTTGAGAGTATAGCGCTCAGTCATAATGCCCAGTACATCGCTGCCGCCATAGGGGGTGATCTCTATATCGGACGATCTGTAGGGGTACCGGCTGCACCAACTGTGTCTACACAGCTAGAACCGCCGCAAGTGGAGACAAGTCTCCAGCCTAATTACCCAAATCCGTTTAATCCGGAGACGTGGATCCCGTATTCGTTAGGAAAATCTGCTGAGGTAACAGTGACTATACATGCGGCAGATGGAAGACTTATTCGCACCTTGGAACTTGGTAAGCAAAGCGCTGGGGTCTATCAAACCAAGGAACGTGCCGCCTATTGGAATGGTAAAAATGAACAGGGAGAGGCTGTCGCGAGCGGTGTGTATTTCTATACGCTTAGGGCAGGTGATTTCTCAGCGACTCAAAAGATGTTGATTAGAAAGTAACGTGGACTGGATTTGTAGGGGTAGGTTCTAAACTT
>JAJECD010000066.1 GCA_022822215.1 Candidatus Poribacteria bacterium | reverse complement strand
ACCTGTTTGAAATCCTCTAAAATTTGGCTATAGCGATAGAGTGTATCGCCAATCTGCTTGTAGCGGAGTGTGAGGAGACCCCGGTAGAAATAAGCGTTCGCATGGTTTGGGTTCAGCGCGATCGTAGCAGTATATTCCTTGACAGCCATCTCTGCGTATGTATGATAGCCATCTCCTAATGTTTCTGCGTGCTGGTCGAGGAGACGCGCATAACTGTAGTGCCACTCGAAGTTTTCTGGGTTGTACTGATTTGCCAATCCATAGTGGTGGATGGCCTTTAGGGCGTAGCTTGCAAGCCCATCTTGCATGCCGCGATCGTCCCGTTTCTCAAAGATAACTGCGAGCAGGTGATGCAGTTCAGGGTGTGCGGGTTCAATTGCCAATGCGGGTTGGTAGACGCGGATAATGTTGTCTTCGTCATTGCGTGCGCGATAGATCGCCCCAAGCCGGAAAAACGGTTCCACTTCTGTTGCTGCAATGTTTGGCAAAGGACTTTGCAAGTGCCGTCCTATGTCGTCTTCGAGCAGCGTCGTATCGAGTGCGATCGTTTTTTCATAATGCGCGATGGCTTGATCTATTTCGCCGTGCTGTTCAAGCAGGATTGCGGCGTGATAGTGCGCTGCAACATCCTCTGGGTTCAGTCGAACAGTTGTGAGAAACGCCGATAAGGCAGCATCGGGTTTTGCTAAAGTAAGGTAAGAGATTGCCAATAGGTAGTGTGCTTCAGTGGTGTCAGGTGCAATCTCAATAATTTTCTGTAGCGTATCAACGGCTTGTTGATGTGCCTCGCGGCCTCGGTAGATGTGAACCATTTTGAAAAGCACATCCGGTCGCTCTGAATCCAACGTCAGTGTGCGTTCATAAAAGACGAGTGCGGCATCCGTGTTGCCGTTCGCTTCGTAGCTTTGCCCTAACAGATAGATAGCCCCCACATCTTCTGGAAACAGCAACAGATGTGTGTTTAGCGGTTCAATCGCAGCTTGATAATTCCCTGCCTCGAAAGCCTGTTGTCCCTGTGAGATGAATCTGTTTGCTAACCCTGGGTCTACTACCAAAGCCCGTTTAAAGTAGACGACGGCTTGATCTATATCGCCTTGTTGGTGATAGAGTTCACCGAGTTTGAAATAGACATCATTGAAATTTCCCAACGGGAGCTCCATTTGCAAATAACTTGCGTCCGCTTCAATGATTTGAATCGTCTTTTTGTAGTGCTGAATGGCTTCTTCGACGTTGCCTGTGTCTGCTTGGAGATTGGCTGCATAGAAGTAAGAACGCGGATCGTCAGGAAGGACGAGCATCGCTTTCTCTAAAATGGGGGTTGCTTCCTCCGCTGACATTAACCCGGCGAAATAAGGTTCAAGCGGTTCAAAGAAATCATCCTTGATATGCGGCATCAAGGAGAGTGCCTTTTGGTAGTGCTGTAGTGCTGTTGCGGTATCGCCAGTGGCGTAGAGATTATCGCCAAGGGAGAGGTGTGCCTGCGCGTGATTTGGCTCAATTTCAAGCGTACGTTGGTACAACTCAATAGCACCCTCCGTATTGCCGCTTTCGTCGAAAATAACAGCGAGTTCGTAGACGACCTCGGCTGAGTAGGGCGCGTGTTGTGCACCCTTGGCGTATTCTGCCAATGCATCATCAAAGAATCCTTCAGTAGCGAGGACTTGCCCCAATTTGAAGTAGGCGGGTGCAAACTTTTTCTTTCGTTGCGTGAGATTCTCAAACGTCTCTCGTGCGCGGTCTATATCGCCTTGTGCGAATCGGACCAAGCCGATGCCGTATTGTGGATATTCCCATTTCCGGTTTAACGTTCGTGCCGTATCAAAAGCGTGGAGTGCCGCGGCGTAATTCTGCTGTTCCAGATGAATTTCACCCATACGATAGTGAGCGGGATAGTGGTTCGGATTCAGACGGACACAGATTTCAAATGCGGCAAGTGCTGACGCGTTTTCAGCCTGCTGTTGGTAAATGCCGCCGAGGTTAAAATGTGCCCAAAACAGATCCGGTGCAATCTCAACGGCATGTTTTAAGTAGGTGATCGCAGGATCAAGCGTTTCGCCTGTCTCCGTAGCGTGCAGTGCGTGTGTATAGCCGAGACCGTAATAAAACGCTGCGTCGATTGTCGCAGCAGCAGGTTTCCGATTTTCCTTCTCTGTCTCATACAGCGTCAGGAGCGGCGAAAGTCGTCCCTCCTTTTGCCATTTACCGATGAGGTCTCGATGTTTTTCGGCTGGACGTTTTTTTTCTCGCAACACCTTTGCGAAATCTTTTTTCATGTTCGCTTCCCATTTTTCCGCTGCGAGTGCTTGTGTCGTGACTGTATTACTCCATAAGCATGTAATTAAAGCTATAAATATAGCGGTCTTTTTTCCTATTTTTTTCATTTTTAATTTCCTCGGTTCTTGATGTTCTGAAATATATGATTTTGGTGTTATGATATTAACAGTTCTACTTTTTCGCGCGTCGGCATAGAAGGGGTCGCCCCAACGACAGTTACCGCAGCTGCACCGGCGGCATTTGCAAACCCAATCGCTGTGTGTAAGGTTTCACCGCTTGCCAACGCCGTTGCGAGCGCGCCACAAAAAGCGTCGCCTGCTCCTGTTGTATCTACAGCTTCAACGGCACGTGCGGGGACGCTTTCGGATGTAGTGGCTGTGAGTATTAACGCGCCTCGTTTTCCAAGCGTTAGTACGACAGTGGACGTTTCTGTGTTTGCCATGCGAGCGCGAAGTACCGCTGCTGCGTTGCGAGCCTCTTCGTCGTTGCTTACCTGCATTTTCGAGAGTAACTCGGTTTCGGATTGGTTCGGTGTCAAAATATCCACATGCGTCAGTAGGCTATCCGGGAGTGGCTGTGCAGGTGCCGGGTTTAGTATCACAGTTGTCCCGTGTGCTTTCGCGATTGCTGCGGCGTGTTCGGAGGCAGCAATGGATGTCTCTAATTGCAAGAGCAGTACATCGGCGTTTGCGATGGCATCGGCGGCAGCGTCTATCTCTGCTGTTGTCAATGCCATATTTGCGCGCGGTATGACGATGATGCTATTATCGCCATCGGGTTCGATAACAATCGTTGCAACACCGGTCCCAGTGTCCGTGCGCTTTGTGACAAATCTGCTGTCAATCCCTTCATTTTCTGTTGCTCTGAGCAGCATCTCCCCGAAAGGATCCGCACCGACACTTCCGACGAGTGTGACTTCAGCACCCAACCGCGCTGCGGCGGTTGCCTGATTGAATCCTTTTCCGCCCGTGAAAATATCGAAGGCATCCCCGATGAGCGTTTCGCCTTTATCGGGTCGCCGCGTTGCGTGGCACACGAGATCAATGTTGAGGCTGCCGACAACGGCAACTTTCGGTGTTCTGTTGTTCATCACGACTTGTTCCTAATCTTTCTAACGATTTTGGACGATTATGGTTGACATCGAACTGTTGTCATTGGGTTTTTCATGGGCGGGCATCCGCATCGCGTGGACCCCTAAACTGCTGATGGTGGTTTTTGGACGACAGGAATGACGTAACTCCGAATTTCCACGTCTCCTACCTTCTCAGTTTCTTTCCGTGGCTCCGGGTTCTGACGATGATCGAAGACGACATAGTATCCCTCCGCCGCGGATTCCGATTTCAGATACGCAGCGAGTTGCTTTTTGCCGGATTGATAGTACTTATCGCCTTCCCATATCTTTGTTTCGACGATATATTTTCGCTGATTGTGGACGATAAGAAGGTCCATTTTGCCTCGCCCGGTTTGAACCTCAAGAAACATGTTTGCGCCTACAACGTGGACGAAATGGTCGAGATACGCATAAAGCAGGTGTTGTCCAACGTATTCTTGTGGGGTGTCTGGCACCTGCAAGATACGGAATCCGGCGCGCCCAATGAACGCCTGAAAGTTATTGAGAAGTCCTTCCATCTCAAGTTGACCCGTAGGCGTGATGTAATCAATAAAATTCTCACCCGTCTCTTCGGGAAAGTATATGTTCTCGAGGCCGTTAAATGTAGGCTTGAATATCTGTAGGATGCGGTGTTGATAAATTGGGTTAACAATCTCACACATACCGTCTGTGCCTTCTGCAATAACGCCGTACGTGACGAGTTCATTCATGAGGTCATCATCCGGATTGAAACGCACGCCGCTGTCGTAAGAAGCGATTTGCAGTAGGATTGTTTCAAAGCGTCGGTCGCGACGGACATTGGTTCGCAGGTGATCGATGTTCGTGTTCCCATCTCCCAGTAGTCGCCTATGCGCCTTTGCAAAATGCGCCATCGTAAGCGTCTCGGTTTTCGGGATGTCCAGTTCCTCTGTGAGTATCTGTGCACATCGATTGACGAGAAAAGGTTGACCGGCTGTCTGTTTATGGATCGCTGCAGTGACTTCCGGTGCGAAGGCTTGTCCGACTTCATCTGTATACTGTGCGAACAGTTCTTGCACTTGTTCGAGCGTAAAGTTTGGCAAACGAAACTCGTCTTGGATATTGAAGGGTGAAATAGACCGATCGTAGTCAAGTTGTCTGATATTCTTGACCCCGACGATACCCATGCTGTAAGGGCATTGCATCTCATCGGAGAGGTAAATTTGGCGCAGGGCATATAAAAAATCGCTTACAACGGTCTTCGGGATGCCATCAAATTCGTCGATGAGGAGCACAACCCGCTTGAAAGCAGGCACGTTCTTGTGAGAGTCGCTGTCCAGAAAATTTGCGAGATGCCTAAAAAACATCACCATCGAAAAGGCATCAGTGAGTGTCGTGTCTTTGAGAAACTCTGTTAAGGCTTTAGAAGGCGCGCTGCCACATTTTTGAAAAACACTTTCAATTTGAATACACACCGTCTGATAGAATTGATCGTAAAAAGTAGCAGGCGTGGCATTGCGCATCGTTTGGAAATCCAACTGAATTGGGAAATAGGTCGGATCCGCTGCGGTGAGCGTCTCAAGTGCCATTCGGAAGAAAGTCGTTTTCCCGGTTTGCCGCGGCGCGAAAAGGACGATATACCGACCCTCTTTAATTCGGTTGATGAAATCGGTAATCTCCTCAGTGCGTGAGACAATATAATGCTGCTCAGGACGCACGCGCCCTTGGGTTCCAAAGCGTCGCATTTTTGACTCCTTTTCAGCTTAGCATTTTCAGCAACTATTGTATCACATCACTGTCTGAAAGTCCACACCAGATTTCTTCGTTCGTCTGAATCAGGATTTGCGCGATTATAGGAATTATTGCCTCTTTAGCAAATATGTGTTATACTTAGCATTACTTTGGAGAGTCTTACGGACATCTATAAGGAGCGGACATGCTAACCGAGATACAAACTGCTCAAGATATATGGCCACAATTGGCACCTATCCTATTCGTTCCCCGCACGGCGCGCGACTATCAGCAACTTTCTGCTTTGCGAGATGACTTAATAACGCTCATCGGTGAAAACGGAAATCACCCGTTGGTTTCATTAAAGGAAGTCGTTGAGACGCTCATTGAAAAGTATGAATCAGAACAAGAATCGGAGGAACGTGAAACTTGGCACCATCTCTCTGTGCACATTCTCGCTCGCGCATACGCCGATGATGAGCCCGAATACACGCCAGATATGTTGAAATGGACAAACCCAGATTATGCGGGAAAGTAACGTCATTCTTGTCCCCTTGCCACAAGCTGATGAAACATTAAAGTACAGACCTGCGATTGTTCTACGAGAAATGCCACTGCCTTACCGAGACCTTCTCGTTTGTGGTGTAAGCACAAGATTAAATCAGTATATTGAAGGATTCGATGATGTTATCTCATCAGTTGATGCTGATTTCACATCAAGTGGCTTGCATTCCGAATCTCTGATTCGCCTCAGTTTTTTAGGCGTAATTCCACGCAGGTTAGTCCGTGGAGTACTCGGTAGCATTTCAGATGAACGACATAGACGTTTGTTGCAGAGGTTAATTGAGTACCTAACAAGCAGCTGACTGTCGCATCAGAAATCTTACCTTCCGACCCTGACAGGGCGATGGACTTCGGTCTGCCGCCTTGTTTTTTTATCGGCTTACGCGAGTCAGAACATGTCCTGACTTTTCAGGTAAGGCGTGAGATGTTTCTGGAGTTGGAGACGTGCGTTGCGGAGGTGTGACTTGATAGTGCCTTCGCTACGTCCGGTGCGTGTGGCGATGTCTTTAATGGAGAGTTCTTCGATGTAGTATAAGAGAAAGACGCGCTTGCGAGATGGTGTGAGTGTTGCGATCGCTTGATCAAGGTGCTGTCGGAGTTCTTGTTGTTGAAGCAGTTCACACGGGTCGGGATGCGCGCCGAGAAGTCGGCGTTCGTTGATGGTATGGAGGGGATGGATATTGTCTGATGCCTTCTGTTTTCGGTGGTAATTGATACAGACGTTTTTGGCGATGCGATAGAGCCAAGAGTAAAAGGCAGAGTTGCCACGGAAGGTATTAATAGCACGAAACGCTTTGAGCCATGTTTCTTGCGTCAAGTCTTTGGCAGTTTCGGGGTTTTTCATCTTTCCGAGAATCTGGTGGTAGACCCGGGGGTGGTATTTGATAACAAGCACATCAAAGGCATCAGCTTCGCCGTTCTGTGTGCGTTTGATGTGGATGTGTTCTTCGGTGTGTGTAGACAAGATCAAAGGCGGCTATGAAGTTAGGGTTCCGCCCATAAGATGTGGGCAGAACCCTTTACGTGAATAAGAAGTGATACCATGGCAAATGGGGCAGGGCGATTGTATCCAAGGCAACAGAGTTTTCCATAACTCTTGAGGTAGCAGAAGTTCCACTGCATCTATGAATGACCCTGCTGCGAGGTCTTAAAGAGTTTATCTCGTGTATGTAGGTATCTCAAGTTCCCCGCCCCAAAATTTTACCCTCCGGGTTCCCATACGCTTTCGCTGGGACGCTCGAAAATCAGGGCGGGACGATAGAAACTCTGGCGGGGCTCCCTCGGGAAACTTACTCAACGCCTCTAGGAACTCTTTTTCGTTCGCGGAGGTTACGACGAACAGTGAATCGCCCGTCTCCGAGGATACTTCTATAGGTATCCCAATCCTTGCTAGCGTTTCCCTTGTTTGCTGAAGTTCTTCATCTATCCGGGGCGCGGCATGGACGGAATTCTCTAACGGAACCTCTTCCGTTGAATGCTCAGGTCTCTCATCAATGACTGCTTCAAATTCAAACAGCATTTCTGATGTGTCTCTGTGATCGACAGGGTCTATGTGCGGATGCCTATGGATATTCTCACTCTCTGTGAATGTGGTGGTAAGTTCGTTTTCCTCCGTGGATGTAGCAATGTTTTCACGGCTCTCACGACTTTCCTCCATTACAAGAGTATTTGGAGCGTTAGCAGGTTGTGTAACATTAACAGGCGGGGGTGGCAGACTTTCTATAAAACGTCTGTTCTCATATTCCAGATACAATCTCCATGCGGCCCCCAAAACGAGCAAAACAATAACGAAAAAAAAGACTTTTTTCATTGATATGTTCCTTATTGTAAAAGCCTCAGACACACAATATTTATCCGATGTGTGTCTGAGGTCGTAGTTTAGTAATAACCTTGAGAATCACACGTATCGCAGTAGCCGCAAGGAACTACCGTCTGATCATAAGTCGCTTCGATATCGTGTCCCGAAGATGAACTGTGATATATGGTTGTCGTGCCACTCTGGAACACAGAGGCCCAGAATGCTTGTCCGCAGCCTTCACACGTATAGTATGTAACATCGTAATGTGGGACGGTGTATGCATCCGCCGCTGCCATCTGTATAAAAGGCGTAACGGTCATGAACCCTACCGCGAGAATGCAAGCAATCGCGAGCATCTGACACAATGATAGTTTCATAAGAAAAATCTCCGTATTTTCAGGGATTGCGTTAGGACAGAGAACCAGTGATCAAGTATGCTGCATCCTTGACAATCCTCTATTATGTATAGGATACTAACCTAAAAGTTTCACAAACTGGATGCGTTCTATGCTACAATTAGGTTAGCGCTGTCATAGGTACGTTATGGCAGTGCCGCGCCGACCGGTGTTCCTACCACCCTCGGCGCACCTCTGAAAAAATATCGGAGACTGCCACTATAAAACTATTTCGTCATATTATACCAAACAGACGAAAATAGCCAATAACGATTTATCTAACTATTCACCTCCCTTCATTTAACGAGCGATAATAATCAGGGTAATGCTTTTCTAACCATGTTCTAAACTTTTCGACCGCCCGATAACATTTCAGCTTAGCCGTTCCGGTTTCAATATTCAGTGCCTTTCCAATCTCTCTAAATGTTTTGTTTTCGTAAAACCTTAATTGGAGTATCGCTAACGCCTTCGGTGGAAACGCCTCCTCAAAATGGCGACGGATACGTCCGAATTCGCTTTCAAGGACACCATATTCTGGTTCATCTTCCACTGGGGCGAGCAAGAATTCTATAATAGACGTTTGTTCAAGCTCAGGGTCTGGAACACCCACCAGCGATACACGTCCGCTTTGCTTTTCTTGCACGTTGATCCAGTCCCTCATGACGCGTTTTGCGATTGTCCAGAACCACGCTTGAAAATGCTTTGGAGTCGAAGCCTTCGGATTTCTTAGACTTTTCAGTGCTTCAAGAAACGTTTCTTGGACGAGAACCTCTATATCTTCTTTACGATTTCCTCTGATTCTATTTTTGAAAAACTTGTAAAGGGGCCCTTTGTGTCGTTGGCAGAGGATATCTCCTGCCTTTTCATCATCCGCTTGGTAAGATTGCACAAGTTGGGTGTCGTTATATGCTTCGTAAGTGTTCGACATTCAGAGAGCTTAGCCTTTACTATATACGTTAGGTGTGAAAAACGAGAAAAAAATGGATCTGTTTTTCTGATAAGTTCGTAAGAACTAAAAAAATTGCCGGGTTGCTTTAGCTCTCTATTAAGTTAAGTGTCTATTAAGTTAAGTGTAAAGAATGGCGAAAAAGGTACAAAAAATGAATATGTTTCCTCTATTATACCCGATTGTTGGCAGATAGGACAGAGAAAATGGGTCTGTAAGGTTTTTAGAGACTCAGTTGCGAGGTTCAGAAGGAACGCCGCAGCAAAAACCCTTCGTCAGGGGTGGTTGCGGATTTTGCTGCTATTGACTTGGTTTTGGCTTGCAAGCGAGCGTAGTAGCGCAATTTATTGCGCCTTGCGTCCATTCTGGTATAAAAAGTTATTCATAATGAATTGCCCTGCTCATTTTCGCGTTTTTCTATAGGCTCATACGAGTCAGTGCGTGTTCTGATTTTTCAGGTGGGGTGTGCAGCACGCCTGCTTTGGAAAGCGTAACTTGTTTCGGCTGGATGGCTATCACGGTGGGGTCAGAGGCAAGGGTTTCCTGTAAGGTTGCGAAGCTTCGCGCTACTTTTAAATTTATGAGAAACGCTCGCCTCTGACAGATTGTGAGTTAGTGCTTCTGTGAGTCATCGCCCTTAAATTTCTTATACATTTCTAAGGCTTGTTGATAATTTTTTATATTCGACGCGTTTGGGAACAAGACAGCGGATGCCTTTTGATATTCAAGAAATTCGTCCAGGGACATTGTAAAACTGTATGTCCCTTTATTTTCAGGGTTTTGTAACGCTTCAAAGGGGAAGTATTTCAGGTACGTGTGTACCTCTGGTATGTTTCCATGAATCTCAATGAGTCGCTTGCGGTTGTTTTCTACGATTTCCGCCCTTGATAACTTCATCAGACCCATAGGTTCTTCCTCGGGGTGTTCTTTTTCGACAGGATGTGGACTCCATTCAGCGATAGGATCCCGCTCAAGAAATTCATTCGAAAAATCTATAAGTCCGGAGGTATCCTTCTTTTCATTGTCCCTGTCCTCAGCAGATCCCGCTGTCCCAGGTTCTTCATTGGAGCCTTCCAAGGCACCTTCTATCACGTTCATACTTTGAAAAGGATCGCTGTTTTCATCTGTAACGGGCATATTTGTGATGTTTTGAGGCTGTGTACCGGTAGCAGACTTCTTAGGAAGGCTGTCTATAAACCGCTCTGTGTCATGCTTTAAGTACAAAGTCCAAGCTGTGCCCAAAACGATGAGAACGATGGCGATAAAAATGATTTTTCTCATTTCGTAATTCTCTCCTGATCTCAAAAAGGCAGGGGGTAGCCCATGAGGTTACTCCCCAAAGAGGTTTCCGGTATCGTTGGCAGAGTACATTTCCCGCTTCCCTATCGCCTTCCAGATAACATTGCACAAGTTGAGCGATGCTATATTCTTCATAATCGTTCGGCATTCGGAGAATTTTGCCTTTACTATATAAGTTAAGTGTAAAAAGTGATGAAAAGGGTACAAAAAATGGGTGGGTTATTCCAAAAGATGTAATAACCCCTTAATTTTCGTCTATGATAAACGTCAAAATTAATTGGACACTCTCAAATAGGCTTCAATGCCTCTTAGTGTTATTAGGTTGGCACAGCCTAACAGGCTATGCTACAAAGATGTCTACTTATTTATTTCGGTTACCATAAAAAACAGGGAGGAAATTAAGTCCTTGATTATATATGTCGTAATTTTAGGTGCGAAAACGTGCATAATCGTAAAAAAGATTGTTTTTATCCCTTTAAATATTAAGACACAACTTTTCTAAAGAAAGGGTGCAAAGCGTTTTGATTGTGGTTTTGGCTTGTAAGTTGCGTCAGAAATTGCTATTATGCATACAAACTACGAGATATGAATCCTGCGTGCCGAAGGAGGTGTATTAAATACGCTAATGAATTCTAAGTTAAAATATGGAATCGGCTTTTTAATTTTTTTCGGAATCTGCTTTCTATTCAGGTGGCGGGCAGCGCAGGTTGGCAGTGCAGAGACGCTTGTGTGGTACAGCGTCATCCCACCGCTGCTTGCCGTCACGTTAGCGATTTTGACAACGCGATTGTTTCCGAGTCTCTGTATAGCAGTCGGTGTCGGGCTGCTGCTCTCGTGGTATCAACAACACTTCACACCCATCGGCTTTTTGACGGAATCTGTCTGGTTCGTCCGTGCCGTGAGCATCGGAAACGATGGGGTGGACCTCTTCAATTTCTGGGTCGTGCTGTTTGTGTGTCTAATTATGGCGACGATTTCTATAGTCGTCGCCTCCGGGGGTATTAGCGGCGTCGTTGTATGGCTCTCTCGATTTGCAAAGGGACCGCGGTCGGCACAATTTATCACAGGTGTGATGGGTATCGTCATCTTTATTGGGGACTATTCCAATGCCATGATTGTCGGACCCACGATGCGTCCACTCACCGATCACCATCGCGTGAGTCGTGAAAAGTTGGCGTTCCTTGTAGATTCCACGAGTGCACCGATTGCGGGTCTCGCTTTTGTTAGCACTTGGATCGGTTACGAGGTCGGTCTCTTTAACGATGTCGCTGAGACGATTGGACTTGACCGTGATGGGTATTCGATGTTCTTCGATGCCCTCGGTTTTCGATTTTACTGCATCCTGACGATTATCTTTGTTATCATCAATGCGATTAGCGGTAAAGACTACGGTGCGATGCACAAAGCAGAGATCCGCGCACGGGAGACAGGAGACGTTGCCGCCCCGGATGCCGAAGCTCTCGGACACACTGCATCCTTCACCAGTTTGCCAAACGCCGTTGTCCAACCATTATCGGCAGTGCTACCGCTCCTCGCACTTTTTGGACTGCTCTTAGGGGGTTTCTGGATAGATGGCAACGGGACGGGATCTATTCTCTCACTTACCGCTTGGCGCGACGCGCTTTCGGCAGCAGACAATGTTAAGATTCTCGCTTGTGCTGCTGCGAGTGCGTTTATTATTGGCGTTATCTGTGCGCGATGGCTCTCAAAACTCCGGTTCTCAGAGATCGTGCCGGTCATCTGGGGTGGTGTGAAGGGGAGTCTCACACCCTTGAGCATTCTGTTATTGGCGTGGGGGTTAAAGGCAAGTTGCGATCGGTTGATGACGGGTCAATTTCTTGCGACGATGCTGAGTGATGTCGTTTCGCCGCTCTGGTTTCCGATTTTTGTTTTTGTCTGCGCGTCTGTGACCTCTTTCGCAACTGGGACGAGTTGGGGGACGATGGCGATTCTGATTCCAACTGCGATTCCCGTGGCATTCTCGCTTGACGGTGGGAGTTACGGACTCACGACAATTATATGTCTCGGAGCAGTGTTAGATGGTGCGATTTTCGGGGACCACTGCTCGCCGCTTTCCGATACAACGATTCTCAGTTCTATCGCCAGTAGTTGTGATCCGTTGCACCATGTCAGAACGCAGTTGCCCTATAGTCTCACTGTCGCAATTATTGCCCTGTTTTGTGGCTATCTGCCTGCAGCTCTCGGTGTCACTTCAGGGATTGGAATTGTTAGCGGGACGGGTGTGATTGTTTTGTTATTTTTTGGGGTTGCGGGCTTCCGCAAAATTCAGAAACCGAGTCTGTAGGGGCGAGGTAACCTCGCCCCTACGACAATCCATCTAAAACTCAAAGTGGTCATAAAATATGAGTTATGCTTCAGAGGCTCGAAGTGGAAAATATTAGTTACGGGTTGGATCTGAAGGAGGAATACTATGAAGGTTGACCTTGAAGGAAAGGTTGCGGTTGTTACAGGGGGTGCGCAAGGCATCGGTCGCGCGATTGTGGATGCCTTGGTTGATAACGGCGCACAGGTGGCAATTGTTGATATAGACAAAGAAGCGGGTAAGCAGACGGCTACAGAAATTCAACAGAGCGGTGGAACGTGTCTATTCGTAGAAGGCGATGTTTCTAACGCATCAGAGATGGTGTCTGCTGCCGATCAGGTTGCGGCGCATTTTGGTAAGATCGAGATTCTGGTGAACAATGCCGGTATTAACACACGGAGCGATAGGGTCCCGATCCATCAGTATACGCTTGAAGATTGGCAACGGATTCTGGATATAGACCTTACGGGTGTTTTTACGACGAGTCGTGCTGTTATTCCGCATATCCTTGCCCACATATCCAGCGAACGGAGTGGCAACTCTGATGCCGAGAGTGCCACGGGCAGAATTGTTAACATCAGCTCCATTGCAGGATTAGTGCCTTTACGCTTACAGAGTGCTTATGTGGCGGCGAAAGCAGGGGTCGCGAATCTGACGCGTTCTATGGCGTTAGAACTTGGACCCGAAGGCATCTTGGTTAACGCTGTCGCTCCGGGTTCGACGTTGACCCGCGGCACGGAAGCCCTCTTTTACGGAGATGATGGCGCGTATACAGAAAACGCTGCGAGTCTGCTGTCGCATATTCCACTCGGAAGACCGGGGCGGACCACGGAAATGGCAGCAGCAGTCCTTTTTTTTGTTTCACCAGACGCGAGTTATATTAACGGGACTATCCTGACAGTAGACGGCGGTTGGACTGCCGGTTACACGAGAGATTGGTAAATGTAAACGACACAAGGCGTGTGTCTACTACTTTTATGGAGGAAAAAAATGGCAAAGATTACTATGTTTAAAGGGTATCAAGGCGAACCGCCTGTTCCGAAACCCGACCATCAGGTCCAGGCGAACGTTGTCACAGTCCAAGACGGAGTCCCGGTAAAGTACTCAGGTTGCGATGGTATCGGTGTCCGTGTCGTGCATCCGGCGAATCCGAGTGCGCCTGCACAAAACTTGGGTTTAGTTATGTTTTTTGTGCCGCCGCATGTTGTGCTTGAACCCGGGAGTCATCACACTGAGGAGTGCTATGTCATTCTAAAAGGGAAAGGCGTAATGACACTCGCCGGTGAAAAAGTCCCAGTTGAGGCGGGTACGTTCATCCATCTTCCGCCGTGGTGCGAACACGGGATTGAAAACACGGGCGATGAATCCATGGAGGTGCTTATCTGTACCTCGCCGCCGAACCCGTAAATTGTCCGAAAAGTCCTGTTTTTAGTGCTTTAAGCCCCTAATTTTGGTTGTATCCACGTTTTTACTGTGTTTTTTGCATTTTTAATTCAACTTTTTTCTAAAACCTTCGTTAAATAAAATATCCTAAGTGTTTAATATAGGCTATAAACCATGCCTTTAATCTTTGGGGGTTTTAATTTATGCGAGGGATAATGCCGAAATCATCTAATGTGCGGCGGGATTTTATGCGGAAAAAGCCGAATGGGAGTTCCGCCTTTAAGCAATTGGATGACGACGAGCTAACCACAATGGAAGAAGTGCCCGAGGCGCTGGAGCAGCAGGCACATGCGATGCTTGCGGATGGCGAGGAAATTAAAGTCGCTGTTTCAACTGATCTTAAGTTTGATGGTAACTACGGCAAAGATTGGTTGATTGCTACGGATAGGCGGTTCATCGCTTTTAATCAGAACGGGACGCCAGCACATCAGGTACAGGAAATTTCGCTTGCGTCGGTCTCAGCTGTTGAAATCGTTGAGATGTACGGAAACAATATCTTAAAGGTCCGCACATCCGACAAAGCGATTGAAGTCGCTCGCTACTCACGCCGTTACTCACCGAAATTTGAATTGGCGACTCCTGAATTGGAGACGTTAATCCAAGATGCGAATCCAGAAGCAGAACAAGAGAAAAAACACCGTCCGCAAGGGCTTGGAAAAAATAAACATAAGTGTGAGAAGTGCGGACAACCGCTGCCCCGTTGGTCAGGCGTTTGTGTCCATTGTGTCGAGAAACGAAAACTTATTTTTCGACTTATTAGATATTCGTTTCCTTTCTGGCACGTTGCTGTTCCTGCGCTTGTCCTGATGATGCTCATTCGGTTCGTTTCGCTCTTACCCAGCGTTCTGAGCCAAGAGATGGTCGATAATATCCTTGTCCCGGCAGAACGGACTATCAGCGGTGGAACGTTGACTGCGGCCGGTGAAGCGATGCCGGACCCAACATGGGGCCGCCTTAGCGGTATTGTTGAGGGTATTGCCGGGTGGTTCGCGCTGCCAGTTGCTGGAAGTTGGGGGCATCTGCTCGCGATTGTTTTTCTGATGGCAGGTTTCCGCCTGTTCGCCATGGGGGCATCTGCTGTCCGCGGCTATATGATGGCGTGGGTCGGTCAGAATATCACGCGCCGCCTTCGGAACGAAACTTATGAACACCTCAACTCGCTTTCGTTGGATTTTTACAATCAGCGGGATACCGGTAACCTGATGTCGAGAATCACAAGCGATGTGGCAAGGCTCCGGGATTTTATTGCCAACGGATTACAAGACATCATTGGCGATTCGTTTACGCTCATTAACATCTGCATCATCATGTTTCTCACGAATTGGAAACTGGCTTCATGGACGCTGATTCCTGTGCCGTGTCTCATCTTCTTCACGATCTTTTTTGGGAAAAAGATGAGCAAAGTCTTTTCGGTGCTATGGAAACGGTACGCTAATATTAGTACGATATTGGCAAGCACAATTCCAGGGGTCCGGGTCGTCAAAGCCTTCGCACGTGAGCGCTACGAGGTGAACCGATTCAACGAAGAGACGTATCAGGTCTTTGAAGGCGAAATGAATGCCGCAAAGTTGTGGACGTTGTATCGTCCGATTATGGAGTTTATTATTTACTCTGGTACGATCCTGATCTGGTTAGTGGGAGGTTCGCAGATTTTCGGTGGTGAATTAAGTCTTGGTGAGCTTGTGATGTTCCAAGCACTTATGGGTCAGTTCTTTAGACCGGTCTACACGCTCTGTCAGATGAACGAACGTTTCATCCGGGCTGCAACTTCTGCTGACCGTGTATTTGAAATCATAGATACACCCCCGAGTGTCGCCGATAAAGCAGATGCGGTTACGCTTGAGAATATTAAAGGTGATGTCGAGTTCAAAGATGTCTATTTCTCTTACGACACGGAAAAGAATGCCCTCAATGGGGTGACTTTCCGTGCGGAAGCGGGTGAGATGATTGGGCTTGTTGGACATAGCGGTGCAGGTAAAAGCACTGTCATTAATCTGATTACGCGTTTTTACGATCCGAGTGAAGGATCGATAGAGATTGACGGCTACGATAATCGTGATATTAAATTAAAAGCGTTACGGCAGCAAGTCGGTGTGGTTCTCCAGGATCCGTTCCTGTTCCAAGGTACAATCGCCGAAAATATTGGTTATTCGAAACCGGGGGCGACTCGACATGAAATTATTGCCGCAGCGAAAGCCGCGAATGCCCATGAGTTTATTGTTAAATTCCCCGATGGCTACGATACGATGGTTGGCGAACGCGGGGCGCGTGTCTCCGGCGGCGAACGGCAGCGGATTTCTATCGCCCGCGCAATCTTGAAAAATCCGAGAATTCTTATCTTGGACGAAGCGACCTCCTCTGTGGATACAGAGACCGAGTCGAATATTCAAGAAGCGTTGGAACGACTCATCCGGGGACGTACTGTATTTGCTATCGCCCACCGACTTTCTACACTCAAATATGCTGACCGATTGGTTGTGCTAAAAGATGGGAAGGTCGATGAAATCGGCACGCATGAAGAACTCCTTGCTCAGGATGGGACTTATGCGGGTTTGTGCGAAAAGCAGATGGAATTATCAAAGATTCGTGCCTTATAGGTCAGTATATTGTTCTGGTGTGCGCATTGAAAGCGCGCACCAGAAACACCTTCCTTGATACGAAAGAAGGAGGAACTACGTCATGCAGGAAGCTATGAAGATTACCGATGAAGTGGAATTCCTTGATCCTGCCAACATCAAAATCGCACGCAATTCATTTGAAGAACTCACTGTTGAACTTCCTGATGGTACGACTTACACAAATGTGGAAGCGATCCGGTCCTTCCCACTCACCGATTCTAATAAATATATATCACTGTTAGACAGCGAAGAAAAAGAGATTGGTATTATTCAAGACATCAAGCAGTTACCGCGAGAGTCGGAGAAGATTCTCAGGTCGGAGTTGCAAAAACGGTATTTTTTGCCGAAGATTACCAAAATTCACAGTTTGGATGGAGAATTTGGTGTTACACAGTGGGTCGTGGAGACAAACCGCGGGCCTGTTACCTTTGGTATGCGTACTCGATATGATGTTGTCTCTCTTGAGAATGGAAGGGTTCTTATCAAAGATGCCGATGGCAATCGCTATGAGATTGAGAACTACCATCGTTTAGATCCAGATAGCATGGCCTTGCTTGAAACCCAATTGTAGTCTCCTATTCTAACAGTATCCCATATCTCCCTTCAGACCCGATTTGCAGGTTTCTTATCTCATTTAATACATCACTACTGGCAATCTCCAAATTTCGCCAGTAACGGATTAGAAGTGGAACTGCTCATTTTTTAGACACATCTATGGAGGTCGTTAAGATTGGAAAATGTAAGAATTGAACGAATTGAATGGGCACGTTTGACAGGCGAACGGCCCCGGAAAGCTGGATGCAATTCAAGATTAGGTGAACACGGATTGCATGTTCGTCCGCCTATTGCTCGTATAACGACAACGGACGGTGCCAGCGGTTTCGGATTCTCCCCGATTTCGGCTGAGAAAGCGGAAGCCATCGTTGGGTTTCAACTCGATGCGGCGTTCGATGCGGCAGGTGGTGTTGCTGAAGCATTCAGAATATTGGAGTACCCGATCTGGGATCTCGTAGGAAAGTTAGCGCAAAAACCGGTTTATGCGATGCTTTCTGGAGAGAATGGCGCGTTTCGTGCCCCGTGCTATGATACCTCACTCTACATTGATGATCTACATCTTGACGACAATGCTGAAGCTGCGGCACTGATCGCTTCCGAGGCGTTGGAGGGAAAGGCGCGTGGACATAATGCCTACAAAATTAAGGTCGGGCGCGGGGCAATGCACATGCCACTTGAGAAAGGGACACAACGTGATATTGATGTCATCTGTGCCGTGCGCGAGGCTGTTGGTAGCGATGCGACAATTTTGATAGATGCAAATAACGGCTATAACCTTAACCTCACCAAGCAGGTATTGGGGGGTGCCGCCGACGCAAACGTTTATTGGATGGAAGAGGCGTTCCATGAAGATGCACGGGTCTACAGTCTCCTAAAGGAATGGCTGAACGCTGAAGGCTTGGAAACCCGCATCGCTGATGGTGAGGGTGGGGCATCACCGTATCTTGTGGATTGGGCAAAAGACGGTCTTATTGACATCGTTCAATACGATATTTTCTCCCCCGGTTTCTCGCGTTGGCTTGAGTTGGGTCCTGAGTTAGATGTATCGGATGTCGGCACGGCACCGCATCATTATGGTGGTCACTACGGGAATTATGTATCGTGCCATCTTGCTGCGAAGGTTGAGCGATTTGAGTTCGTTGAATGGGATCATGCCACGACCCCCGGGTTAGACGATTCTGGATATTCTATATCTGATGGCTATGTGGATGTTCCACAAAGCCCCGGCTTTGGGTTGAATCTGGAGGAAACACCTTACCAGCAAGCGCGAGAAGAGAACGGATTTGAGGTTCGTGCGTAAAGGTTGCTGAAAACTATAGGAGAAACAGAACTATGGCGTACTTAACAGCGGAAGATAAAGCATTCTTTAAAGAAAATGGCTATCTGGTTGTGCGGGGTGCTGTGGAGCCAGAAGTCGTTGACGCTGCGCTTGATAGGATTTGGGAGTCCCTTGACGAGGATAGAAACGATCCAGAATCTTGGATCCGTAAGGGGTATCGCACTGTGCCTGTCGGTGGTGAGGATGTTATCCGTGGCACAGTATATGGAAACCGGGTCTTCGCGATGGGTGAGGAACTCGTTGGCAAGGAACGATTGAATACAGGGGGTGGTGCGGGACCCCACATCAATTTCCCGGATCCAGACAGAGAGTGGCGCGAGCCGCGCGGACATCTTGACGGTTACCACACGCCGACAAACGGTGTGCCGAAAGGCGTTGTCGGTGCCTTCACGCTCGGTGCCACCGCGTATCTCGACAAAGTTGAGAAACAGGGTGGCGGGTTTACAGTTTGGCCCGGCAGCCATCGGATTTGGGCGGAATATTTCAGACATCACGACTTAGATAGTCTGCCTGGTGGCGTTGCGCCGTTCGATTTGGGACCGAGCTATGAGTTTACGGGTGAGGCGGGAGATGTCTGCTTCTGGCATCACCAGATGAGTCATACCGCTGGTCCGAATTGTGGTCATCGGGTCAGAATTGCGCTCATCGGTAGATACCGGCGCAAAGATTTGGACCAAATCAAGTTTGAGACCCCTGACGATATGTGGAAGTATTGGGACGGGCTTTCATAGGTTACCTGTTTTGTATTGTCAACTCTCTTTGTTGGCGCGCTGTATGCGCGTCAGATTTTAACTTGCTAAATAATTGGATATCTGTTACGCTATCTTTAATCTGTTTTTATACGATCATGGTATTATGTATATTGAATTATTTAAGACTTACGCAAAATGACTGAATTCTGCCTATTTTCACAAGATTCGGGGCGGTTAGAAACCGCACCTACCAGCGGGCTACGTAAGTCGTATTATTGATTTTTTATCAGAAGAAACTGGTTAGGAAACTTGGGAATGGACCTCTATATAAATCCTTCCAAAATCACCGAAATCATAGGTGTGGAAGAGGACATCATCACCCGAACATTGGAACGGAGAGATGTAGATATTGAAGCATATGTCCGCGTCGTCTCTGCTCCTCCTGACAGACCAGGCGCCCCTCCGAAGCCGCAAATTCAATTACGGGTTGATGGACTCGCAAGGCTGATAAAAAAACTCGCCTATAATATCCCGACGGACGATATTATTGAAAATCTTAGCTGCCAGGTTTTTCATATCACGCACCTACAAGAAACATGCGACAAATTGGAAGGAGAGAATCAAGCGCTCATCGTCGAAAATGAGAAGCTTCGGAAAAAGATTGCCTCTTTCCAAGACGAGAGAGGGGATTTGTCAGCACAAGTTAACGAACTGACGAATCAATTGAGTAAGGAACAATCTAAAACCTGGGTAAGCCGCCTGCTGAAACGGAAATATTGAGACACGTCGGCGAATACTGCTAAGTTAAAACGTTCGTAGGTTATTTTAAAGTATCGCTATGGAAAAAGAAAAACGGAATCAGCTGCTTACGATTGGGTTCTGCGTGCTTGGTATTGCCTTTCTCTATGTACCCAGCATCTCGATGGTTCCAACTGTTATCGCGCAAAGTGCTGTTTGGCTCAAAGGTATCGCACTGGTGCTGTTGAGTATTGCTGCGATTTTGGCTGGGACCTCTTTTGCGCACAAGCAGCGGATTGCAGTTATATCTGGCATCGGCTTGGTGGTTGGACTCGGTTTCCTTTATCTACCTATTCCGTCAATTTTGTCCAGTTCAGCGTTTCATATTCTGTTTGCCTGTGCTATCGCATTTGGTATGACGACTGCGGCGCGGCAAGCGGCGGCTATCGGTTCAGCACTCCTTGCGTGTATTGGCATCGTTTTCCTTTATCAGCCGCTTTTTCCGTCACTCGGTGGGACTGCCTTGCATCTGCTGCTACCGGGAATAATTGTTTTTTCAATTGTCTTTTCACAAAAGACTTTGTGTGAACGTATCTCTATCGGTTTAATTGCGCTCGGTTTGATTGCGCTCTGCCAACCCTTTCTAATGCTGTTCTATCAAACCGGATTTCAGTTGTTGATTGCGGGTTTAACGGGGTTCATCGTTGCAGCGCATCGCTGATTTGCTATTGCCGCAGGGACTCCAGTTCAGAAGCCAGCCTTTAAATAAAAATTGGCAAACAGAAATTTTAATCCTTCCCCCAGTAATAAAAGGAAAAGAGTCGTAATAATCGGTGCCGGTATTGTCGGTGCGACGCTTGGTTACCATTTGTCCCGGAGAGATGATGTTTCTCTAACGCTTTTGGAGCGAGGCACGCCGGGATCAGGGGCATCGGGACATTCTTTTGCGTGGGCAAACGCTTTTGGGAAAGATCCGCGTGAATATCATACGCTCAATCGGCGTTCCTTGGATATGTGGTATCGGTTGGCACATCAGTTTGAAGGCGATATCGGTATCCGTTACGGCGGTGAGATGCGGTGGGAAAACAGTCCAGACCGTGCGGCGCAGCTTCGGCAGCGTATCCGGCAGATACAGGCATGGGGATATCCATGTCGACTCATCACACGGGACGAGATGTTAGCACTTGAACCGCATTTACAACCCGGTGAGGTGTTGGCTGCGTCTTTCTCTGAAGCGGATGTTCATATTGAAACGGATACATTTATTGATGTATGTCTCCAGTCGGCTTATGAATCGGGGGCAGTCGTGCATTCCGAAACTGAAGTCACAGGCTTTGTCGTTCACAACGGTAGCATTACTGCCATCAAGACCGCTGATACCGAATTTCCGTGTGATGTTGCTGTTTTGGCAAGCGGTGTTCAGACGACTGCGCTCGGATCGCTGGTGGACGTACGTATCCCACAACAGCGGAGTCCGGGGATCGTCATTCAAACGACACCGTGTGCTGAAGTTTTACACAACGTAGCGATCATCCACGCGCCCCCGATGGATGCGAAACGGCATCAACACCTCCATCTCCGACAGCTGACTGATGGGAGTCTCAGAATCGGGCAGGGTACCCAAGAAGGTATCAATCGTGATGATTCGCAGCAGCATGCTGATGCCCTCCTTGATCGTGCCAAGATCTATTTTCCTGCGATAGGAGATGCGAAAGCACTCCCGACACCGGTTGGCTATCGTCCGATGCCGCTGGATGGGTTTCCGGTCCTCGGATTTACGAAAGCCGTTCCCAACCTATATATTGCGTTGATGCACAGTGGTGTGACATTGGCACCTTTGGTGGGTGAGATGGCGGCTCTGGAAATTATTGATGATGTACAGGTGGAGTGGTTCAAACCGTATCGACTGGAGCGGTTTGGATAGGTTGTCTGAGACTTTCGTAGTGTTCTATATACGCCTTCACAAGGTCTCCCTTCCGAAAACCTGGGACAGCCGTCCCACACTCTTGTGCCAAGTGTTCGTAATCAATCTCCATCAACCGTGCTAAGACAGTAGCATCTTTCGCTTTCACAAGTATCCACTGTTTATTCCTTTCACACTGCTTTTCGTCCGTCTCTCTGCGCGAATAATCCTGCCAACCTTGACACGGCACAGCAAAATCGAAGGTATTTTGGAAGACCTTCAATGCCGCGCGTGTGTTATTGTACTGCCATATCTGAAAGTCTGGATGGTGAATCGGTAGGCGTTTATACTGTCGCATGTCGGGGTGTGTGCTGGTCAAACGGGTCCATATCTGGAATTCCGTATTTACCGAGTAGGACTTGCCTGTGCCAAGGTGAAACGCATCTCTTGGAAGAGGCAGCTTACTAATGAAGCGCATGTTCGGGTTCAGCTGTTTGTGCACGATAAATTTGCGGAAATTGACGGGGACAATGAATGCGACAAGGTCTGCCACGGACGCGGCGTGGTTGAAGAAGGCTATCGCCACTTTTCCACGTTTACCAAATGGCGGATTGCCGATAATAGCAGTGTCTTTGGGGGCAAATGGGAGATGGGTGACTTTAAAAAAGTCTTGAGGTTTCACACCATCGCATTTCGGCACGAGATCTATCCCTAATCGTCTCTGTGAGGGTAAAAGTTCGTAAAACGCGCCGGTACCGGCGGCAGGCTCTACAAAAAAGAGGTCGCTGGGGTTTCGGTTCAGGGTTGAAAGCGTGTCGGTGAAATGCTTCCAACATGCCCTTGCGACCTCTGGTTTGGTGTAAAACTGATCTAATGAATGTTGCACGGGTTTTGTGAGCTACTCAAAGCGTACCAATTCGCCATCCTTAACAATCAAGACCTTCGCGTCGTAGACTGCATCACCGTTAGCGTCAAAGGAGAATTTACCGAAAATTGTATCGACATCTCTGGTATTCGCCAAGGTGTCTCGAATTGCGCTGGGATCCGTTGACTGAGCGTTCGCGATTGCCGTCGCCAGAATATGGAGCGCGGCGTACGATCTTGCGGCGTAGTTATTGGGTGCCGTGCCGTATTTTGCACTGTAATTCTGGATGAAGGCTTGATTTCCGGGTGTGTTGATGGGGATGCCCCACCCGATAAAAGTTATTGCCCCGTCGGCAGCTGGACCTGAGGCGTGTACGTCGTCTGCGGTCAATGTCCGCATTATAAAGGGCGCGGATATACCGAGTTCGTGCCCCTGCGTTAGGATTCCAGGCTTTTCTGGCGATAAACTTGAAACAAAAATAACATCAGGGTTCAGTGCCTGTATTCGGGTGAGTTGTTCACGAAAGTCGGTATCACCGCCCTTGAAGGTCTCGGTGGTTAGTACTTCGACACCCCCAGCCGTGAGCACTTCCCGCACTGCTGCATCTCCATCTGTAGAGAAAAGATCGGTTTCATCATACAGCGTGGCAGCGGTTTGATAGCCGAGTTTTGCTTGTGTCACTTCAATACCGGCAGGAATGAGCTTATCCGTGGTAAGTGAGGCGCGAAAAACAAAGTCTCCAATCGCGCTGAGACCGCGGGCAGAGGAAGTCGAGCTGATTGCCACAACCTGATTTTCTTGAGCAATCGGGAACACCATCTCGGTTTGGCTGGAGGTCGCGGATCCGAAGATGACAGATACGCCTTCTTGATGGATCAGTTTATTGAAAGCCGCAACTGACCCTTCCACAGTACTCTGATCGTCCTCAACGATAAATTTAAGATTCGCACCGTTGGATTGTGCGCTGTTAATCTCACTCAGTGCTAATTCAAAGCCTCGCTGCATTCCCACGCCAAATGAGGTACTCAGGCGTCCTGTCAGAGGTAAGACGACCCCAATCGTCATTTCTTCGCTGGGTTCTGCCATCTGAGGTGCGGTGGGTTGAATAATTTCGGAGACGCGATCACAAGAAGATAGTCCCACAACCAGCACGGCAATGATGGGTAAAAACGTGAATGTGATGATCTTTCTAATGTTCATAAAATTCCTTTCATCGCACATAAGATGTGTGCTTTATGCTATTGATGGCACCCGAAGTGCCTATTATTTTCATGCTTTTTTATTATATCATTTTTGCGCCCAAAATCAAATTAAAACCGATTTGGGTCTGTTTCAAAGGCATTTGACATGTTCCCTCATGCATGGTGCATTGTATATTAATGTAACTTCGCGGTGGACGGCATGAAAAAACAGTTTCGACTTTGATGACGTTTGTATTCGCAGTTTTTGCCATCGAATTCCTATAATTTGCGATGGCTAAAAGTGGAGAGAACCCACGGCTCACAAGGGCGCGTTTCTTGAAGGTGACGTTTAACACATTTTGTCAAGTTCAAGTTACAAAAAAACGCAAAAAAAACAGGAAAAAACATAAAATTACGCCTTTTTTTCG
>JAJECD010000165.1 GCA_022822215.1 Candidatus Poribacteria bacterium | reverse complement strand
AGTCCTGACATCCAATTTTCAAAATCTACTCACAAGGAGGGATACGATGCGTAGTAACTCAAAAGGCACGATTCTCGCGGCGTGCGAAATGTCTTTCAACGGTAGAAGCAACTCTGAAATTGCGGCACACTTCAAGGTCACGGATTCAACCGTCTCGCGCTGGCGAAAACACCAAGTCTGGATCGACTTTGAAAATGAGTTGGTTGCTGCGTATAAGGATGCAGCCCTTCAGAAACACCAAGGTCTTGATGCTGAGAGGGACGCTTCGACATAACCTGAGTGGGTCGTAATACCATTTCTGAAAATAAGATCGCCTAACACCTTTTCTGAGAGTGAACGTGGCACAAACTGTTAGTTTGTGCTACAGCACTTTGAAAGGTATTGCATTAGATAGGACTTACGCTGTCCACCGGTCCCTCGACAAAAGCCGCGAAATTCAATACTTCCGTGGCAAACCCCTTCCCAAAAATTCAGGCAGCGTTGATGCTGACCCCTTTCCTTTTTAGGCTAACTGTGCTTGTTCTCCGGCATGGTAGGAGCTTCGTACCAGCGGTCCGGATTCCACGTGCCGAAAGCCCATCTCTACACCCGCTTCTTTGAGTTCGTCGAATTCTTCAGGTGTGTAGTAGCGTTGGATCGGTAGGTGCCGCGCGGAGGGTGAAAGGTATTGTCCGATGGTGAGGATGTCGCATCCGGTATCGCGGATGTCCTGCATCGTCTCTAAGAGTTCTGTTATTGTCTCGCCTAAGCCTACCATGAGTCCCGACTTTGTGAGCATCTGGGTATCGAGCTGCTTGACTCTTTGGAGGAGCGTTAGGGTCTGTTGGTAGTTGGCGTAGGGACGGACCCGTCGGTAGAGACGCGGCACGGTTTCGGTGTTGTGATTGAGAACTTCAGGACAGGCTTGCACAATGACCTGAAGTGCTTGCCAATTCCCTTCAAGGTCAGGAATGAGCACTTCGACTGTGCATCCGGGTTGGTTTTTCCGGGCTTCCGTGATACATTCGGCGAAGACGCTGGCACCCCCATCGGGCAGGTCGTCCCGGTTAACGGAGGTAATAACGACGTGTTTGAGTTTCAAATGGGCGACAGCCTCACCGATGCGTCTCGGTTCATCGGTATCAACAGTGCCGCCGGGCGCGCCTTTCTTGACGGCGCAAAACATACACCGTCGCGTGCAGACATCGCCTAATATCATGAAGGTTGCGGTGCGACTGTTCCAGCATTCACCGATATTTGGACATCGTGCTTCTTCGCAGACGGTGTGGAGTTCCAAGTCGCGCATCAATTTTTTCAGTTCAGCGTAGTTTCCACCGCCTGGAATCCGCGCCTTAATCCATCTGGGATGCCGATGTTGCTGTGTTTTTGCGTCAAGGATTGGGAGCGTTTTTAACATTTTTTATTTTAATCTTAACGGGAGATGTCAGGAAATGTGAGAACACTCTCTGAAACCAACCCCCCTAACCCCCCTTATCAGAGGGGAATCAGAACGGAATTATGGCTCTATAAGTTATGGCGGGAGAGGGTGGGAGTCGAACCCACCTATCCACTTGCATGGACAAGCCGGTTTTGAAGACCGGTAGGGCCACCGGACCCTATCCTCCCCCATTTTTTTAACTATTAAATCTGGTCACCGTTCACTACGTTCACGGTGGTTTTGGGTGAATTCTAACGGTTTTTGGAATCTGAACGGAATTAATTAAGAGTCTATTTTAATCCACAGCAGAAAGTAAGTAATGTAATTATGTTGCTCTGTGCCGTGGATGCAATCTTCGGACGTTTCTGTCTCGGATTGTGAGGTTTTGACTATCGCAGTACTCTAAAAACGGCACAGCATATTTCCGAGATGTTTCTGCGATTTCCCGGAATTCCGCAACAGTCATTATATCATTTTCGCGGAGATAAGTCATTAGCAATTCCTGCACCTCTTTGAGAGCGGTGCTATGAATGAAAAAATCATCGGCTATTCTAACGAATCGCCCCAAGCGGAGCAAGGCATAAAAGGTTGACTCAAGGACTTTCGGTGTATATTCGGGCAATCGCGTGCTAAGTTCATTGAGTGTGGGTGTATGGATACCTGCTTCTAAAAATAATTGCTCTAACGTCTCTTTGGCAGTTTCTTCCTCTTGGGTGAACTGAATTTCATGGGAAGCAAGACGCAGCAGGTTTCCGTCTTTAACGAGTTGACGTTCCGCAATGAGTTGATTCTCCAACTTCTCAAAGCCGGTTTCGTCCAATCCGACCTCACTATGAAGTTGTGTAGCGTTTTGTCCGGGGAGCAGCGGTTGCGCTTCGTGGAAGTCTGCTAATGCGTTTAGCAATTTTTCTTTCGTTTTTGCGGTGCGTGGGGCATCGGAGACTAAAGGGTTCCTGCCAGATTTGTCCCAACGCACAATTTTTTCATCGGCTTCTAAGTTACCTAAAATGGCTTTCACATACTGCTGAGAATGCGGCAGGTAGTAGTGGAGGAAGGACTCCGGCACGCAAAACGCCGTGCTATTTTCCAGGACGGTGTTAACGATCTGGGCGTTATCCGCCTCTTCCCATTGTGCTAAAGTGGCTGTGGTTTCCGGCGTAAACCGTTTGTGCTTAGGTGCAAAAGGATTGATAACCTCGCCCCCGCCGACGGTATATTGCGCGGAAAAGTCTCGCAAAATGATTCGATCCCCTCTAAACGTTAAGATGGGTTGTTCTAAACGGAGTTGCGCTTGCACGGTATCGCCGGGTAGAATTGCTTCATCAACCAATAGGATCAATCGACAAAATATCTCACGGGTTCCAATGTAGGCGCGGAGACGACTCCAATGTTCCAATATCCGTGGAAACGAGGACAGTACTTTCAGGGACACATCGATGTTGTTAGTTACCTGAGAAAACTCGGTTGGGCAGAGGACATCGCCGCGTTGAATATTTTGGACAGAGGGACCTGACAGGTTGAGTGCTGTTCTTTGGCCTGCTTGAGCGACGGATGCTGGTTCGCTGTGCACCTGTATGCCACGCACCCGCACGGGGTCTCCTTGCGGTAGCATTACCATTCGTTGATCGCGGTTAATGGAACCTCCAATAAGCGTGCCGGTGACAACGATGCCAAACCCTTGAACCGTAAAAACCCGGTCAACATACAGTCGTGGGATTCCGTCACTTTCCTCGACTTTTGTTGCGAGTGTTACCTGCTCAACGATTTTCTGCTTTAGGGTATCAATACCAGCACCGGTTATTGAGGAGACGCTAACGGTAGGGATACCTTCGAGAGTTGTCCCAACAAGCATTTCCTGCGTCATCTCCGTGGCTTCCGCCAATTCGTCCGCCGTTGCCAAATCCGATTTCGTCATGACGAGGATGCCATTTGAGATACCTAACAGATCCAGGATTGCTAAGTGTTCGAGCGTCTGTTCTTGGACCCCTTCCTTCGCGTCTACGACGAAGAGGACGATATCCATGCCATAAGCACCGGAGAGCATGCTTCGGATGAATTTCTCGTGTCCGGGAACATCAACGATACCGGCGCGTGCGTTATCGGGCAAATCGAAGTAAGCGAAACCTAATTCGATGGACAGCCCACGTTCACGTTCCTCTTTGAGCCGGTCAGTCTCCATGCCAGTGAGCGCGCCAATCAGGGCAGTTTTTCCGTGGTCTACGTGTCCGGCTGTTCCGATGATAAGGTGTCGACTATCTTGATGCATTTTTTTTAGCTATAGCAATCATTAAAAAGACGGATAGGCATGGATGATTTTACCGATTCGGTTGAACCTGACATTCCCTATCAATTTCCACACTTCCCAGAGTTTCACTGGCTGTGCATCGAATGACCAATACACCATAAACGCTTGTCCCTTGATGTCGCTTACATCGACGGGGCCCCAAGAGCGGCTATCGCTACTTTGGTCTCGGTTATCGCCCATTGCGAAGACTGTGCCTTTTGGGACAGTAAACGGTTTGCCCTCTGGGAACTTGCGACTAAATTGGCTTGCCGTTAGCGTGTAATCCGAAAATGCTTCGTTATCAGGCAGATATTCGGGCTGCCGAAACGGCGGAAAAGTAGTTTTTCTAAAGCGGCTGAACGACATGTGTTTCGTATAGTGGGTGTCGTCAACTGCTTCGCCGTTCACATAAAGTGTGTTGCTACGGGTTTCGACGGTATCTCCTTCGACGGCTACGATACGCTTGATAAAATTGCGTTCTCGATCATGGGGTGGGATGAAAACGAAAACGTCGCCACGCCCAGGCTTATGGAAATCAAAAACCTTGATATCTGTGCCGGGAATTTTGACCCCATAAATAAACTTGCAAACGAGAATCCGATCTCCAATCAGAAGCGTGTCTTCCATCGAACCTGAAGGGATTTTGAAGGCTTCGACAACAAAAGGACGTATGAATCCAAAAACAAGAATAAGCGCGACAACAATAACTTGCGTGTATTCCCATACGACGGTCTGCCGAAATTTTTGCCATTTAGATAACTGCGTGTCGTTGTTATTCATTGATCTATGTTATTCCTCAGTTGCGAGCATTGCTGTGAACGCCTCTTGCGGGACATCAACGTTGCCAATCTGTTTAAGCCGTTTCTTGCCTTCTTTCTGTCTTTCCAGCAATTTCCGTTTTCGTGTCACATCGCCACCGTAGCATTTCGCAGTGACGTTTTTGCGGAGTGCTCGGACTGTTTCGCGAGCGACAATCTTGTTCCCAATTGCCGCTTGAACCGGCACTTCAAACATCTGCCGTGGAATTAACTCTTTCAATTTGGTCACTAACGCTTTTCCACGTGTTTCTGCGGTATCGCGTGGTAAAATAGTAGAGAGCGCGTCTACGGGTTTACCGTTGAGTAGGATATCCAATTTCACGAGTTTTTCGGTTTTGTATTCTCCAATATCGTATTCTAACGACCCATATCCACGGGTGAGTGATTTAAGTTTCGGATAGAAATCCATCAGCATTTCACTGAGTGGGAGTTCATAAAGTAATTGGACCCGCTTTGCGTCCAATTGATTCATCCGCTTATATATACCCCGTCGCTTCTGACAAAGTTCCATTGCATTTCCGATGTACTCGCGCGGCAGAATGAGGTCAATATTAACATAAGGTTCTTCAATCCGCTCAATATCGTTTGGTTCCGGGAGATGCGCTGGGTTGTCGACCGAGACGTACCCACCGGTTTTTAGATGGACTCGGTACATAACACTCGGTGCAGTGCGGACGAGCGCGAGCCCGAATTCCCGCTCAAGGCGTTCGTGGATGATCTCCATGTGGAGCAACCCGAGAAAGCCGCACCGGAACCCAAAGCCGAGTGCGACAGAGGTTTCCGGCTCAAAATTGAAAGAGGAATCGTTAAGACGTAGTCTATCGAGTGCCTCGCGCAAGGCGTGAAATTGATTCGTATCTGCAGGGTACAGCCCGCTGAATACAAGCGGTTTCATTTCGCGATAGCCCGGGAGTGGATCTGCTGTCGGTTTCGTGTGGTGCGTGAGCGTATCCCCGATTTTTGCCTTATCAATTTCCCGAATACCGGCAATCAGGTATCCGACGGCTCCAGTGTTGAGTTCGGCAGTCGGTTGCATCTCTGGCGTAAAGATGCCCACTTCCTCAACTTCGTAGGAGCGTCTGGTTTCCATGAGTTGAATCTTCTCTCCCGGTTTGACGCTACCGTCGAAGATTCGCGTATACATGATGACCCCGCGATAGTTGTCGTAGACAGAATCAAGCACCAATGCCTTCAGTGAGGCGTCAGTTTCACCCACGGGGGCGGGGATTCGGTTGACAATTGCTTCCAACATCGGAGGAATGCCTATTCCCATCTTGGCACTCACGAGGAGGGCATCGTCTGCGGGAATCCCGATGACTTCTTCTATCTGCCGTTTGGCTTCATCGGGTTGTGCCATTGGCAAATCAATTTTATTGATGACAGGGATAATCTCAAGATCATTGTCAATCGCGAGATAAGCGTTTGCGAGGGTTTGCGCTTCGACCCCTTGTGCGGCATCGACAATTAAGATCGCCCCTTCGCACGCCGCGAGGCTGCGTGAAACCTCATAGGTAAAATCGACATGCCCCGGGGTATCAATCAAGTTGAGTTCGTAGGGGTTTCCATCAGGGGCGGGATAGTGGAGTTTGACAGCGGTTGCTTTAATTGTGATACCGCGTTCACGTTCCAGATCCATCAGATCAAGCACTTGTTCGCGCATTTCACGGTCAGCGAGTGTGTTGGTATGCTCAAGAAGTCGATCGCTGAGCGTGCTTTTCCCGTGATCAATATGCCCTAAGATGCAGAAATTTCGTATGTTTTCAAGATTCGTTGGCATAATATAGATAGTATATCACAGCTTTTGTCGAATTGTCCATAGAATTTTACCTAAGCAGACGAAAAATACCTTGAATAATTTTTACGGACGCGATATACTATAAAAACCAGTTTGGGGTGGCACTGCGAAGCATGCCCGCAAGGTGTGTCTGTCACCCCTCCCACCTTCGCAGGGGGATAAAGCACTGGACCCGGAACTCTCTATGAAAACCGTTTTGCTTCTCTCAATACTATGCTTTGTAATCGCAATGCCTTTGTGCGCCGAAACGCAAGAGATTGCGGAAATGAAAGCCGACATTGAAAAAATAAAAATAGACCTTGTAACTGTAAAAACAGACCTTGCGGTGTTAACGTCCGAATTCAAAGCGTTTAAGGAAAGTGTCAATGCACGCTTTGATAGGATCGAGAAGGATTTTGACCGAATTGAAAGAAATTTTGACAGACAAAATAACATTATTATCGCTTGCATCGGCATCCCTTTGGGGATTATTGCGATAGGTGTGACCGTGTGGGGCTTATTGGGACACAGGCGCGGTGTCCGAGACAGTACGCAGCTCAAAGAAATAGAAACCCTCAAAGAAGAGATAGAAACCCTTAAGCAACGACTGCTTGTAAGCCGTTGACAGATGCTACACGCTCTTATCTATTCCGCTTGTGTAAGTCAACCAGACGCTGCGATTGGGACGTTCCCGAAACGCAAAAATAAGCGTCCAAATTCCTTTACGATGTTTCTATAACGGCTTGACTTTGATGTTTCGACACCAAATTTTCCCACCGTGATCCTGAATACCGATATGTCCACTCCGCGGAAAATCTTTAAGGGCAATGCCGAACTTATTCCGACTGCCATCAGGGTTTTGGTGGGGTGTGTCCCATTCTTCTAAGTCTGCCCGAACAATCTCCTCACCATTAAGCGTCACAGCGATAATACTGCCATCGCAGGTGATGATCATCTCATTCCATTCGCCAGCCGGTTTACAGGTGTTCCGAGTCGGTCCTAAGGCATCGTAGAGCGCACCGCAATCGTGGGTGTCGGTGGGTTCTTTACCGTGTGTATCCAAAATTTGGATTTCCAATCCGCTCTGAACGGCGTCCTCAAGGTCTGCCCATCGGACGAAAATGCCGCTATTGACTTTCGGCTCGGTTTTGTACTCGAGCGATAATGTGAAGTTATCGTAGTGCTGTTCGGTGTAAAGGTATTTTCCGCCCTGAACGGTGCAGAGGATACTCCCGTCATCAATTACCCAACCTTCAGCACTTCCAGTGGCTCCCCAACCGTTGAGCGTTTCGCCATCGAAAAGGGATATCCAACCATCAGATTTTTCTTTTTCTGTTAACATTGTTTCTCCTTCTTTTGCACAGGCTGACAGCCTATGCTACATAAGAATCTCTACTAACGTAGGCTTTCTAAAAAGAGTCTTCCGATATCAAGGTTATATTTAAAATCTGCTGCCGACCAAGGACTGTTATACCCAATGAGCGGCACGTAACTTTCGTGGCGCGAACCGTGTGAACGCACTGCAGTCGGCTCTACTGCCGATTCTAACTCACCGAAGACAGTTGTCTCATTCGCTAACACAAAGATGTCACCAATGCGTTCAGGGTGGAGTCGAAATGTCCGTGCAGCATCTTCCGCGCCATAAGCCTCTTCAACACCGGATGTGTTGAGAAGCGTCTGAATCGCTTTTGGCGTATCGGCACGGTTTTCGAGAAATACATAAGCGGCCCCCCCGAGGTTTCCGTGATGCGCGACGTAGCGATCTTTAATAATCGGTATAGCACTTGCCCGGATGCCGTGTTCTGTTAGGACACGCCCTGGGTCAATAGCAGTGGTTTTCGCTAACATTCCGTGGTCGGCTGTGATATAAATCTCGCGTTCTGGTTCGTCATCAATAATATCACCGATGATCTTGTCCAATTCTGCGAGATGCTGCTGGGACAAATCGGCATCAGGCGCATATTTGTGTTGGACCCAGTCTGTCGTTGAGCAGTAAAGAAGTTCTGGATCGTGTATACGCAGGGCCTCCCGTACGGCGCGAAGGAGCCACCAGTTAATTTCAACCGAATAGATTGGCTCAGTAGGTCCAGCGGTCTGGATGTATTCGGGTGGCGGATCTTCAGCGGCAACGGTGATGTCAGCCCCGGTTTCTAACATCCGTAGGAGTTTCTTTTTCGTCACAAACAGGGCGGTTTTATCGGCGAATTTAGAGGCTTTTGCAACCTCAAAAAGCGTTGGTGCGAGCAGGAACCGGTTATCCTCAATAAATTCCCCAACGCCGGTTATTCTGTCTACGTGGTAATTCGTCGTGATGCCGTGCGTTTCCGGGAATGTTCCGGTTGCAATACTCACGTTGTTGACATTCGTCACGGACGGAATAACAGCATTGACGTGTTCATAGAAGCCAGTTTCCGCCAATTTTTGCATGTTCCGGATGTCGCTTGCAGCGAGGTAGTCATGGCTGCCCGCGTCGATACAGAGAATCAGAACTTTGCGTCTTTTCACGCCTCGTGTGTTGCTCCATTGTTGGTGTTAGGTATTTCAAACCAGCCTATCCGTGAAGAAAATTGTAGCAGCAGTCCACTCAAATTGCAAAACTTTTTTCTCTCGCTTTGGGATTTAGATTGTTATTTTGATGGAAACCTGTTATAATTAAACTTAAACTCGGCAATAGCGAGGTCTGGTATTGAGGCGTATAAGCAGGCGTTGATTATTAATCCGATCTGATTTCTATTGCTGAAGCAGTTTTACGGCTCCGCCGTCAGCTTGAAAAGGCATAAAATTGATTTATGGCTATGGCTGTATCGGATCGAAGCGGCTCCCTAAGAACATTTTTATGGTAAACTCACTAATTAAGCGTGCGCTAAATTGTTTGCGCGATTGGAGAACCTCGCAAGTTCCACAAACTAAGAGTTTGTGGTACAACACCTTAGTTTGCGTTGTGACGGCAAGTTTTTTGCTCTGGGCGATCTATCGGTTATTGGTGCAGGCGAAACTTGCTTTACCAGTGGATTGTTTCTTCATGGCACAAGCATGTGTTGTGTTTTTGGTTGCGCCTTACCTTGCTGCGAGTCGTTTTCTGGGTGGGTATTTTGGATCGCTATCTACGAGTTCTACTGCCTCGCTACTCAGACTCAGCCGTATCTCTTTTGGATGGCAGTTACTGCGGGTGCTTCTCATAAGTCAGGTGTCTCTGTTATGCTGGGTTCTTTTCTCGACTGCTATCGCTTTCTTTCTCACGAGTATCCCTTTTCTGAAGCTATTACAGATGTTCACGATATTGGTGGTTTATAGTTTGTCGGCGGGGGCAGTTGGCATGTGGGGAACACGGGTTTTCCAGGACGCACTTTTTGGGACGGAATGTGCCTATCTGCTATGGTGTGTGCTAATAGGTGGCGTGTTTTTATTAGCACCGCTGGATCGTTACATGGACAATATTCAACCTGTGATCTCACCCGTGCTTCATATCAATCCGCTTATTGCTGTCTGTTATATTTTTGAGATAGATCCTTTTAGATCGCCGTTCGTCTATAAGTTGACCCCCGTTGGGTCGTATCATGTGCCATATACGCCTTGGTATCTTGTGGGTTTCTGGCAACTTCTAATAGGTATTTGCTGTTTTTCCGGCGTATGGCGAATATCGAGTCCGTATAGGCACGTTTTGTGATGTGTTTCCTACCGAGAGGATTTCATGGCTATAGCAGAAAAACCGATTATTAGTGTTTCAGGTGTCCGAGGTGAAGTCGGGGTCTCGCTTGATGTCAGCGTCATTACGCGTTTCGCGATGGCTTTTGGCACCTTTGTTGGTGGTAGGACAGTCGTCGTTGGGCGAGATTCCCGTACCTCCAGTCCAACGGTTCGACATGCCGTCCTTGCGGGGCTTTTTGCCACCGGATGTCACATCATAGATGTCGGTGTCTGTCCGACACCGACGATCCTCTTAATCGCAAAGGCACTGCATGCGCAGGGGAGTATTACCGTCACAGCCAGCCACAATCCGGTCGCTTGGAATGGAATTGAATTTGCCGCCGCATCCGGGAATCTCTTGACACAAGCGGAACGGGATGAATTGATGCGAATTTATGAAACAGAGGATTTTGCACTCGCGCCTTGGAACGAACAAGGGACACTTGAGACCTACGACGCGGCAATAGCGTATCATTTGGAGCGGGTTCTGCATGCTCGGTGGCTTGCACCAGATTCGATTCGGCAAGCCGGTCTAAAGGTTGTCCTTGATTGCGGGAACGGTGCTGGAAGCGTCATCAGTCCGTCCTTATTAAGAAAACTGGGTTGTCGGGTTGTTGAACTTAATTGTGTCGCAGATGGGCACTTTCGTCGTTCTGCTGAACCTACACCAGAGGCGTTGGATGATCTCTGTGAAACCGTTCGTGCTTCTAAAGCGGATATTGGCTTCGCGCATGACGGCGATGCGGATCGGCTTGTTCTTGTTACAGATCAGGGGATTCCACTGAATGGTGAGTGGACACTTGCGCTTGTCGTCGATTTCATCCTCGGTAAAACTAAAGGCGATGTAGTGGCGACAGTATCTACGAGTCGAATGTTAGACGATATTGCCGCAAAGCACGGTGTCACGCTTCATCGTACGAAAGTTGGCGTGGGGTGGGTGGTTGCGAAGATGCGCGAGGTTAACGCAGCTATCGGTGGCGAAGGCACGGGTGGCGTTGTTTATCCGGATATCCACTGGACAACAGATGGTATCGCCTCTATCGCTGCAATCACGCAATACCTCGCCGGGTCTGGTAGGACCGTCACGCAGCTTGTCGAAAACATGCCGCACTATCAAATGTGTCGAAAGAAATTGGAGATTCCGTCCCAAGAACTCGCATCACGTCTTATCGAACTTGCCTTGAAAGTTTATGAGGAGGAGTCTGCTATAGGAAAAGAACCGCTTCTCGAATTAACGGACGGGATTAAGCGCGTCTGGGACGATCGGTGGGTGAACATCCGTCTTTCTGGTACAGAGCCTGTAATTCGGGTTTTCAGTGAGGCACCGACTTTAGCGGAGGCAGCGCAATTGTGTGACGAAACGCTTGAAACCTTGACTGTGTTAATGAAACAGATTTCGTGTTAACTGCGTTATTTATTATACTGCCTTGTGGAACGATGACCAGATTTAATAGTTTAAAAATTTTGGAGAGATTATGGCTTTGAAACTTGCCTGCATCGGCGGTGGAAGTGGTTTATCCGCCCTGTTGAGTGGCATTAAACACTATGCTGATCTTGAGAAAGGTAAAGATAGTATTATTGATTTGGATAGTTTAGCGGCAATCGTTACCGTCTCCGATGATGGCGGCAGTTCAGGGCGACTTGTTGAAGAGTTTGATATGCTACCGCCGGGCGATATTCGTAGACTTCTCTTCACCCTATCTGATGCTGATGAACTCGCAGGACTTTTTGAATATCGCTTTTCGAGCAATGGCGAACTCGGTGGACATACCGTTGGGAATCTTTTGCTAACGGCGTTAACAGAGAAATTTGAGGGTAATTTTCCGAAGGCGATTCAAGCGGCATCGAGACTCCTCTCCGTTCGTGGACAGATTATCCCTGTTACATTGGATTATACCGTTTTGTGTGCAGAGCTTGCGGATGGAGAGGTCGTCCGCGGCGAATCCACGATACCCATCAGAGAAAATCGTGAACCGATTAAGCGCGTTTTTTTTGAACAGCGCGAGAATGGAAAGACGCATCACTCTCCCGATGAAATCTATGAGTGTCAGGCGCATGAAGGTGCTATAGAGGCACTGATTAACGCTGACGTGATTATCATCGGTCCCGGGAGCCTTTACACCAGTATTATGCCGAATCTGGTTATTAAAGGGGTCGTCGAAACGATTCAACGCTCAGACGCTATTAAAATCTACGTCTGTAACGTCATGACGCAGCCCGGTGAAACCGATGGCTACGCCGTTACCGATCATGTCAATGCTATCTGGGACCACGCAAAAATTCCGATAGACTATGTCGTGGTTAACGACCAACCCGCCCCAACGGAGATCATGCAAGAATACGTCCGAAAAGAATTGGTGTCGCAGTTGACTCGGATTCGCTCGCTTGCTGAGGAAGGACTTTCGATGCTCTATGAAGATACTCAATATCTGATGAAAGCCCTGAACTTAGCAAAAGATATTTCATTGCTGTCGGTTGAAACAATGCAGTTGGCGGATGCTTCAAAAGTACAGGTTTCTTACAATTCTGAGCAGGAAAATCTTGAAGAGGAGGGAATCTGTGTGATTGAAGCGGATCTCATTCGGGACATGGTTGTCACTGAGTTTGGTACATGGCTGGGTGGCGTTCAAATGAACGTTATCCGTCACGATCCCGAAAAGTTAGTCCGCTCTCTTGTTAAGATCTTTAGGAGTCATCCAAAACTCCAGGAAGCGGTCTGAGGCGATTCGTAACCTTCACCTTCAATTCAGCGTTGTTGCTGCTTAGCAGGGGTGGTGTCTTCAGCAATCTGTGAGGCGAATGTATCACAAATCTGGGATAAATTGTCAATGAAAAGTTCCCAGCGTAATTCGTTTCGACGTGCTTTTGCTATTGCCAGACATAGTGCTGTTTCGTATAAAGATAGATGATTTTTCTTGCGAACATCAGTGGATTTCATAGCTTTATCCCTTTCTGAAGAATGATAAATTATCGAAAAAAATATAAATCCCAACGAACGTAACGTTTAAACGAACATTTTCGGAAAAGGTTACATTTCTTTAACAGGGCAATTTTAACTTCGTAACGACGTGTGCATCGCATCTTTCGGAACCTTATGATAAGGTTCTTTTTTATTTTTTTGACGTGGGCTATATGGAAAACGTAACTTTGATAGAAAAGAAAACGCTTTCTACCTATTATAGTAGATTTTAGAATCAATTGCACACTCTGCACCGGTGCGGTTAGAAACCGCACCTACCGGGCCTGGGCCAAAAGTGTGTATTTATTTTTAGGATCTACTATAGATACAATTAGAAGGCAAAAAGGTTGCATAATTTTTCAGAAAAGTGGAAATGGTCAATGGAATCTTGACTTTAACCCGTTTTGAGAGTATAATTATTTCAAGAAGATGTTCCACCCTCTATAGACTTACCACTTTTGCGAGCGGTAGTCTCTATAATACGCTCAAAACTGCCCAAAACAGCATGTATTGTATGGTATCGCTATGAAGCATTCAGATCCCCATTTAAAAGAAAACGCTAACAAACCGTCCGACACAAACTTTATCCGCCAAGAGATTGATGAAGACCTCAAGACAAACAGATACGACGGTCGGGTGCATACCCGATTCCCGCCAGAACCGAGCGGTTACCTCCATATCGGGCATGCCAAGGCTATCTGTATTAGTTTCGGTATCGCCGAAGATTACGGTGGACTTTACAATTTGCGGTTTGACGACAGCAACCCTATTACTGAAGAGAGTGAATACGTAGACGCGATTAAACGGGATGTACGCTGGCTCGGATTTGATTGGAAAGACCGAGAGTATCACGCTTCAGACTATTTTGAAGTGCTTTATGAATATGCCGTCAAACTTATAGAGAAAGGAAAGGCTTACGTCTGCGATTTGACACCAGACGAGACGCGCGCCTATCGGGGTACCTTAGTCGAATCCGGCAAAAATAGTCCCTACCGAACCCGATCGGTTGCGGAAAATTTGGAATTGTTCCGTAAGATGCGGGATGGTGAGTTCCCTGATGGTTTCTGCACACTTCGGGCAAAGATTGATATGACGAGTCCGAACCTGAATATGCGTGATCCGGTAATGTATCGTATCCTTCGGGCACATCACCACCGCCGTGGCGACAAGTGGTGTATCTATCCTACCTACGATTTCACACATGGGCAGTCTGATTCGATTGAAGGTATAACGCACTCGCTCTGTGACGTTCAGTTTGAGGATCATCGTCCGCTCTACGACTGGTTTTTAGAGTCCTTGGGGATTTATCAACCTCGACAGATTGAGTTCGCACGGCTGAACCTAACGTATACCGTGTTAGGCAAGCGGAACCTCAGAGTTCTCGTTGAAGAGGGGCACGTCAAGGGTTGGGACGATCCGAGATTGCCTACACTCTCAGGGATGCGTCGTCGTGGGTATACGCCTGAGTCTATCCGCGATTTTTGCAGCCGCATCGGCGTTTCAAAAGCCGATAACCTTATTGAGATGGCGCAGCTGGAGTATTCTGTTCGGAACGACTTGAATCAGCGCGCCCCGCGCGTCATGGCTGTTCTCAATCCGGTTAAGGTAATTATTGATAACTACCCGGAGGGACAGGTCGAAATGCTTGATGCTGAGAATAATCCCGAAGATGAGCGTGCGGGGACACGGGAAATTCCGTTCTCACGGGAGATTTACATTGAACGGGAAGATTTTATGGAGGATCCACCGCGGAAGTTCTTTAGGTTAGCACCGGGACGAGAAGTCCGGCTTAAACACGCGTATTATATCCAGTGTGAACGGGTCGTCAAAGATGAAAATACCGGTGAAATCGTTGAGATCCACTGCACTTATGATCCAGAAACACGGGGTGGCTGGTCCGAGGATGGACGCAGGGTCCGAGGGACATTGCATTGGGTTTCTGCGGAACATGCTGTGGATGCGGAGGTCCGTCTGTACGATTCACTCTTTACGGAGCGTGAACCTGAGAACGCCGCAGCAGATGCTGACTGGATACAGTTTCTCAATCCGAACTCCTTGGAGGTTCTGCCCAGCTGCAAGGTTGAGCCGAGTCTCGCAGATGCGCCACCTGAAAGCCGGTATCAGTTTCTACGAGTCGGTTATTTTTGCGTGGATCTAGAGACAACGTCAGAGAAATTGGTATTCAATCGCACAGTACCGCTAAGGGATAGCTGGGCGAAGATTCAGAGAGGGCAGAAATGAAGGGCACACCAAGCGGGACAACGACTTCCGCTGTGAATAATCAGATCCGGGTTCGGATGGCACCATCACCCACCGGCTATTTACACATCGGCGGGGCGCGAACGGCTCTATTCAACTGGCTATTTGCCAAACACCACAATGGCACGTTTATCCTCCGTATTGACGATACGGATGCGGCGCGTTCCACCGATGAATCCATGCACGAGATTTACGAGGCGTTGAAGTGGTTAGGCATCGATTGGGACGAACACTATGTTCAATCGGAGCGGAGAAGTGTCTATGACGGGTATGTTCAACGCTTGCTTGAGAGTGGCAACGCATATCACTGTTATTGCACACCTGAAGAATTGGAGGCGATCCGTACGCAAGCACGTGCCGATAAGCAGCCCCGTTCCTACGATGGTAGGTGTCGATATCTGACACCGGAAGCCGTCCAACGTTTTGTCGCTGAAGGCAGGAAGCCGACCGTGCGTATAAAGATGCCTGACAGACCTATTCGTGTTGACGACATCGTTCTCGGTTCACGGAATATCGATCCCGCTACCCTCGAAGATGAGGTGATTGTCCGTTCAAACGGGATGCCGAACTATAATCTCACCTCAATTATCGACGATGCCGAGATGGGGATAACGCATGTCATTCGCGGAACGGAGCATCTCAACAACACACCGAAACAGATTGTGATTGCGAATGCACTCGATTTAAAGGTGCCGCAGTTTGCGCACATCCCGCTGGTGCTTGATAGCAGTGGTAGGAAGATGAGCAAACGTCATCACGGCGACCTTGTCGCTGTTAACCGCTACCGTGAACAGGGGTATCTCCCTGAAGCGATGTTGAACTTTGTTGTTCGACTCGGTTGGTCTTATGACGATAAGCAGGAGATTTTTTCTGTTAATGAACTCATAGAGAAATTCGACCTTGCGCGGATTGGTAAGAGTGGCAGTGTTTTTGATATTAAGAAACTGGAATGGCTCAACTCCCACTATATTAATCAACTTGATGTGCCAGCACGAACGGATGCGGTGATCCCGTTCTGGCAGAAAGAAGGGTTACTCAATTCAACGGAAGATCGCAATTGGCTGGAAAGTATTGTGGCAGCGGTGGGTGAACGCCTCACAACCCTACAGGACATTATTCCGCAGACCCGTTATTTCTTTACTGGTGAATTTGAATATGACCCGAAAGCCGCTAAGAAGTGGTGGGGTGGCTCCGTGGAAAAGAAAGAAAAAACGCGCGAGATTCTGACCAACATCTTACAGATTTTGGAGGAGATTCCTCAATTTGACATAGAAACGATTGAGGCGACAATTTGGAAATACACGGATGAGAACAACGTCAAACGCGTCGCGGCGATGCAAGCCTTGCGAATCGCACTGACTGGGGCATCGTTCGGACCGAGTCTCTTTGATATTGT
>JAJECD010000416.1 GCA_022822215.1 Candidatus Poribacteria bacterium | reverse complement strand
ACCGACTATACGCTCCGAATACAGGGAAGGGCTCAAACGGTGCCAATTGACTATCAACCAATTCTCTTCCCAGGTGAGCATACTTTTAACATCCGCGCACAAGATTTCAACGGAAACGCCATCGGTGGCAAGGAAAAAGTCATCAGTTACAGATTTTTTGTAACCGAAGCACCTGATCTGACACCGCCTACTATTGACATCCAAATCACTGCGCTCGGTACAGGTTCAACGCGCGAGCCGGTTGACGAGCCTTTGGTAGATGGTGCTGTTCTTACAGAACAACCTCGCTTTAAAATTACACTCACTGATGATAGTGCGCTTGACGAAACCTCTTTTAATTTCAATTTTGGAAGTCTGTATGAGACCCTTAACCCGTTAGACGCAAGTGATTATACTGAGACCTTCGATCCTGCCGTGCCAGCAGACGCTGCTATCACTTATGCCCCGGATCTTGATAACGGTGAGTATCAGTTCCATATCACTGCTGCAGATACCAGCGAGAACACGGCGGAATTTGTTACGACTTTTGTCTTAAACGAGGAAGTCACGCTTAGCGAGGTCTTCAACGTTCCAAATCCGACGGTTGATGGAAAGACCTTTTTCACCTATCACCTTGCACAGGCACCCGACACTGTTACGATTAAGATTTACAGCGTCAACGGCAGACTCCTCCGCACACTCATCGATGCGAGTGCCAGCCGCGGCACCAACGAAACCCGTTGGGATGGTAGGGATGAAACGGGCATGCGATGTGCCAATGGCGTGTATCTCTATCGCGTCATTGCTCACACGGAAAATGGAAGAGTCGAGCAGATCGGGAAGTTAGCCATTTTGCGTTAGTTCCGAGTTATTGCATCGGTGAATAATCCGTAGGTTCGATAATCCTGGAACTCGCTACGTTTACCAGCGGTCCCCCGACTTCCGTCAGCCGTTTCGCCTCTTGCCACTCTGGATCGGCGATAAACGCGTCCCATGCTCGTTGGTAGTGTCCTAAATCCTCAAAAGCGAGCATATAGATGAGTTCGGTTGTCGTCGCCTCACCAATAGCAGTCTCCCAAAACCCGATAACCTTCATACCATGCTTTTCAAACAGCGGAATCGTAATGTTTGCAAACCGGTCGTTCAGATTTTTCATTTTTCCCGGCACAACCTGATAAGTGCGCAATTCATAGATCATATTTTTAATTTTCCTTGCGGTTCGTTCAGGCCAGTTTTACAAAGAACATCCGTCTCCGTATATCCAGCCCGGCCCGTTGGTTGGGCTTACACGTTTTTTCTAAGGAGTTAAAGTCGCTCTCTTTAATCTCCCTTCTTGGATAAGAGCCTCGTATCTCTGTCCAATCTATTCGTCAAAGTATCCCATATTTATCGTAAACTTCCCGAAGCGTCGCGCCGGCGCGGAGTTCGTCACGAGTGCGGTTTTCACCACTCACCTTCGCTAAGGCAGCCGTAATCACCTCTACTGCCACCGCTTGTGGAATGACAACGACCCCATCTATATCGCCGAACACAACATCGCCCGGATTAACTGTGACACCGCCACATTCAATTGGAACGTTATACGCAACCACATCACCACGTCCGTAAGAGTCTACGGGAGATAGACCGGTCATAAATACAGGAAACTGCATCTCTGTAATCTGTCGGGCATCCCGAATGAAACCTTCGATAATGGTACCCCGTGCTCCGCGCGCCCGCGCTGCCGTTGAGAGCAGTTCCCCCCAGATGCAGTTGCGGGTGCTCTGATTCGTAGAACAGACAAAGATGTCGTTCTGTTTGAGGCTATCCACTGCTGCGATTTCCTGCTGATACGGTTCATCTGGCATTTCGTAGACATCTACACAGAGGACAGGCATCGCCCGCCCGACGACGACTGCCTCTGGATATAGCGGTCGAATGGTGTGGCATAGGGTCTGCTCGCGGTACCCCGCTGCATCAAGCGCATCCGAAAGGACAGCAGCATATAGCTTCTGTTCCATCATAGTAAACAGTTCTGTGTCGTCGTGCCACTTTGGAGTTTCCATAGTTTTCCTTGTATTGGCTATTGGAAATCATCAGCTTTCAGCACTTAGAGGCAATCAAAAATCTCTTGTACGGACTGCTGATTGCTAACCGCTGATGGCTAATTCTAATAATTCTGATATCCAACTTGTGCAAGACGTTCCGCTTTCTCCGCAACGCCATCGCTCAACTTTTCTTTGTACGCCAACAATTTTGCATCGAGTTCAGGGAATTGGAGTGCCAAAATTTCGACAGCGAAGAGTCCGGCATTTCGCGCACCCCCGGATCCGATTGCCATTGTGCCGACAGGAATGCCGGGGGGCATTTGTACTGTCGCATAGAGGGCATCAACGCCGTTGAGCGGACCCCCATCAATCGGGACACCAATGACCGGCAGTGTCGTGTGCGCTGCAATGACACCGGCGAGGTGTGCTGCGCGCCCTGCACCCGCAATGATGACCTTGCCACCTTCGGCTTTAATCTTTTCTGTCCATGCGACTGTCCGTTCTGGCGAGCGATGTGCAGAGGAAACTGTTATCTCAAATGGGACCTCAAATTCTTCTAAGACTTTTGCGGCTTCCGCCATCTTTTCCAAATCGGAATCACTTCCCATTACAATACCAACAAGCGGCGTTTTTTGTTCTTGTAGAGACATATCTGTATCTGTTCCTTTCAAGTAAATGGCTGTCGGCTGTCAGTTGTTGGCTATCAGTGGTTGCATGAAAGTATCATGTAACTGCCACAAGTTTCTCTTGCTGACTGCTGAAAGCCGACGGCTGATAACTAACTAATAAACAATATGTGAATTTCTTTGAATAATAAGCGGTTCGGGACCACCAGCAGGAAAGTTGGATGCCCATTCGTTCGGATCATAATCTCGTGTGACGAAACACGCACGATGTACCGGCACAGCGTGCTTCAATCCGATACGCGTTGCCATTTTCACACACCCATCGTAGAATGGAAACTCACCTTCGGTTGGGTGGTTCGTCAGGAAACCGACATCCGGTTTGTATGCTGCCACTGCCGAAATCAGTTCATCATGATCTGCGAAGTTGTTGATTGGATCCCCACTGAAATAGAGGGTTACACCGTTGCTGACAACAACGTAGCCCAGATGTGTGACATCAGGCGGGTCTATATCTGCAGACGCATCGCCTTCAGGCGGTTTGGCATAGACGGCATGTCCTGTGAGACTGTTGAGCGTTGCCGATTCGCCTGCGCTAATTTCTGAAACGTGTGCTGCTGCGACATCTGTTTCTGCCAGAATCTGACGGGTACTCTCTTCGGGTCCAACAAACCGAGTGGCATCGGAGGTCGCCCAAATTCTGCGAATCGATTCTGAACAGGTATGGTCTCCATGGGCGTGTGTTAAAAGGACGAAATCGGTTGGAAGTGTTGATTCGTCGAGCGGCGGTTCGGTATGAATGAAACGATCCGCCGGACGTTCCCGCGGAAAATAGGGATCGATTTGGACAATCGTGCCAGCCGAATCCTTTACTGCAAAACTGCTCTGTTCAAACCAATGAACAGCAACGGAGCCTTCTGGCACTTTCAAGTCAACAAGTGGATGCATTATGAATTCCTTTTTTTCTTATAATAGAGATAGGCACCAAACACACCGGCAACTGATCCTACCACATCTGCAACCCAATCTGCAAGCGTGGCGAATCTACCGGGAACGAAGGTCTGGTGCCATTCGTCGCTCGCCCCATAGAGAATCGAGATCAGTGCTGCCGTGCCCCACACCAGTTGTGATGGCACTATTGAGGGTTTCGCCTTCACAAAGGCGCGTGCGAGTAATACGCCAAGTATGGCGTATTCGATAAAATGGTAGAGTTTGTCAATCGTCAGCCACTCAAACTCCGGCATCGGAAGCGGCGGCTGCTCCATAGACGAGATGGCAAAAATGAGTGCCATGTACAGAACAGGTGGTACCCAATATTTCATAGTTTTAAGGATTATCAGCCAACTATTTCAGCGCGTTGATAATTGCATCTACATCATAGACACAACCACCCCATGTGCCACCACCGACAGATTGCAACGCCGCCCAGAGCCTTGTATCGTCTGGTAATGCCTCGTCTGGCGAAAGGTCTGGTCTCGGCTGTCGTTCCGCTAACAGACGTTCACCCGCTTCAGCACCGAAATGCTCATCTCCGCGTCCTACCAGATCGATGCTGCCGACGAGTTGCCGGGTATCAATCTCAATCTGAATTATATCGCCATCAAGCACCTTGCCGATAGGACCGCCTGCGAGTGCCTCCGGTCCGACGTGTCCGATACACGCCCCTGTCGAAACCCCAGAGAATCGTGCATCCGTAATCAAGGCGATATTTTTACCGAACGAAAGATGTTTCAACGCAGCCGTGAGTTGGTAGACCTCTTCCATACCTGTCCCCTGTGGACCACGACAACACAACACCATAATATCACCGGGTTGGATATTTTCTTCAGCCTGCCCTTTAAGCGTCTGGATCGCATCAGACTCACGAACAAAGACCCGCGCCGGTCCCGTCATCCGATACACGCCATCCGCATCGACGACGCTTGGGTCAATAGCAGTGCTTTTAATGACAGAACCCTCTGGTGCGAGATTCCCGCGTGGGAACGTGACAGTGCTTGTCAATCCCGCTGCTGCTGCTGCATCTGGATTCAGGATGACATCATCAGGAGCAACGTTATCCGCTGTTTCGAGAATTTCACGGACACGTGCGCGCCGTTCAGACGCTGCCCACCAATCAAGGTTACTGCCGAGCGTTTCACCCGTTGCCGTTAGCACATCTTCGTTGAGGCATCCGAGTTCACGTAGGTGTAGCATGACCTCAGGCACGCCACCGGCGAGGAAAACGCGTACCGTCGGGTGTCCAACAGGTCCGTTCGGAAGCACATCCACGAGGCGTGGGACGTTCTGATTGATTTTAGTCCAATCCTCTACAGATGGACGTTGGAGTCCAGCAGCGTGTGCAATCGCGGGAATGTGCAATAGGAGATTCGTCGATCCTCCAAACGCTGCGTGCACCACCATCGCGTTCCGAATTG
>JAJECD010000227.1 GCA_022822215.1 Candidatus Poribacteria bacterium | reverse complement strand
ATGCGTAAGACCAAACCATTTTAGTTTCGTTAAGCCTTTGAAAGGAGAGATGTCGGTTGCTTTGCAGTCATATAAACGGAGTCTCGTTAGGTTTGTCAATCCAGCCAAGGGGGAGAGGTCGGTAATATCAGAATGTACGGTGTCTAACTTTTGCAAATTTTTGAGTCCTGCTAACGGAGCAAGACTTGTTATACGAGTTTCTGAGGCATTTATCACTTCAAGTTCGTGCAATCTTGATAGAGGCGAAAGGTCAGCGACTTCAGTATCCCGAAACTGTAACTCACGCAATTTTATCAGCGAGGTAAGCGGAGAGAGAGCTGCGACTTCAGTATTTTGGAAGTTTATATAATGCAATGTGGTCAATGAGGCGAGAGGCGAGAGGTCCGATAATGGATTGTCCCTAACATTTAATTCCGTTAAGTTCTTGGCAGACGCAAGCCCAGTCAAATCCTTGATGTCCTTACCTCTCGCCTCCAGTTTTATCAATGTTTCCATCTCTTTTTCAGTAATCGTGGCACCCGATGCTTTGCCAAGAGCCTCTGCAATTGCTGCACGGAGGTTATCATCTGGAATGTGAACAGCAGCCCCAGGAATGCGCTCCGCCTGAGGAACAACGGGTGTAACCACATTGCTATCAGGGGAAGTCAGCGCAGTAACTACTTCATTGAAATTCGATGTCCATGTATCCCGTTTCACAGTCCCGGTTTCCAATACCAGCAACCCCAAGTTTTGTAAACTCGCATTTTCACGAATTTTTTGGAGAAAAGTCTCCGTTTCCAAACCGACAGCTGCCGCAGCACGTGACGCATCAAGCGGAGCCTGAAATGCTTCATGGAATCGCTGCACAGGTTCAATACCGCCAAATATATCGCCTGCTGCTTCAAGTGCCTGACGATACCGTTGCGTATCCTCGGAGACAAGCTCGTCCATGACGGCTTTTTCGACGTAGAGACGTAACGCCTGCGCTTTGTTGTAGGGTGGACTGGTGTTTTGCTGGACAACGGCACGCACTTGGTCTTCAAAGGTTTTCATCCCCTCGGTGTGGCAGCCGATACACGAAAGTCCGTTGCGGACAGTCGGATCACTCGCTGCAGGATTGGAAACGATACTTATTGGTGCAGCGTCAAGTCGATTGCCACCCGCATCTGCCAGATAGTATGCCTGTAAACCGTTCGGGAGATTGAAGATAATCTCGCCACCATCGTGTGTGAAAGAGAGCGGATGTGTGAAGATATTCTGTGTCCTGACACTTCCCGCAAAATCGTAACTTTTCCAATACGCACCATACCGAGACGTGTGGCGTTCCACAACGCGATTGTGATTTGAGACACCCGAGTTGTTGAAACCTGCGCGCCAGACGCGTCTCCCCGCTGCGTTCTGGATATTTTCAACGACATTCACCTCAAGTCGTGCTTCTAATGCCCGATCCGTCTGTGGAAGACCCAAGATGTCGTGGTAGAGTGGGGGTAAGGATGCTGTTGCGATGAACCAGTCCACATGAACGAAGGGCACCTCACAGTCCATCTCTTCGCGCAAATTCATCAGTTTTTCATGTAGACCCGTTTGTGTTGGCGCGTTGAACTCAATCTTATAAGGATACACTTCTTCCATCAACGTCCATCGGTTGGTGCCGATCTCCCATTCGTAGTCTCGCAGATCGATGGAAAAGATAGTGCCTTCGGGATCGATAGCTTGCGGTCGGATAACCTCGCGTCCCCAAGAGAGACTGTTCACTAATTTTGAGAGTGCGCGTTGGTAGGCGTGGAGTGCCTCAGTCGTTTCACCGGCGTTATAGAGATGTGTGAGGGTAAAATACCGTGTGAAGGCACGATCAAATGGTGACAGCGAATTGACATGTTTCTCAATCGTTTCGAGCATTTCCTTGGGAGTAATAAAGGGGCCATCTGTTTGTATGGGGGTTTCCCAATCCGGGGCACCCGCCTGAATCCAATTACCGATCGTCAGAATCGCTGCTGGTGGAAGTTGGGGTTGCCCTAAGGGCATCCGCCTTGTGGAATCGCCTTCAAGGAGTCGCGTGTAGAGTTCAGATTCAATAGGTTTTCCGGGAATCACTGCCCTGGTTTCGATGAGTGCTGTGTGATTGATAATAATTTCTTCAGTAAACGCCCCGTGTTCTCCATGGCAGTTCAAACAGTTTTGTTGAAAGATAGCATAAGCTTGTTGTGCGAGATTTTCCTGAGCGTGCCCATTTTGATAGATACCAGCACTGAACATCAGCAGACAACTGATCGTGATAAAATTTTTCCAATCTTTCATATCCCCCCCTTAAATTTGCTGTGCAATGCCTACTAATTTCGTGTGCATATCATAGTTTTCGATATCTATTGTGCTTTCCGTAAGGCATTAAAAGTTGCCACAAAACATTAACCCTGCTATAATATTGCCAAATTATAGCACAATTATCAAAGGGATGCAACGATGGCTGACACCTCAATTGAACTACTCAAATCATTGACACAAGCAGATGGGATTCCTGGTTACGAAACGGAAGTACGCGAGATTTTTCGAGAGGCGGTTTCCGATGTCGGTCCCATCGAAACCGACAAATTAGGAAGTATCTTCTGCACGCGCACCGGCACTGCTGACCACCCTCGAATTCTGCTTGATTCACATTTAGACGAGATCGGCTTTGTTGTGCAAAGTGTTACAGATGACGGATTCGTCAAGTTTCTACCACTTGGCGGATGGTGGGCACATACACTTTTAGCGCAACGAGTCACTATCACAACGAAGTTGGGTAAAGTGCCGGGAGTGGTCGGGTCTACACCGCCGCATTTGCTCTCAGGATCGCGCGATAAAGTCTTGGATATGAAAGACCTTTTTATCGATATAGGGGCGGAGAATGAAGCGCAAGCGGCTGAGGCGTTTGGGGTGTTACCCGGATGTCCGATCGCACCTTATGGACCTTTTATACCCTTGAAAAATAGCAAATTGTTTTCCGCGAAAGCCTTTGATAATCGCGTCGGCGTTGCGATCGTTATTGAGGCACTTTTGCGACTGGATGAACATCCGAACACCGTTATTGGCGCAGGAAGTGTGCAAGAAGAAGTCGGATTGCGAGGCGCAAGGACAGTCGCGGCAAGTGTAGAACCCGATCTCGCAATCGTTCTTGAAGGGCCGCCTGCTGATGATACCCCAGGGTTAAGCGTCGGTGCCTCACAAGGAAAACTTGGCGGTGGTGTGCAAATTCGGATCATTGATTCTTCGATGATTGTTAATCCGAAGTTGGCAGATTTTGTGATTGAGACAGCGAAGCGGCACGAAATACCCTATCAACTTGGGGTGCGCCAGTCCGGCGGGACAGATGGCGGCGCGATTCATCAATCCGGCAGAGGTGTACCCTCCGTCGTGCTCGGTGTGCCGTCACGTTATATCCATAGCCATGTCTCAATTATCAATATTGATGACTACACCGCAGCGTTGGAATTGACAATGCAGCTTGTACGTGAAATTGATACATCTGTTTCGGAGGGATTTCTGTTCGGTTAGGCGTATTTTTCTAAAGTGTTTCTCGCTTGGAGGGTAAACCCGTGGCAACTTTACCGAAAATCTCGTTTTGTGATCATCAAATCAGTAAATTAGTGATAGGGGATAACCCGATTTATGGTTATTCTCACTTCAATCAACTCCTTTCACAGCATCAGAAGGAATACCATACGCCAGAACGCGTTGTCGCAACGCTCAAACGGGCAGAAGAGGCGGGGATTAATGCCTGGCAGAATAGTTTGACCGAGCGTTCGCTCTCCGATCTGCAGCGTTACCGGAATGAAGGGGGCACGATCAACTGGTTCTGTCTGAGTCCGGGTGGGCTTTGGTATGATGAACCCGATGCTGTCTTTGAAGCAGCGAAGCACGATCCATTCGGCATGGCACCCCACGGCGGTGGGGTCGGGCACAGATGTTTGCGCGAAAATAGGCTTGATCACTTGCAAGACATCCTCAAACGGATTCGCGATACTGGAGCCTTGGTGGGTTTATCTGTACACGATCCGAGACTTTTACATATCGCTGAGGATGAAGCCTGGGATATAGACTACTACATGACTGGACTCTATAATCTCCACGGCGGTGCCGAGAAGTTCAGAGAAAAATTCGGTTACGCTGCCTTGGGTGAGATTTACGCTCGCGAGGACCGCGACGAAATGTGCAAGGCGATACAGCGTACAGATAAACCGTGCCTCGTTTTCAAGGTACTTGCGGCCGGTAGGACAATCGGAAGTCCACAGCAGATTCGCGAAGAGATTAAGTTTGCCTTGGAACACATTAAACCGATTGATCCGTTATTGCTCGGCATGTATCAGCAATTCGGGGATCAGATTGGTCAGAATGCGCAATTAATTACAGAACTCTTTTTTTAACTATGTACTTCTGGACATCACTCCACAATGTAAAGCAGAGACAAATTGTTCGCTAATCACTCACAATTTCGTTTCGTGATGGTTTTTGGTTAAGTCCAACCGTCTTTAGATGATGAAAGAAGCTTAATAACGCGAGGCCTTTTCGACTCGCTTACATATCATGGGGGCTAAAAAATGGAGAGGCGTACATGTGGAAAATCTGGAATTGAGATTTCAGCGATGGGGATCGGTTGTTGGTCGTATGGTGGTGGCGATTATTGGGGTCCACAAGCACAATCAGATGTCACCGAGGTTGTAAATGCCGCGTTGGATGCTGGCATCAATTTCTTTGATACGGCGGAGGGGTACAACTCTGGACGGAGTGAAGAAGCACTCGCTGTCGCACTTGAGGGCAGGCGACACGAGGCAATCATCGGTACGAAGATAAGCAGACCCGATCCTGATACAATGCGGGAGCATTGCGAGGGAAGCCTCCAGCGATTGCAAACGGATTATGTTGACATCTATATGATTCACTGGCCCCA
>JAJECD010000163.1 GCA_022822215.1 Candidatus Poribacteria bacterium | reverse complement strand
GTGAACAGGTCCGCGAAAAAACGTTCCACTCTCCGTTGCCGGTGTCGGTTACGTAGACAGAACGTTTTTTCGTTGCTTTCACCCAACCGTCTTTTGCCGTGAAGGTGTAATCTACCTTTTTAAAGCGACTGTTTTTAAGCCGGTCAGCGAGACCCAAATCGACCCATTTCGATTCCCCTTTTTTAAAAGCCGGTGAGATCGCAAAGCCGATGAGTGGAATTCCGGCAGCGAGGCTCAGAATTCCACCAATCAATGCTGTTGCGAACTCTAAAAATGAACGTCGACTCTTCTTCTCCATCGGTGTCTCCATGCACAACCTAACAGGTTATGCTACAAAGATTAACGTTTCCGAGTTTGTCCTTCAAAGGGTGTACGCAGGTCGTAGCGTCCCTCCTCAAGGACGGGCAGTGTGCCGTCGTTAACCATGATTTCAAGCGGCAATTCCTTCGTTTCCATCGGCATAGTAACGACGTTCTTAATCCGCAGCGATTCGTAGATAGCCATCATAATTTCAAGCGTATAACGTGCTTGGACACCATTCCCGCGATGGTCAGAAATATCACCCTCAATCCACTCAATCAGTTCTTGGAACTGGTTCTTAGGCTCTGGTGGCGGTTTGATGGTTTGCCATCCCTGTGCGTCTCCATTTTGGAGGAGGATCGTACCATCAGGACCGTTGCGAATCTGCCCTTCCGTGCCAGCGATTTGCGGCATTGAGACGGGCGGGTCCGGGAGGTCGCCTTCATAGATACCGCGTGCACCGCCTTCAAAGCAGACCAAACCCATACAGAGATCCTCGCAGATCGTGCGGCGTTCCCACCGGTCGGTCGTCCGAGAGGTCTGCCCGATAACCCATAACGTTTCTGGGTCAGACAGCATGAATCGCCAACCGTCAATGGCGTGCGTACCTGTATTGAGCAGCCCGGCGTGCTGTTTGGCGCGGTGGTGGACAGTTGTCGGTTCACCAATCGCCCCTGCCGCGACGAGTCTCCGTATTTCTATGTTTGCCGGTCTATATCTACCTTGGTGACCGATGACGAGTTTGACGTTGTTCTCTTCACAGGCAGCGATCATGGCATCGGCTTGTCCGAGTGAGGCAGCCATCGGTTTCTCTCCGATAATCCCTTTGACACCTGCCTTCGCTGCTGCGACAGTGGCTTCCGCTCGGGGTCCTTGCCACGTTGTGATGCTAACGATGTCCAAATCCTCTTTTGACAACATTTCGTCAACGTCGGTATAGATAGCCGGAATGTCGTACTCATCGGCGACCCGTTTCGCGGATTCCTCGTAGATATCCATTGCCGCGACGACTTGTGCATCAGGGATTGGTTTCCACGCTCTCGAGTGGGACCTACCCATCCCACCGCATCCGATGATTCCAATTCGGTATGTCTGATTTGCCATCTGTTTCGCCTCCTTTTGTGTTAGCAAGGATTCTATCAATTTTTATCCTTTCGGTCAACAGAAAACTAAATGACCCTGTTTTCTGGCGCTCTGAATCTTGACAAACTTTCGGGAATGTGTAAACATAAGGAAAAACGAAAGGGAGTTCTCACAATGGCAGATTATGAAGATAAAGGTTCACAAATTCGAGTGACAAACCTTGAGGCTTATCCGATGGGTGTGAAAGCCTACGTCAAGATTGAAACGAATATGGGTGTTACCGGTTGGGGCGAGATTAACAACATGGAGACAACCGTCACCTGTGCGTTGGCGCGCTCCTTGTCGGAACTGATTATCGGAGAAAACCCGACGCGGATTGAGCATCACTGGCAACGCCTGTTCCGGGCGCATCGCAACATCCGAGGCGGCGGTCTGATGGTACATACCATCTCCGCGATTGATATGGCGTTGTGGGATATAGCAGGAAAATTGTGGGGTGTGCCGGTGTATCGCCTGCTTGGCGGTCCCTGTCGCGATAAGATTTGGAAGTATCCGAGTCCAAAAGCACTAAAAACGGGACCCGGCGGTTCAAAGCCGTTTGCTGGCACCCCCGATGAAATCGCCGACTTGGTGCAGCGCGTGCGGGATGCACGGGAGAAAGTCGGTTCCGATGGGGCAGTCATGTTTGATGCGCATAGCTGCTTACCACCACCAATCGTCAAACAATTCGCCAGTTATCTACAACCCGATGATTTGCTCTTTTTAGAAGAGGCGTGGGTACCCGGCAATATTGAGGTGATGCGCAAGATCCGAGAGTCCGTCCCCGTCCCACTGGCGACAGGCGAGCGCGATCGCACAATATGGGAGGTCCGTGAGATTCTCGAAGCACAGGTGATTGACATCCTTCAACCCGATGTCGGACACGGCGGCGGTATTACACAGGTCAAGAAAGTTGCCGCGCTCGCCGAGGCACATCACGTCCCGATCGCACCACATTGCACAATGTCCTATCTCGGTCTCACTGCGAGTTTACAGTTATCCGCTGCCGTACCATTTTTCCTGATCCACGAAGGCTATGAGAACGTCCTTCCAGGCGGCGTTGCTCACAAAGCGTGGGAGATGGACGCTGAAGGCTACGTTTCACTGCCTGAAGGGCCTGGCTTAGGCGTTACCGTGGACGAGGCGAAGGTGATTGAAGTCGGTCAAGAGGCAGGAAGGCGTTTCACTTGGCCCAATAGTAGGTTAGCAGACGGCTCCATCGCCGATTATTAGAATTTTAAGCGTTCTTCCTTCGCTGGCGAGGTTAGGAAACCTCGCCAGCTTGCTCGCCCCATCTTTCCCAATCCAATGCGCAAGACGATTGTATTTTCTGGCCCGGATACGCCCTCTTTATTGTCGGTGAGGTGGAAGATATTGAACTCAAAGTTGACGTGCCTGATAACTGGCACATCTCAACGCCTTGGAAGCGGATTTTGGGCAGTAGATGCCATTTCGTTTGCGAGGATCAGAATGATTTGATGTATGCGTACCTTGTCCTTGGTGAACATGCTGAACGCCTCGTAAAAGTTGGACCCGCAGAGGTTGTAATAGCGCTCGGTGGACGCTTTAAAGCAGCGATAAATGAAGTACACGGGACTGTTGAGGCACTTCTCCAAACGTATTCACGGATTTTCGGTGGCACGCCGAAGGATCAACTGCTATTTGTCGCAAACCCCTATGAAAAAAAAGGATACAGGAGCGGAGGTGTGTCCCGACGCAGCATCAGCCTTCTTACAGATTACGCGTTGAATGGAGCGAACAGACATTTTTGGTTGCCAATGGTAGCACATGTTATTGGTTATCTCTGGAATGGAAGTTATGTTGATATCCAAAGAACGGGGACTATCAGTTTTAAAGAGCAGGAGTACTGGTTCTGTGCGGGTTTCACGCAATACTATTCAAGGGTTGTCTGTGCTCGCCTTAGACTTGCCGATGAAAGTGGTTTTCTTAGAGATCTTGAACGAACCTGGGAAGCGTATCTATCCGGACACGGACAACTCTCCATCCACGAAGCAGGTGAAGACAAATCCGCCAACCGTGAGCTCGTCTACGACGGTGGGAGTCTGGTTGCTGCCGCTTTGGCTATACAGATTCGCAATCTCACGCAAAATCGAAACGGCTTAGACGATGTGATGCAGCAGATGTACCGGGAGTTTGGTCTTACCGGCCGCGCGTATGCAATGAAAGATGTCATTAGGATCGTCAGCCAAATTACGGATGAAGATTTTGAACCCTTCTTCTGTAAATATGTGACGGGAACGGAGCGATTGCCGTTAGAGGCATACCTCAAAGATGCGGGTATGGATGTCACTATAGAATATGGCGAGACACTGCCGAATCTTCGGTATATTGTCCAAGAGATGCTTCAAATCAAATCGCTCGGGGGGGCGCCAGGAGACGGCATGTTCATCCATCGGTTATATGAATTTTGTCAAACAGGCGCGCCGTTATCGGGAGACGTTTATAGATTTTATTAAAACCGAAGATCAAAGCGATCCCGAAAGCCTACACATCTATCCTGTAAAGGAGGGATTGTCACAGAAGCCGGTGAGTCCGGACACTGTGCCGGTATTTACAGAGCAGATCTCGTATCGAAGTGTGCTATCCCAAGTCGGTTTGTTGGTCCTGTTTAATCTGCTCTTCTTTATTATCGCACAGGTTTCTTTTTTGATGAGTGAGGTAAAGTAGCGCAGCTATTCGATCCACTGCATCGTTTCGCGGAGTTTTTCCTTCGCCTGTGCGTAATCTCGGCGGGTCTGATAGTAAACGCGTTGTGCCTCTGTAAATTGCGCTTGTGCTTGAAACGCATCGTTGTAGGTAAGACCTTGGTAACCGGGGATTTCGACGGTGACTTCATCCAGCACCCGCTCAATCGTCCGCAGCTGCTGCTCGAAAATTCTCACACGCTTTTCTTCAATCTCCATCCGTTCTCTCGCATTCGCCACCTCACGATAGTCGCGCCGCACCTCTACACGGATTGACTTTGTTTTTTCGATGTACTCCAACTGCATTCGCTCGAGTTCTGCGAGTTCTCGGGAGCGGAGGTTCTTCGTCTTATTCCCATCGTATAACGGGATGTTGAACTTAAAACCCAGTTCCCAGCCGTCTTGGGTGCGTGGATTTGTCTCAAAGAGGCTTGCCCTATCTCGTTCACGGTCGAGTATCACCGGATCGTAGATGGCTTTTGCGTCCCACGTCTGGTTTCCTGCTTGTTGCTCCAGGAGCACACTGAGGTCTTTGTAGCGGGCTTCGGCAGAGACTTCAGGGAATCGGTTCCAGAGGGTCTCTCCGGCGAGACGTTCTTGACGCAGCATATCGCCTTGTAAGTCACGAAGGTCGAGACTGTTGGCGATTGCGAGTTCAACGGCAGCGTCGAGCGTCACATCGTCGTCTGGAAGGGGGCGTGAAAGGACAACCTGTGCGAGTGGGTCAAGTCCAGTGAGACTGATGAGTTCAGCGGTGTCCACGTCGAGTTGTCGTTGGAGTTCGTTGAGTGCGAGTTGCTGTTCTGAGAGTTCCAATTCTGTATTGAGTTGGCGAAGGAAGGGGATCCGTCTTTGGGTCTGCTCAATTTTTGTGCCTTCCAGTTTTTTTTCGAGTTCCACCGCAATCGCACCACGCTCTTTAATCTCTTCTTGTGTGAGAATAATATTGTGCCAGAGATTCCGAACAGCGTAGACGATCTCCTTCTTCGCGCGTTCGTATTCAATCTCGGCTTTGCGGACCTCTTCCTGTGCGTCATCAAGACCTTGCGGGATTTCACCGAATTGCGCCAGGAGCATACTTGCCTGCGCGCGAGTGAGATAATCCCTGTCGTCAATGTCGCCATCTTTTTGGCGTTGATATTCACCGGTGAGTCCTACCTGTGGAAGGTAAACGGCTTTGGAGACGCGAAGGTTTGCTTGGGCGCGCTCGACGACCTTCTCCGCTTTTTTGACTGTTTCGTTGTTTTGTAAAGCGAGTTCTATTGTGCGGGCGGGTTGAAGTGAGACAAGCCGCTGTGCTGAAACGGTACCCGCAACACTGAAAAATAGACAAACTGCAAGTACCGTCAACCTCTTGTTCATTCTCGATCTCCATTCTACCTTATTGAAAAGGCACAAACTAACAGTTTATGCGACACTAACGACGACTGATACGGATGGTGACAACGACAATCGCAATCATAAGGAGGATCAACGCACCGAAGAGCAGCGTCGTTACCGACATTTGCGTCTGCGATTCGATCTGCACCGTAATCGAGCGATCGCGTGCCTCAAACTTCCGATTATCAACCGTGACTTCGGCATTTAACTTCGCTTGATATTCCCCAACCCCGATATCCGCAGGCGGACTTAAGGTCAACTGTATCTCTGTCTCTTCATTCCGTTCCAACGTGCCAATAACCTCTGGGATAACCGTATATTTCCAATCCGTGTTGACATCAATGATCATACGAATATCGACGAGGTCGCGAGTGCCGATATTCTTTAGCGTCGCCGTCATATTGACCTCTTCACCGATTTTGATTGTCTGGAAGGCGTTCGGCACGAATACCTCAATCTCTGGAACACCTTTTGGAATCAGTTCAAACCGCTCGACACCGCCTTGTATGCCTGCAATCCTATCGGCAGATAAATCCAAGCGATTGTTGACCCCGCCGAGTTCATTCGCCTCCGTCTCGTCAAGGACAGCGACATAGAACTCAAGGGTACTGTCGAGATAGGAGGCATCCAGTTCTTCCGGTAGGTAGACGATCAGGGACAAACTCCGTTTCGACTGTTCTTGTGTAAACTTCACCTGAGACTGACGCGACTTCGTTTCAGGGTCTTGGAATTCAAAGGAGAGACGGTTGAGTAGGTTAATGACGCGGAGTTGAAATGTATTCTCCGTTTCTGCCAGCCGATCCAACGTCAAATCGTAGGTGACGCTGCTCCCGAGGTTCCCCTCCTGCGAAAATCGTAGTGAACTGACGTTTACCACGTCGAGCGCGGATTCTTTTTGTAGGTAAATGAGTCGGATATCGGGTTCAGGCAGTTCAGGATATTTCAGCGACACCTTCAAACTTTCGACATCTTTCTGAAGCTGGAACGTCAATTCCTTGATTTCATTGTAGCCGAGCACCGGTATCTTCGTTTCATAAGGTTTGACGATGTTTGTGTCATCGGTAACATCGAGTAAGGAGACGTAAATCGATCGGATCTCGTTCGCCGCCGCAATCTCTTCGGGAGTCGCGTTGCTGGGCATCGCCTCGGTTGTGGAGGTGTTCTTCAGTTGAAGCGTCACCATCATCTGGTTGTCCACGCGAAACTTCTTTGCACTCAGGATAGAAATGTGACGTGTATCTTCCTCAAGATGGATTTTTTTCGGGTATGGCTTGTCGAGGTATAGAATATGAACCGTCAGGCTATCGACATTCCGTCGGAGTTCAAAATCGAGAGTTGTCGCCTGTCCGTCTTTCAACGATGAGATACGGTATTCATAGGGGAAACCGATAATCGCGTCTGTCTCATCTCTGATAGAGACATAGACGTTGTTGATTTCTTGTGCTGTTGCGCCATTCGAGTAGTCAGTGGCATCTGTGGTGTCTGTTTCTTTTATCTCGCCTTTTATTGCACCGTAGGTGAGGACGACTTCCAAACGCCGTCGGTCGCCCTTCTTGTAACGTCTCGCCGACACAACCGAGATATAGGGATCCTCCTGTTTGAGGTGAATGTTTTTATTGTCGGTTTCACCTGAGTAGGTCAACTCTACAACGACATCTCGGACATCCTCTTTTATGAGTTCAAACTCCAGCGTAATGGCTTCACCCTCTTTGAGTGTTTCAATGCGTTGTTCGTAGGGTTCAGCGATAATTGCGCCGCTTGCGCCGTAACCTTCCTGCTCTTTAATCGACACGAAGATGTCGTCAATCTGCGCGCTAATAATAATTTCGCGTCCCAGCACTTTGGAGCTCTCGACGAGTGTGACGGGGGATGAACTATTCCGCAACGTGATTGAGAAGAGTTCTCTTCCATCGACAGATTCATATAAGTTTGTGTTTTCGACAGTGATATGCCATTCATCCTTGAGCGAGTTAAGTTCAGTATCTTGCAGCGTCAGTTTCGCTTGTTCGTATTCGGAGACGGCGGTTTCGTAGTCTTCCTCCGCTTTATTCACTTGAGAGACAGTGACGATGTTATTTGCCTCCATCATCATCGCTTTGAGATTTTCAAGTTCAACCAACTTCTTTTTCATCAGTTGTTCCTTGAGTTCCATTTCCAAGCGTTTGGTCTCTATCTGGATTTGGCGGCTCTGTTCCTCTTTGGTTTTTGCTCTGTTCTCATCAGAAACCGGTTGGGTCTCTTCTGCATAAGCTCTCGGTATCTGTATAGGCAGCAGCATCCCCAGTGCACTCAGAAGAATCAGCACGAGCATCGGGAATGGAAGATTGGAGGATTGGAAGATGGGGGACACCCACACTTCCATCCTGCCATCCTTGCGTCTAAATATCTTCCGTCCTTCCATATTTTTCACCTTTATTTTCTACTCACTTGCGTCTTCTTCAGGTTCATATCCAGCGACGTAGTGCAGATATAATGCCTCAAGGTTTTCTTTGAGGATCTCTTCGCGCGTCAGTTCCCGTTCCAGGTTGCCTTCCACCAGAATTCCGATCCGATCGGCGATCTCCTTCGCACGGAAGATGTCGTGCGTAGACATGAAGATGGCTTTCCCTTCCTCTTTTAACTCACGGAGCAGGTTCAGGAAGTCTGCACCGCCCTTGGGATCTAAGCCGGAGGTCGGTTCGTCGAGCAGGACGGCTTGAGCGTTTTTCATAATCGCGATAGCGATACCGAGGCGTTGTCGCATCCCTTTAGAGAACGTCTTAACGCGGCGCGTAAACGCCTCCTCCGGTAAGCCGACACGTCCGAGCGTCGCGTCTAATTCCTCATTGGATACCTTTTTCCGTCCACCGAGTTTCGCAAAGAAAGACAGGTTTTGCCGTGCCGTGAAGTTCCGATAAAGTTCAACGTTCTCCGAGACGTAGGCGAGGTGCTTTTTTGCCTCCAGCGGAAACTTCGGAATCTCGATGTCATCTACGAGTGCAGTGCCGCTTGTCGGTTCGATGAAGTTCAAGAGCATGGAGATCGTCGTACTTTTTCCAGCACCGTTTGCACCGAGAACGACATAGATTTCGCCATCGTCTACTTTCATGTTCAAATTGTTAACGGCTAAAACGTTTTCGTTATAGACTTTCGTGAGGTCGCGGGTTTCTAACATCGGGTTTCTCCTATGGTTGATTCACCTCTTATGATACCAGAAGTCTAAAGCAATTTCAAGGCAGACCTTTATCATCGGGTGTGAAAAGTCTCAGTGATATTGACAGACGCGCTGAAGGGTCCATTCTCGCTGCGATGAGACTGTTCTCTCGTTCCCAGAATCTCGATACGGTGATGCACTAACTTATCAATATAAGCAGCTTTGTAAGTTTCCCAATCCGCTGTCGGTGGGATATCAAGAATTCCTAACTGTCGCAGCGTCGGATTGTCTTCGAGAAGTGCCAACGTGTGCCGTTTTGATAGGTAGTGTGAGTAATCACCGAAACTTTCTATGGTAACACCTCCGTCCAGAAGGCGTTGCAGCCATTCTTCTCGCCCGTATCTGGCATCTATCTCGCGCTCTGTATAGGTACTGTCATAATTTATAGTTTTTATGCCAACGCCTTTACGATGGATGTTTACCTCAGTTTTTGAATGTCCACGGTTGTAGTCGGCATTCAATGCTTGCATAAGTTCATGTGCGTTTCGGGGACCGGTATACTTTTGATGATTAACGGGTGCTGACCAGTTGAATTCGATATGTTCACGTAACCGGATATTCGCTATTTCGCTTTCAAAAATGTATTTCTGCGTGTGCGAGTAATGGGAGCAACTGCTGAGAAAAATGGCGAACCCCAAAACTGCGAAAAGTGAAAATCTGGATGAAGCGTCTCTACTGCACAAAATATTTTTCATTTCTGATGCCTCTCCCTTATTTGTGTAACCTAAAGGATATTGTATCCCTTCATTCTATTTTTTTTCGTAGAGTTACCGAGGGATATACTGACTTATGTTTATGGTGACGCGTTTTAAGGGCAAAAAGGTTGCATTATTTTTCAGTAACGATATTTTACACCCCTTTTGCAGAGAAAAGTTTCGCTTACTACACGTCTACTGCTGATTTAACATCGCCACGAAGAAAATGACAGGTGCCAACCTTGCTATTGCATCAATCGGTTTTTCTTCGGGTGAGAGTGTCAGCTCCAACGATGCCGCATCCGCTCCGACAGCAAGCGCAGCGAACAAGACCCCTACTTTTTGTGTGAACCCAATTATCTCTGGTCTCCACCACGGAAGTCCCTCGGTTTCAACGAAGGGTAAAAACTTTTCTATGTTGAGTTGGAACAGGCATCCCGGATTTGCCGGTAAATCTTCCAGTCTCTTTTTAAAGATGGGTGTCGGATTTCCAGTCAAAAGATTATCAACAATGGATTGGCACTTTTTCTTGGAAAGTGCGATTACAAATAGTTCGTTGACACTTCCATAATAGAGGGTCCCGGGTATAGCGGCGATGTTAAGGGTCATGCCTTTGTAGTCGAACTGTTGCGGTGGCTCAGTGCTGAGTTTTTCGAGGAGGCTGTTGAAAAGCGCCTGCCATTTCACAGGGGAATCAGGATGGAACATCAGACCTATATTCGTTTCTGGGAACTCGACTCCGAAACTCTTGATTTTTTCACCGTCTGAATTGACAATCAGTTTGGGTACGAAGTTTGTAAAGGAACTATCTGCGGAGATGACAAGTTCGCCTGTCACCGCCCCAAGCAAATCGGTCCCATCCGGTATCAGGAAACTTCTGAGGTTTCCAGAGGTGGGTGTATCCCTCTCGGAACCAAGAATCATCTGCCAGAGCGTCTGGGAACTTGATGGCGCGACCGTAAGGAAGAGCTCCTCGTCCCCTGACAAGCCCTGAATGGCTTGCATTTTGGATGGCTCTTGGAACAGTGAGATAAGTGTGCCTTGCGGGTTCTCCTTCAAAGTGCCGGACAGCTGTTGGCTGCCACTCGGTTTCAGCAGATCCCAGCTGTAGACCAAGGTCTGGAAAGCGTCCAATTGCTCGCCAACAAGGGGTGGTAGAATCACTTTCAAATAAGGGCTTCCTATCTCCGCATCCACATACGCGAACACTTCGCGTTTCCCATACCTTTCCGCAACGGAACGATACGAGGCGTTTGATGTGATTGATTCTCTTGACGTTTTATAGACATCAACCATTTTCTGAAAACTGCCGGAAGTGAGACCCACCAGTAGGAAGTTCTCGTCAACACGTCCGTAGGTAAGTTCCATTGTATTAAGTTGTGCAGTATGGTATGTAATGCCTTGATAGTTCTCTACCTCAGGTTGTACAGGGTTTCCTGCCATACTGCTAAGGGTTACAACGACTTGGGATAAGATTTGTTCAGCTTTCTGTAGGGGTGGGGTTGCCCCGTCCCTACTGTTTTCAATGACAATACCTACCATCAACCCCTCCGTGCCAGGCGAAACTGTCACTGCGACTTGACTTCCCAAAAAGGTTTCGATTAAACCGTGTATGTCTGTCCCTGTAAACATCGGCAGTGCCTGCATGAGTTGTTGAATATCTTGCCATTGTGAGGCAGCGGAGATGATACCTGCAGCCGCCTGCCAGTTTTCGGAGTTCTCAATCGCTTCACGACATTCTTGTAGGTTTTGGAGTTTGAGATAGAGGAAGCTATCCGCTGGAATGACGGTTTCTATCGTTTGGGCGTGTGTTGCTGAAACAAGCACGACAGTAAAGATAGCGACAAGCCATAAGTGCTTTGAAGTTTGGGGGGTACAAACCCCTCCTACAATTTTTTTTCTCATGATTTTTTCCTTATATATCTGAACGGTTGAAGACGAAGAACGCCCCTAAAAGAGATATTCCGAGCAGTCCGAGGAGTAACAGCATATCTACGATCGCTGCGTTGAAGGTATCGCTAAAAGTGATTTTATCCGCAAAGCTTGGAAGTGCCTGTGGTGAAACCGGCTTTTTAGACATGCCCTCTGGGATTCCGATGATATGGAGGCTCTCTGTATCGGCACGATCGGTTTCAGTGATGAAGTTTCGGAACTGTCTGATATGAAGGTGCACGCTGTCAAGAAATTGCAAGTGCCGTTTTAACCCGGTGCCAGTCATAGATTCAAGGGCGTATTGGACGATTGCTGCTGGCGAGAACCGCGTCACGACCCGCGCCCGCTGAACCTGCGCAAGTTGTGCCTGTAGATATTCTCGGTTCAGTCGTTCCCGAATTTCGACATCTTTGTTGACGAACTCAGCCTTGATACGCAATTCTTCTTCATCTGCTTTTTGGGACTCTAAATTCGCCATTGCCGCCCTGAGTTCTGCCTCTTTCTCCTTTGCCAATTTTTCCGCCTCTTTCGGCGAAGCTTTCATAAGGTCCATGAATTGATTGAGGAGGTTTCCTGTTTGTGACTTTGCCACTTGTTTGTCCGTCATTCGCTGCTGGAAATCATCGTTAATCTGATCAAGCGCGCTCCTTCTTGCTGTTTCCCGTTGGTGAGCGGTTTGGACGGGGGACATCCATTTTGTGGAAAGCGTACCGAGGGTGGAAGGCATAAAGACGACGAG
>JAJECD010000025.1 GCA_022822215.1 Candidatus Poribacteria bacterium | reverse complement strand
AGTCGCGCTGCTGTGCGATCATGTCTGGTTAATGGATCAAGGACAACTCGCGCTTGATTTGCCGAAAACGGCAGCGTTTAAAGATTGCGCACCCTATCGACGTTTGGGTGTGCAAGTCCCCGTAGATAAGGCAACTGCGTCTGATACCCAACCATCCCAGCAGACGACTTCTGTCGTTCCACCTTCAAAAAACTTTAATCTAAACATCAATAAACTCCACTTTCGCTATCCAAATACTGATAAGGATGCCGTGCGTGGTGTCTCCTGTGATGTCCAACGTGGGGAGGTCTTCGCAATCATGGGCGGGAACGGATCCGGTAAGACAACCTTAATTCATCTCATCGCAGGTTTGCTACGTCCATCGGCAGGGGAGGTGGTGATTGCTGGAGTGCCGCGAAAACGTATGAAACTCCACCAATTGGCTGGCGAAGTCGGTATCGTTTTTCAGAATCCGGACCTACTCCTACAGGCGAAGACTGTCCGCGATGAAGTCGCATTCGGTCCAAAAAACCTGAAGTTTTCAAGAAAAATACTTGAAAGTCGGGTCAATCAAACGATCAAACGCTTTGACTTAACAGACCTCGATTCAGAGGCACCCTATGCTCTGTCGCGAGGGCAGCGGCAGCGCACTGCTGTCGCCGCAAACTTTTCGCTATATCCAAATATTTTTCTCCTTGACGAACCTACCACCGGTCAGGACGCACAGCACCTCTATCAGTTGATGGACGAACTCTGTGATGAAATCCGACGCGAGCATAAAACCCTCGTTTTCGCAACCCATGATACCGATCTCACTTTGAAGTATGCCGATCGCGTTCTCTTGTTATGCGATGGACAGGTGATTTTTGATGGCAGTCCGGATAGGGCTTTTAGTAATCCCGAACTCTTAGCACAAGCATCATTGTAAGTTCATGACCTTCTTTATCAATCTTCCTTGATAGTTATCACTCAATGTGCTATACTCCTATGAACAGGAGGACTCGCATGGTTACTCGACAAGAGATTCAAGCCACATGTGATGACATCGTGCGCGAGTTCGCGCCGCTCCAAGTGATTCTCTTTGGCTCCTACGCGTATGGTACGCCGACAGAGGACTCAGATGTAGATCTGCTCGTCGTGATGGACGTTCCAAAGTCTGAGTTCACGCGTAAGGCAATTGAAATTCGCCAACATATTCCGCGTCGTTTCAGTATGGACCTTTGGGTACGCTCTCCAGAAGAAATTGCGTATCGCGTCTCATATAACGATTGGTTTCTCCGCGACATTACCGAAAAAGGGGAAGTACTCCACGGGTCCGATGCAGCCTGCAATGTTAAAAATCTACAATTCATACATTACGGAACAAATCTTGCTGAAAAGGAGAAGGACTGCATGAATCCGTTAACGCTGGAATGGATACAGCGGGCTGAAGCCGATTATATCGCTGTGCAGCAGCTGCTACTGACAGCGAATCCGCTACTACATAATATCATCTGTTTCCATGCACAACAATGTATAGAAAAATATCTCAAAGCGTGGCTGCAGGAGGCGAACATCCGCGCCCCAAGAACGCATAACCTTGAAGAATTGTTGGATTTGATTGTGCCGACCGTCCCTGCCTGGCACCAGTGGCAACCTGACTTGAAAATAATAACAAAGTATGCAGTTGAACCTCGCTACCCGGGCGACTCAGCAACAACCGAGAATACCCAACACGTCAGTCATATCTGTAATGAGGTGCGTCAAGCTGTCCGCACGCAACTGGAACTTCCAACGGATGCAATTGAGTCTTAAACTTTTTCCCATCGCGTTTTTATTTATTTTCTTCAGCGACAGCACACTCTATGCTTCGCCGTTAAAAACGCTCTCTTTGGATTTTAAGCGCGAATTAACCGAGAGAGGTAAAATAGAGACCACGGCTGGTACACTCCACTACGATGTTCAAGCGGCGCGGGTTGTTGTTGAGGTGACCCAACCCCTCCAACAGATGATGATCGTGAAGAACAACGTGCTGGAAATTTACTATCCAGTAGAGAAACAGGCGTTCCGCTTCACATCGGAAGGACGGATCCCACTGCCGTTTGTTGAATCCATCATCCAATCTACACAAGCCGAGTATGGATTGACGGCAATCGGTTATACTTTAGACAGGCACGATGTTGTGGATGAAGTGCTTTATACCTATTGGGCACCCCCTAAGGAGGCGAAAGATAAACTTGGTACCGTCATCTTAGGGATGCATGATGATCGATTCATCTCAGCAGAGGTTAAAAACCCGGAAGGGCATATCATCGGCAGATCTCGTTATGAAAACCACAGCAGGATCGGTACAAATTATATTCCGATGACTATTACCTCCAGTGTGTATAGTGAAAAGTCTGAAGTGCTTCAGTATGAAAGGGTTGTCTATAGCAACTCACAGGTGAATACACAACATACAAAGGCTATTCTGAATTTTACAATTCCAGAGTCAGTGGAGGTTAAGGAAATTAAATGGTAAATTATCCTGTTTGTTGTCTTGCGATGTATCGCTTGTTGTTTTTTCTCGCCTTACTCTGTTTATCCGCTGTTATTTTTGTCTCACCAGTTTCCGCTGGTGAAGCCGCCGATCTTGCATTCATCCGTAAGTTTAACCCAATAACAACACAGAAGTCCCAAGAAGTTATCCGCTTTAGTTCTCAAGAAACATCGGAGTTAAAACTCGCTGCGACAGGGTTGATACGGTTGTATCAGAAATTTATCTCCAGTCAAGACGGCCCGACGTGCAACTTTCATCCGACCTGCTCACGTTTCGGTATGCGGTGTATACAGGAATATGGTATGATACGCGGTTTGCTACTTACTGCTGATCGACTACTCCGGTGCAACGGTTCACAATTAGGACATTACCATAAGGATGAAGCGACAGGTAAATACATTGATCCTGTTTTGGACTATGCAACGCTGAAATAGTAAAGAAAAACTCTATGAACGCTACACAAATACGCAAATTCCTGCTCATAGTCTTCCTCTCCTGTACGCTTCTATCTTTCGTATCCGCTGAAGAATCCATTGAATACTACGCTCCCGAAAACGTCCGTAAATTCGCCGATTTTTTGTATGAACAAGGTGATTACCGCCGCGCTGCGGGCGAATACCAACGCTATCTGTTTTATCTTTCCGAAGCATCGGGAGAAAGCGAGCAAATTCGCTATAAGATTGCGCTCTGCTATCGTTTTGCCGGTGAAAATGAGAAAGCCATTCGGGATTTTGAACTGCTCTTACGATCGCGTCCGCATAGCCAATTTGCAAGCCGTGCCTACTACCAGATTGGTGCTACCTATTTTCTAATGGATCAATTTGGGGAGTCTGCACAGTTTCTGCGTGAAACGCTGCCACGCATAACAGATACACAGCAACACGCCGAAACCGAGCAACTTATTGGGCTCTCTTATCTGATGCAGAAACAGTGGTCTGAGGCGGGTGAGATTTTCCAAAAATTGCAGGAATCAGATGTAATCTCCGTTAGAGAAAAGGCATCGGTATATCACAGTTACGCAGCAGCAGGGACGCATCTGCCCAGTCGCAGTCCATTTTTAGCAGGTGTGCTCTCTACAATTGTCCCCGGGGCAGGACGCCTCTATACGGGACGTATCGGCGATGCTCTAACCTCGCTGATAACTGTGGGTATAGTCGGCTGGCAGGCTTATGACGGTTTCCAAAGAGATGGTCTTTCATCAGTGAAAGGATGGACACTCGGCACGCTCGGCGGCATCTTCTATGTCGGTAACATTTACGGTTCTGTGGTTTCTGCGCGCGTTTATAACCAAGATGTAGCAGACGAGTTCTTGGCAACCATATCTGTAGAATTACCGTATTGAAATGGCTATTATAGTAAGCCTTGTTTAATCGGTTAACGCCGTGCTATAAATTCTGGCTGCGCGACTTGCATGCGTATTGGGGGTAGTCCTGCTGCGATGGCTTCAACGTCGTCTGTAACCATATTCCCGATGTTATAGAGGGCGTGGTCAATAGCACCCGCCATGTGGCACGTCAACACCGTATTTTCTGTGTCTCTAACCGGATGATCGAGTGGTGGTGGTTCTTCAGGATAGACGTCGATCGTTGCTCGGAATCTGCCGGCATTTGCCAATTCAATGAGCGCGTCAAAATCAACGAGATGCGACCGGCTCGCTAAGACGAGGACTGCTCCAGGTTTAATCTGTTCCAGTTTTTTGCGTGTTAGCAATTCCCTATTTTCTTGCGTCGGAATCGCCAAGACGAAACTGACATCGCACGTTTGCAGGAGCTCTTCCAACCCCATAGGGATTATTCCCTGTTGTTCTAAGTGTGTGTTAGGGAGCCATGGGTCGTAGGCGTGTAGTTTACAATTGAAAGGTGCCAATAACAGCCGTAATTCCCGTGCCAAATTCCCGTAGCCAATAATGCCGACTGACGCGTGATAGAGTGTGCAAATATCTGCTTGTCCACGCCAACCCCATTTCTCTTCGCCTCGCCGCATTCTTTGATCGGCATCAACAATGTTCCGAAGTGCCGCGAGTGCGTGCCCTAATGCCAACTCCGCCACCATTTTAGCAAAAGCTGGTGCACAACTCAGGACCCGAATACTGCGTCTGAAACAAGTTTTGTAATCAACCGACCCTTGTCTCGGATGGCCACCACCGACCTCCATAATTGCCTTTAAGTTTGGCGCAGCGTTTTCGTCAACATCGCCAACCCCATAGCGAGGAACACCTATCAGAATAGATGCCTCTTTTTTCGCTTGGGTCCACGCTTTTTCGGGCATCTCTTCGTCTTTACCCCATATCACTTCAACAGTATTGCCAAGACGTTGTAAGTCTTCTTGCGTGAAAATGGTGTCAAGTTGACGCGCCGGACGTGTATGTAAAATCGCTTTGAGCATATCAATCCTTTCTTTTTACTCTATATCAGTCTTGAGAAAAATATCTCCATCGAAATCCGAAATCGAATGGCGCGTCTGACGTTGGTTGGTGTTGGTGCTAATAACCGGAACGTCAAACGTGACGGTTTGTGGCGCGTGACTGCGGTTGTACACCGCCCAACCCTTTTCAAATTCACGGATGAAAAGTCCTTGAATCCCTTGATGTGCAATTGCCCTCTCTTGGATCGGTTGTCCGAGGTCAGCGTTCCAAAAATCATACCAGTTGTGCAAATGGTCGGAGACCGGTATAGCGTTATCATCACCAAAAAGCACATACCCGTCAGAGTGTGTCAAACTGAGCGTGGTAATCATGCGCATCCATTGCTGGTTTTCTTCACTGTTCCGCTCCTTAACCCTTGTACCCAGATCCCCCATATAGTCCGTTACCACCCGCCAACCCTCTAAGCAATTGATGCGTGGTTCCCTCAGATGCTGTTCTGCCCAGAGGAGTGTCTCCTCCATCCGCAGAATCTGCTCAAGAGTGTATCCTCTGTTATATTCTGTCTTATAACACTCCATAAAGAGACCGTTCACGTACGATGCCGACTTTGGAATCTGACGCATATTTGCATTGACGAGGATTAAGAAGTCTTCACTGACCGCTGCCCGTATTTTGCGTAAGATGGACAATCTCGCCGCTGACTCAGCCTCCCGTGTGAGAATTGTCGCTGACCAATCATCAACAGCGATTGGACTGGTCGCATAATCTTCGTTCCACCAATCCAGCATAATTCCGTCAAAAAGTCCAGATTTGTCCAGGGCAACGACTTGCTTGACCATCAGATTCTGCATATCTGGATTCGTGAAGTCTATGAGGTAACCAAGGACCGCGTCGTTTTCGTCTATCTTTTCATCACCGTTTGTGTCTTCACCCCAGCCGATAACGGGTTTACCCTCACTATCTTTAAGCCAATACGGAGAATCTGGCGGGAAATAACCGACCTCCCACCAGTTGTTCACGTCTGTTTCATTGTGACGCGATACATATCTTGCGTCCCTGTATCGGATTTCAACAAGCAGTAAGAGATTCGGATTTAAAGCCGATAACTCCTGTTTTCTTTGACGGGCTGTATCCAGTTGATCTGGATTTAAATCTGTCGCCAACCCGGAATACGGCTGCCCTTCTGATATATTCCAAGCGATTCTGAGCAGCGTGTAGGGGTGGGCAAAAGCGAGATCGTGCTGCGCGAGTCGATGAAGTTCATCCATATCTTTCTGATTTTCAGTGCCGTTCCATGCCTGGAAGATAGAAGGGTAATTTCGCTGCGCGTTTTCAGCATCTGCCGTGATCGCACAGAAAATGAGAAGGATAATAAGGTATCGGGCTCCAAATGTGTTCACTGTTGTTGGTTGTCCTTGCTATTGTTTGAAGTCTGACTTCAGTCTTCCCCATGAACCTAAGTGTTGTTGATATTTTATCATGGATATGTCTAATGGGCAATTTGAAAATCTCAATTCTCTATTTAAGAGTGAAGCAGGTTCCATTTTTTCTGAACAAATTCAGTTTTTACCTGTATAATATGAGCCACGGAAATCTTTTTTATTTTTTTCAATTCTCAATCCTTGGAATAGGAATTTGGCATGCAGTACACATCACAACAAAATGATTGGCTGGTTCAACCCTTCTGGCAGCCCGCTTTGGTGGACGAAGCGGACAATCGGCTTATTCTCGATAATGGACTCATTCAACGAACATTCGTCACCTCGCCTAATTTCGCCACAGTTGGTTATACCAATCAGATTACCGGTAATAGTCTTCTGCGTGGCATTAAACCAGAGGTAATGCTTACGATTAACGGAGCCGAATTCGAGGTCGGTGGCTTGAAAGGACAGCCCGATTACGCCTATCTCGATTCGGATTGGATTGCGGACTTGACCAGTGACGAGAACGCATTTCAATTTCGCGAGTATCGAATCGGTAAACCTGAAATCCGCTATCCGTGGCCCCGTAGGCGTTCTGCTATATCATCAGTGTATCCGCCAGAGGGTGTTACACTAACGGCTGTATTCTCATCGCCACCATCCCTTGAGCCCCTTCAGGTTTGTGTGCATTATGCATTATACCAAGGCATTCCCGTCCTGTCCAAATGGATCACTGTTCACAATGAGGGACAAAAACCGGTTCAATTGGATACCTTAAGCTGTGAAATCCTTGCAGTCAACGAGCAAGAGAAGTACCGGCTACATGTCGAGAGCGATTATGCCTTCAGTGGAATGGAGACGACACAGTGGGGACCCGATGCGGATTACAAGACGCAAGTCGACTACCGCTATCAGATGCCGCTGTTGATGACAAGTGGCTATCCACTCGGCCCAGGGGTATCTCTGCAACCCGGGGAAACTTTCAAAAGTTTTCGCACCTTCGAGATTCTGCATGATAGCGATGATCGTGAGCGAAAAGGACTCGCACGTCGCAAGATGTATCGCACGGTCGCACCACAGGTCACGGAGAATCCTATCCTCATGCACGTTCGGAGTGCCGAGCCAAACGCTGTCCGTTTGGCGATTGATCAGTGCGCCGAAGTCGGATTTGAGATGGTGATTATGACCTTTGGGAGCGGTTTCAATGTGGAAAGCGAAAACCCGGAATACATCGCCACTATGAAGGGATTAGCGGATTATGCACATGGTAAAGGTATTCAACTCGGAGGTTATACACTGATGTGTGCTTCGCGGGATGTAGGTGAAGACTTCAATTGCATTGACCCAGACACTGGACAACCCGGCAGTCGATTTGGACAGAGTGCTTGTCTTGCGAGCAAA
>JAJECD010000281.1 GCA_022822215.1 Candidatus Poribacteria bacterium | reverse complement strand
AGCAGCGTTGGCACGGCTTGTAATAGGAGTAGGCGATGCGGTCGCCTTCGGTTAAGGGTTGTCCGGTGCTATCCGTTGATATGTTGCGTCCCATGGCTTCAATCGTGCCAATCATCTCGTGGCCGAGGACTTGCGGGATACCACTCTCGATTTTCGGACCATGTCCCCGCCAAAAGTGCAGGTCGGAGCCACAGATATTCGCCATACGGATTCGGACGAGCATATCGTCCGCCGTGACGGATGGAATCGGATATTCACGAAACTCCATGGGTGTTTGCGCTTGTGTAAAAATAGCAACTTTTCCAGTTCTCATTGTAAATCTCCAGAGGATTTAAACGGGAAACCTCACCTGTTTTGCGATGGTTAAAGACCTCGCCAGCGAAACTTAGCAAGGACAGCAAAAATTGTTCAACTCATCGTGGAGTTTTCTGCTATGACTAAACAGCAATGACCCGTTGCTGTCCCTCTCTATCTTCTGAAGGCATGATGCGAATCTCAACATCCCGGTTCAGTCGATTTAGGAACGTCAGCAGCTGTTCTACATTGTAGTGGTTAAACTTGCCTGTTTTCAGCTGTGAGATTACAGACTTCTTCACTCCAAGAACTTTCGCCGCTTCGGTTTGGGTGAGTTCCCGATCTTCTATAATCTGAAACACGGCAAATCCGAGTTTTGCCTTGAGAAACAATTCCGCCGCGTCCGGTAACTCTAAATCCTTAAAGACGTTGCCTGAACCCTTTTCAAACTTAATCTTCTCGCTCATAATTCTCCTCCAGTTCTTGTGCTATTCTCAGACGTCTCTTGATGAGGTCTATCTCTCTCTTGGGGGTCTTAATGCCGCGTCTTGATTTTTTCTGAAAACAGTGCAGCACATAAACCCTTTCTCCAATTTTCACTGCATACACAGTGCGATAAGTGTTCCTACGATAGTCCGCTCGTATCTCAAAAACCCCTGAGCCAACGCCCTTAAATGGTTTAGCCTCTGGCGACATACTTCCAACTTGGGCAATAAACAGAGCGTCCCCTATATCTTTTTGAACAGATTGTGGAAATTCCTTCAATCTCACCTTAGAATCCCCGACCCATATGACTTCTCTTAAGTTCAGTCTCTCGTGATCCATAGTATATTATAGCCAAATGGATGTAATTTGTCAAGGATCTCAGGGACCACAAGGTCCAATCATAATTTACACGTCAGTTCGTTAATACTCATCAAAATTAACGACTTTCCATTGTCCGTTAATCTGTTCGGTGTTAATAACAATGTTTCGCGTGTGCGTTGTTGTTCCGCCTCGGCTTTTGATGGTCAGTCTATAGTTGAATAACGCGGTCGTTGCTTCTTCTTCTTTACCCATGAGTTCATATTCCATCTTTGGCATTTCCTCGACCTGCTCCCCTGGTCCTCTGACTTCGCGCACGCGTGCGATTTCATCTTCAAGTTTTTCCGCAGCAAGCCCGTGGCTGAGTTTTAGTGCAGCTTCTTGGTTGGCGTGTTGGTAATAGTTATAGATGAAATCTTCGCTGACGGCGCGCGGGTTATTTCTGGTTGAACACGCCAATATTAGCAATATGGGGACGAGAAGATATGATCGGGGTATCATCGTGATTGTTTGTCTCTGGAACGAATCATCGCAACATTGAAGATACGGCGTTCATAGCCGTGCGCGGGGCTGTTCGCGACGCGTCCTAATGCCCATAGTGTTGAGGAGCTTCCACCGTCGAAATTGATGGCATGTTTGATGCCGAGTTCGCTGAAGAACGTTCCCATTTCGTAGAGCGTCATCCCCATGCTGTAGCCGGGCTGTCTACCATCAACGGCGATAAGGAAAAGTTTTTCGTCGTTAAATCCGAGGGCACTGCGTGGGTGACGGGAGGCACCGTTACGATGCCGATACGCGCTACCGCCTCGTGACTGTCCAAACGCGATGAGTTCAGGTTCCACCTTGCCGTTTCGGACAAGCCGTAGGTTTCCACCGACGCCCTGCTGAACGCTTTGCCATTTTCTGGGGGTAAGGGCAATTTCCAGTGTTCCTGCCGTAGATTTTCTGATTTTGTCTTCCCAAGCGCGCCCCAAATGTGGTTCAATCGAAAGAACGACTCCGTCAGCCGGAATGGTGCTATTGCCGCGCGGATTCACGGCGGTGACCACGAATCTGCTTTTATACTTTCCAGTAAGTGGAAGTTTAATCTGTCTGAGCGTGAACTCGTAGCAGCGACGCGTCAAAGTTCTTTTCCCAAAGCGTGGTGTGAACAGCACGACAGGACACACCGAATCACAAATCTGATTAATCGCATTAATTTGGAGTGTATCGGCGGTTCCATTCTCCATGCGAAGTTTACCGTTTAACTGCACCCTATCCAAAAGAAATTCGCCATCCGGCGTTACACCGAAACTCGTTTCACCCCACGGGGATGGTGGTGAGTACCCCCATCTATCAAGAGAGATCGGAATGCTGACGAGTTCACCGTTTTGGATATGCAGATTAAAGATCATACCGCCACGTCCGCGATTGTCCTCTCGGATACCGAAACTCCCGTTGACCGCCGCTAAAGGGGTTACGTCTCTCCTGATGAGTCGTCTTGTGGCACTGCTAATCGTTTCGCGTTCTAAGATTTGGTCGTTAGCGAGTTCAATATCGAATTGTAGATTTTCGGCACTGCGATCCATCTCTGCGACGTAGACCGCTGCGCCTCCTGCCCACCAGTAACGCAGCAGTCGAAAACCTTCGTGCCACCGATCACTTTGGAGTTCATCGCGCCGTTTAACGGTGTCAGGAAGTGTTTCTTGATTTATACTCTTGGTAGCACCAATCCGAAAGAACGGTTGTTCGCGTGCGCGTAACGCCCCAATCACTAAGATAAAAACAAGTATAAGGGCACACACCGTAATCAGCCGGATGAAGTCAGGTCTGTTTTCTCTCATCATTTGCTCGCCTTTAAGCCAATACCCGTAAGAATTGAGACCGTCAAATCGCCTGTCTGAATGATATTTGCCTGTTGGAACTTTTTATAAGCCTTGACAACGACAGCCGACGTAGGTTCGACATAAATCCCTTTGGTAGCCAGTGTTTTTATTCCCGACTTGACATCTGAGTCGCCAACTGTCGTAAACGCTCCGTTTGTCGAGCGGAGTGCCTCCAAGAGGGTATCGCCTCGGATGGGGAGCTCAGCGGTGATACCTTCAGCGAGTGTTTTTTCGGTTTGTATTGTCCTTGAAACAGACGCTGCATTTTCAACATAAGCGTTATAAATCGGGCAGCAGACATCAGGCTGAACGCCGAGGAGTCGCGGGACACTATCAATGATTCCTTGTGCCTGCAATTCACGGAATCCGATGTAGAGTCCGAGATAGATACTCCCGAATCCAACGGGACAGATGACATGTGTCGGTGGATGCCCCCCAAGTTGTTCAACGATTTCATACGCGAGTGTCTTCGTGCCTTCTAAGAAAAACGGATGCCAATTGTGGGAGGCATAGCACGTCGTCTCCGCAGCAAGTTTCACGGCTTCCGTTGTTGCCATGCGGTTTCCTTCCACGAGTTTCAATTCGGCACCGTAAGCAGCAATCTGTCTTAATTTGCCTTTTGAAGTCGATGCCGGGCAGTAGATGGTGCATCGGAGGCCTGCTCTCGCGCTGTATGCGGCGATCGCCGCACCCGCATTACCTGAGGAATCCTCGACCACCGCCTCGACTCCGAGTGCCTTGAGATGCGTGAGTAGGACAGAGGCACCCCGATCTTTATAGGAACCCGTCGGACAGAGGTAGTCCAGTTTGACGAGATGTTCAGGTCTGTCAACATCGAGCGGAATCAACGGAGTCATACCTTCACCGAGCGTGACAATCTCTGTCGCTGCGTCAATCGGGAGTGCTTCGCGATACCGCCAGAGCGACATCGCCATGGGTTCCTGTGGGGTTGAGCAGGCATAAGAATCTGAAACTAAATTGAGAGCATTTCCGCAATCGCATTTATAGCGCAACGGTGAAATTTGATATGTGTGGTGGCATTTCGGACATTGATATTGCATATTGCAGTGTTTCTGCTGCTTTAGCAGGAGGCGTATGTCAAATAGTGTAGAAGCAGCACAAAAGATAAAAAAACGGTTTCCTTTAAAGCCTATTTGCAAGGACAACGGACGCAG
>JAJECD010000171.1 GCA_022822215.1 Candidatus Poribacteria bacterium | reverse complement strand
TCAAATGCCACGTGCATAACACAGAAGAAATTCAGTTAGCGCATGAGCTGCACGGTGTCACCGAATCCCATAGGTGCTTCGTCTGCCACCAGACCGAAATTGACGGCACACGTTATGGGCGCCAACGCTTCGATTGGGAATACGCGCCGCACCGGTAGCTGCAAATAAGAAACGGCTTGAACGCGAAAAACTGTCGCGTCCAAGCCGTTTGGAACTTCGTTTCTTAGGCAAATTATCGCCTTGCTTTAAGGCCACCCCACGTTGTCGCCAGTTTACCTTCCGGTTCCACCGACAGAAATTCGCCATCCATGACCTCTTGAATTTCATCTTCGGACAGTGCGCGACCAAAAATGTAAAACTCATCCATCAATCCGTCGTACCAACGATCGTTCTTGTGGTGTCCTATTTCGGCTTGGAGTCCCCAGTTGTCCGAGAGTTTGCCGTCACCTTTCGCCTCGTGTGTGACCTTTCCATCAATGTAGGTTTTCGTGTCACCACTTTTGCTGTCATACGTGCCAGTGAAATGTACCCATTTTCCACCTTTGATGATGGGACCGGGATTGATGTTAAAAACCTCTTTCTCGGCACCATCGCGATGGAACCATCTGAACCCGCCGGGTCGAATCTCAACGTGGTAGAGACCACTGCCGTGGTCGGTTCCAATTGAGTCGAAGAGGCTCTGTGGGTTCGGCGAGTCGTTGTGATTGACCCAGACAGCGATTGTAATGCCATCAAGCGGGACGTTTTCAAACTCGGGACCGTTCAGATCAATCCACGTTTGATCTTCCAAGACGATGGCTTTGTCAATAACCCCGTCATCCCTTCTCGCTTTTCCTTCGATTTTTCCGTCGTTACCGTAGATGGAACCGTCCTTGACGGTATCGCCATTGCCGTCGAAACTGTAATAGACCGATAGTGTGGGATCACTGAGATCTGCTTCGGTTGAAACCGCACCAGCGATGAGCAATGCGAAAACTGCCAAACACGCTTGCAACAGGCGTGGCGAAGTTTTTAGCATCTGGGTGCAGCTATGTGTTAAATCTTTAAGCATCTTATTCTCCTTAATTCTTAAATTATGCTATTATTCGCGTAAATACGCTATAGTGTATTATTATACTATCAAAAAGTATCCAAAATCAAGGCAAGATTTACGTGGAAAATTTAGCTGTCCGTTGACAATTTCCTGTTTCCTCTGTATAATGGAAACGGGAAATTGAAATATGCCAAACAACCTTAGTAGCGCAAGTTTTGGCTTGCAAGCTTCGCCAAAAGTCAGCCTTCGCGCTGTGCTGCTTTCACTCCTCATTACCATTCCGAACTCATACTGGCTCATGATTAACTGGGGACCCAGTGGTTATGGCACCGGTCAGAGTTTTCCCACCGTCACAACCGTCTATTTCAATGTCGTCTTCGTTGTTCTGATTCTGATGGCGATAAATCCGTTACTCCGGGCAATCCGAAAGAATTCCAGTTTCACGGATGCTGAATTGATGGTGATTTATCTGCTCGTCTCCATCGCTTCTTCTATTGCCGGACACGATACACTCCAAATCTTGTGGCCCCTCCTTGCTTATCCCATCTGGTTTGCGAGTCCGGAGAACGAATGGGGTGAGCTGTTTCATCAGCACATGCCGGATTGGCTTACTATTAAAGAACGAAGCGTATTAGCAGCATTTTATCAAGGGGATTCATCGCTTCACACGGCGGAACATCTGCAACTCTGGATGATCCCAGTGCTTTGGTGGTCTGCCCTCATTATTGTGCTAACCTGTATGATGCTCTGCGTCACGATCCTCATCCGACACCAGTGGGTGAACCACGAAAAACTGAGTTATCCAGTCATTCAGATCCCACTTCAACTCACAGAAAATAGTGGACGCACCCTCTTGAACAACCGATTGTTTCTGATTGCTGCGGTGCTTGCTGGCGGAATGAATCTCCTTAACGGTCTCCACTTCTTGTTTCCAATCGTGCCAGGGTTAGGCGGGAGCCAATACAACTTAGGACAGTTTTTCCAGACGAAGCCGCTGAACGCCATCGGAAGACTGCCCATTGCAGTCTATCCGTTTGCGATTGGGATGAGTTTTTTCATACCTTTGGAGCTCTCGTTCTCTATCTGGTTTTTCTATCTTTTCCACAAAGTGACGCGCGTCTGGGGAACAATGGCGGGTATTGGACATCTGCCGGGGTTCCCGTTTCTTGATGCACAATCCTTCGGTGCGTGGTTCTGTTTAGGCGTTTCCGCTATATGGCTCACCCGAAAATTCATCGCGCGACAGGTGAAAAACGCTTTCTGGGGAGGCAATGGGCAGGAAGATACAACCGGGACACCTGCAACACACACGCGATATGCCATAATCGGTTTGATAGTGGGCAGTATTTTTGTGCTTTACTTCTTTAAAAGCACAGGTGCCCCGATCTTCAGCATCTTCGGTTACTTTATCCTCTTCTTCGCATTGGCGATTGCGATTACGCGTATCCGTGCGGAGGTCGGACCGCCTGCACACGACGTACCGTGGCGGCCCGACAAGGTGCTGGTCTCCTTTTTCGGCACGCGCCGCATCGGTGCCGAGGGACTGACAACGTTCAGTATGTTTCACGGCTTTAATCGCTCCTATCGTTCTCA
>JAJECD010000350.1 GCA_022822215.1 Candidatus Poribacteria bacterium | reverse complement strand
TTTGCTGCCCGATCATATCCGATGTGTGGTGTCAGTGCTGTTACAAGCATCAGAGATTCTGACAAGTGCCGTCCAATCATTTCCGTGTTCGGGACAATGTCTTCAACGCAATTCGTTCGGAAGGATTCGCACGCATCGCCGAGGAGTTGGATGGATTGTAAGGCGTTATAAGCCATCACAGGCATAAACACATTCAATTGTAACGCGCCGTTCGCACCTGCAAACGCCAGGGTGGCATCGTTTCCGATAACCTGTGCGCATACCATCGTAACGGCTTCACATTGGGTTGGGTTTACCTTTCCGGGCATGATGGAACTTCCCGGTTCCATCTCAGGTAACTGCAATTCGCCGAGTCCACACCGTGGTCCTGAGGCGAGCCATCGGATATCATTTGCTATTTTAAACAGCCCCACAGCGAGCGTCTTCAGTGCACCGCTTGCACTCACCACTGCGTCCCTTGATGCCAATGCTTCAAATGCATTTGGTGCCCGTTTGAGTTGCGAAATTCCCGTTGTTTCCGAGAGCCGCGCCACAACTCTTGCCGTGTAGTCAGTGTGTGTGTTCAATCCCGTTCCAACAGCAGTGCCGCCAATAGGCAGTTCACAAAGGTGTGGTAGTGAAGCCTGGATGCGTTGTTCTGCAGCGGTCAATTGCTGGACGTAAGCACTGAACTCCTGTCCCAGTGTAAGCGGCGTCGCGTCCATCAAATGTGTGCGCCCAATTTTAACAATCTCAGCGAACTCGGACGCTTTCTCCGCAAAAGCCGCTCTCAAGGCAATCAACCGCGGCAACAGATGCTCTTGAATTTGCCGAACCATCGACAAATGGATTGATGTCGGGAAGACATCGTTTGTCGATTGCGATTTGTTGACGTGGTCGTTCGGATGAATCGGATCCTTACTCCCCATCTCACCACCGAGCCTCTCAATTGCGCGATTCGAGATGACTTCATTGACGTTCATGTTTGTCTGCGTTCCGCTGCCTGTCTGCCAAATACGGAGCGGAAAATGGTCATCTAAGGTCCCATCAATAACTTCTTGTGCTGCGTTGCTAATCGCTTCCGCCAGTTGTGGTTCAAGTAGACCGAGGTCGGCATTAACTTGTGCAACTGCCTGTTTGATAGTGCCGAGTGCCCATATAGCGGCGCGTGGCAGCCGTTCATCACCAATCTTAAAATTTTGGAGTGCACGTTGTGTCTGCGCCCCCCAATATCGGTCATCTGGGACTTGAAGCGTCCCCATACTGTCTGTTTCAGTTCGCATTATACATTTATGCCTTTCGTAATGGCTATTATTGGTCTCCTTCAGAAATACTCGGCAGTCGGTAGGGCGTGTGGCAAGAAGCATTTGGGGTTAGAAGCGTTGCCTTCACTGACACAAAAAATATGTTACCAACAACCGATAACTGTTAAATCAGCACTACTCAACTCGGCACCTCCGGAGCATGGTTTCTCCTTGGACGACATCAACGACCCCGGTAATCGTGACCCATTGTCCATCGCGTAGATGATGGGGTGGCGATTCCTTACCTCTCTCAAATTCACACTTTAAGAGTTCCGCTCTGGTTTGAGAGGTTAAACTAATCGTGAAACTCTTTCCAATGACACTCCCGCCTTCTCTAACGATATCGTAAATTTCTCCGGAGATTCTAACTTCCGAACCAATATAGGGTTCAGGAGCGACTATCAGTTGATTCATGTCTACCATTTTCGGGCCACAACCGGAAATGAGCACGTTGCTCAAAATGATCAGGAAGATTATCAATAGAATAGATTTTTTGCTATGGGTGTGGTACATAGTTATTTTTCTCATCCTCTTTTATAGTAAAATTTAGAATTAAAGAAACATTTCAAGACGTAAAACATACTGTAGGAGGGGTTTGGAACCCCGACAGAATATCACATTAATTATCGGATCCACTATAGATCGAATAGGTTTTGTTGCGTAAAACGCGAGAAGGGAGAACGGTTAACAGGGCAGTCCTCCATTCTCGCGCGCTTGCGTCATTGTGTCAGCCTCACTGGGTCCGTTCGGTTATGATAGTCAGCTGCGCCTCTGCAGACTCTTTGAGCATAGCAGCTCCACGGACATCCGATTCTGACACCTCTTGATTTCCTGTGTGTGGTTCCATGACAGCACCGCGAAGTGCGATCATATTCGCTCTAGCATGTTCGACACCACCCCTTAAACTCATGTCTGAATTCGACGCGCCAACAGATAAAAAACGATTCATACCTTCGGTATAGGTCTGAATCGGTGGAAGTTTTGTCTCCTGCGCGACAACCCGTAGATATTCTGAACCTTCGGGCTCTGTGAAGACAAGCGTGCCAGGGACTTTCACCCACTCATTGACTTTCGACGCGTCAATATATTCGTTATCGCGGAGAATGGCGTACCTTCCGTCGGCAAATCCATAGCCGAGGCGGAAATAGGCAGGTCGATTGACCCGGACATAGACGGATGTACGTTCGCCGATATAGAAATAATTGCCTTTATCGGGTCTATCTGTTCTGAGTTCTACCGTAAATCCGCTGCCGAGGTATGACGTATCATCCCACGTTTCAACGGCATTGGACTGTGGCTGTGGAGATGTGTGCTGTACTGGGGGAGAAATTTCACGAGGCTCTCTGGTAGAAATATTCTGGTTCGCTTCTGCAAGATCAGAACCCGTTGAGGATGGATGTGTGAAGCGATGTGCCGCTGCATTTCCAAAACCACCAGCCAATTGGAATTCTGCATCGGCGACCAGCGTGTCAACGATGTACTGATAGTTCGGTGGCGCGTATCTGTTCACATTGATGTTTTTGAGATTTTTATTAAATTTCACGACAGCAGCGGCCTGAAATTCACCTGTTATAACATCCCGCAGCGTGGCTCGGACAGTGATTTTATTCCCAAGTTCCCAGAGGGTGCCGCTCAGGCGAGAGGTAATGTTTCTACCAAAGCCGAGTGGATGTGCAGCGGGGGTAGAGGGCCCTGGCGGCGCGAAAGTTGCCCATTGCACCGTCAACGCTTGCTCCAAGGCACTACCGAGAGACACAGAAAACTGGGAAGGCATCTCACTAATGTCATAAGTGAATGGGTCTAACTGCACCCGGGCGGTAGGGCTTGCCTCTTGCAGGGCAAGTTGTGTAGAAATGACCTGTGCAACGCTCTGAACATTCGTCACCGGGTATTGCGACTCGAAATACCGATCGACGTTATAGATGGCATCATGCTGCTCGATTACGTGCTGCTGCAGGGCTTGGAATATCTCGTCGGGAGTCAGATGAGCGTCTGCGCCGAGCATAATCATTTCTGATTCTTTGAGTGCCTCGTAACGAGCATAAGTGCCGAGGTATTGCTTCGCTGTGTAAGTTGGATCGCCAGCAAGCGAAGGATCGTTAAGGAGGGTATCAATTTCGGTTCGGAGTGTTTCTACTTTTCGGGCGTAAAAGTCTATGAGCTCTTGGCGATTGACAGCCACAACAGCATACGAATTGTGGGCACCGGGAGCGAGTGGGATATCCACAATACGAGGAAGTTCTATGACGACGCGCGGTGCTTGAGCAACCGTGCTATAGTGTGCCGCGACATTCTGGTGTCCACCGCCGGGTCTATTTTTACTGGCGAGAATAATGTTTCGGATTCTGCCGTTGAGTTGTTCAAAGACCGCCTTTACTGCTCTTTCTCGTGCAAGGTCGTGGGCGTTGGCATCTCGTTTATCGGAAGTCCCGATGCCAATGATAAAATCTGTAGCGGTAACGCCTGCATCGGAGAGCGCGGTGTTCACGAGTGTTGTCCGCTCCAGTTGTGCAAAAGCCGTGGTCGTCACGACAATCAGTAAACAGACAAGTAAAGTTCTCATACGTTTTTATCCTTTTCGCAGTGCGAGTTGAGGGTTACAATAAACGATGATATTTCACCGATCACTACTGGCAACTTGCCAGCGTTTATATAACGTGAGTTTGATAAA
>JAJECD010000001.1 GCA_022822215.1 Candidatus Poribacteria bacterium | reverse complement strand
ACCTTCACGAGTGCCATCAACAGTCGCTTGAGTCGCTCAAAGATAACATCCGTCTGTCCGAACCACATACTCCGGATGTTCTTGAGTACGAGGACCGGGATATCGAGTTCACCGGCGAGTCCCTCGAAAATAAAGGTTTTTCCGCTGCCGATGGGACCACAAACGCTCATGCCGGGGATCGCATCAGAACCCGTTGAGGTGATACGGGGCATTAATTGGGTCTTGAGAAAATCAACCAGTTTTTGGTTACCGACGATATCCTTGAGAGTGTGTGCCGGTTTCTTAAACGCTACGACATCTTCGCCTAACTGCCCTTGGATAAATTCGGACACTTTGTTAATTACGTCTTCCGGTTGCAATTTATCGCCAGAGTAGCGCGCGGAGAGGAGAAGTTGACGCAATGCCTGTATCGATAAACCCGCTGTCAGCATCGCGAGTTGGGCTTGCGTGCCCCAAAGGTTAAGCGGTTTTTCCATCAATTTCGGTGTGTTGTTGAACCATGAAATGAAGTGCTGGCGTTCCGGCATCTTGGGTGATGGGATCTCAACGGTGACCACCTGCGGCAGCCTGATAATCCGAGAATTCACAAGGCTCGCGGATTCTGTGATGAAGATGACGGTGTCGTTATCATTCATGAAATTGGAGTCTGAAATCCAATCCTGAACGATACTAATCCGGTGTCTATCTTGAAGGGATAGGCTCCGGATTTCGCCTTCTGGCAGCAGCATATCTGCCGCTTCAATGAAGATTATCAGTTTTTCTGAGAGTCGTTTTTAGCCGTGTGCATTCGTGCTTCGGGAGAGCAAGCAGAACTGTCGTAAGAGTTCGAGAGCCAGCGTAGGACTGCCGATCGCGTCGTTCATATACTGTGTAAAGGAGACATTAGCAGTCTCGGCAGCAGCGTCTGACAGCCCACCGGAGCGTTGCGTGTGTGTGCTTGCATTTGTATCAAATTCCAGCTCAGTTGTCCCGCGCCACACATTGAACGCCTGCTTAACTTTTTCCCGATCAGCGTCCTGGGCAAACCGTATAGGACCGTTGAGTTCGTAAACTATCAGGATGAATCCAGGGATGTCCCAGCTGCGCGTTAAGAAGGGGACGAGTGGGATGTAATCCGTATCCTCTGCCTCGCGTATGAAGAAGAGGTCGTGGATATTTCCAGACAGAACGAGGCTCCGGGATGTGCCTGAATTGATAAGCATTCCGGCTTCTGTGCGGAATGTGTAGGTTGGGCTTTTAACGGCTATGGGTCACCGCCCCCTTCGATTTTCTACGACGCACGTAAAAGAACTGCGTTATACTGGAAGTTCGGAATCCGAGTCCGATTTTGCCTTATCGGGTTCAGCCTTCGTCTGTGTATCCGTTTGCTGTGCTCCAAAAATTAAGGCATCAAATTCGTCATTGGTAGCAGAGGAACGTGCTGCTGTGAGGAATTCTTCCTCGTCGCTTTTTGAATCCGTTCCAGCCAACTCCTGCGCGACTGTTGAACGTGCTTTTGCTTTCTCACGTATTTCCCGCATGCGCGTCAATTCGGCGGAAGTGCCGTCCATACTGATACCAGAGAGCATATCGGCGATCTCTTCTTGTTCCCGTGCCGTAATCAGATCCGCAACTGCCTCGGATTGTTCGGACTTGATCTTATCTAAATCGCGATGGAGACTCGTAATCTGAAGTTTGTGGGATTCGATATCTGCTTGCGCGCCTTCAATCTCGTTTTCCAGTTCCGTAATACGACCATTCTTTTCCGTCAGATTGGAATTGAAGTCTTGATAAGCGTTGACGCATCGCGTGTATTCAGGGTGGCTTTTGATTTCTTCTTGTGCGAGTCCTTCACCTTGTAACGCCGTAGCCGTCTGCTGTGCCTTGGCGATTGCGCCTGATTTTAGTTCTTCCAACCGATCGATTTCATCGGTTAAACTTTGTACGGTCGACTTCTTCTGTTCAACGATAGCAATAAGTTGCCCGATGGCTTGCTTGTAGCGTTGAATATTTCCTTTTTTATCGCGGATAATATCTTCGTAAGCGCCCCTAACGGCTTCAGGGTTTTCCATCATTCTATCCGCAGATTCATGTGCCCGGCCCGTCAGTGTATACCAGATAGCCTTGAAAAATCTTGTGAATCCATTTGCCATTGTTATTTCTCCTGTAAGCGTGCGCGTTTGAAACGCAGCCTTCCTATATTGGTTTGCAAGTTATGCTAGTGCCGCTTCGCACGACTCTACCCCGCGCTACAGACACCCATCATATCGTAATTTTAACATATTTTATCTAAAATCGCAAGAAAATTCCACGTAGGGCTTGCTGAAATTCTGCTTGACACCAAGCGGGTATCAAAGTAAAATACACCCTAAACACTACTTTCAATTTTTAAAGATGCACATAACACCTATGATACATAGGTCATTTTCATATTGGCTCTGGTTCATTGCGTTGGGTGTCTTGGCACTTGTGCTTTCCAATGTGCCGCTGTTTAACATCCTCGCTTTTGAGTTTTGCGCCGTGATGGCACTCAGTATTTCTTTCGCTGGCGCGCATATAGCACTCACAGTGCTGCAGCAAATGAAGCGGTGTCCAGAAGCACTTACTGGACCTCCCGGGCAAATTGTCTTCCGGTGTTTCTGGAATGCCTTGATATCTAACGCCAGTTTGCTCCTATTACCGCTCGGTATAATTTTGCTGAACGCTTTTCGGGTCAAAAATTGTGATTTTGGTGAAGGGTTTCTCTTTTTCGCTATTTTACCCGTAATCAGTTGTCTGTATGCGACTGCGGCGGGTGTGTTTTTTGGATTCTGGATTCAGAAGCGGTGGGCGGCATACATGGCGTATCTCGGCTATCTCCTGCTTTCTTGCGTCCCAGTGGTTATCAATCTCATATTTCATCCACCCGTATTTGCGTATCATTCGACTTTCGGATATTTTCCGGGACCGATTTACGATTTCATTATTCGGATAACGGGAACACTCCTGATTGCCCGTACGGAGACGCTGCTCTGGGTGTCCCTATTTTTGGGACTTACCATCAGCACTTGTGAGGTGAGTCGGAAAACAGGATTGATGCCGAAGCTAAGATGGCGTAAACTTGCTGGACCGCTTACAAAACGCGTCCCGTTATATTTGTTGATCGTTGGCTTATTAGGTTTTCAATTGTATGCAGGTGCGCTCGGTATTCGTCCAACCCGGGGAGATGTCGCTCGAAAACTTGGTGGCTTCCGAGAAACAACGCATTTTGAAATTTTCTATGCCCGTGAACTTGAGCCTCAGATTGAACGGATTGCTGAGGATTGCGAATTTCAGTACGCCCAACTCTCTGATTATCTCATGCCTGAGGGTGAAGTGCTTTCTCGAAAGGTTCGAGCCTACATCTATGCTTCTCCGGAACAGAAGAAACGGTTGATTGGCGCACGTCATACGTCTATCGAGGACCCGTTCGGTTATGGGTTTCACATCCATACCCAAGGTTTTCCGCATCCGGTACTGAAACATGAATTAGCACATGTCTTTACTGTGCCTTGGTCACCTCTGAAAGTGAGTCTGAAGGTAGGTCTCCATGAAGGAATCGCAGTTGCTGCGGATTGGGAGGAAGGCAGACTTACCGGACATCAGTGGGCAAAAGCGATGCGGCAGATGGAGATCGCGCCCCCTCTTTCAGGCATCATGGGATTCGGATTTTGGGGACATGCGGGTTCACGAAGTTATCTACTGGCTGGCTCCTTTGTTCGGTTTCTTGTTGATACCTACGGGATAGAAAAATTTAAGGGCGTTTTTCCGACTGGGAATTTTGTGAAGCATTATGGGAAAGACTTGTATGCATTGGAGATGGAGTGGATCGAATTTTTGGACAATGTCCCTTTGAGTGACAATGACATAGCCTATACAACATACCGTTTACAGCAACGGAGTGTTTTTGAGCGCGTCTGTGCCCATGAGATGGCGGCTTGGCGAGATACGGCATGGCAGGCATACTACCAAAAAGATTTTGTCACTGCCGTCCAGACCTTTGAAACGATGCTGTCAGTTGAACCTAACAACTTAAGCACACTATACGGCTTAATGTACAGTGCCTATCGGATGCAAAATTATGATAAGGCACTGTCGTTAGCAACGCGCATCGCAGGTGCAGAGGACACGCGATTGAGTCCAGAAGCAATTCTCTTGATGGGAGACATCCACTGGCTCAAGGGTGATCACGAGCAGGCGTTAGAGACATACGCCTCGCTTGAAACGGAACACCAGACAGTTGCGTTGAGGTGTATCAAGCGAATTGTAGCACTTTCTTATCCTTATACAGCGCCAACGGATTGGGATTCCCAACGCACTGGAATGCGGCAAGAGCATTCGTCCTTACGAGATCTGCTCCGCGCTGCACTAATAGAATCCAAAGATGGTGCGGAGAAGATGGCATACCTGTCGAGATGTATGCAAGCGGCACCAGATATGTGGTTAGCGTATCTTTTGGCTGGTGAATTACTGCATAGAGAGGAGGCGTGGCAGAATAGCAACCGATATTTCCAAGGCGCGGCAGCCCTATTAGAAAAATCAGGGATTGGGAATGCGGATTTGCCTGAGGTACCGGCGCACTTCCAATTAACATCCGAACAGTACGAGCGTCTCGTGTTAGAGATCCAGAGGACAATTGGCATCAATGCATACCATCAGAGAGATTATGAGACTGGAATAAAAGTATTTTCTGCAATTGCAAAGAACGAAGCATTGCCCCTCGGAACCACACTAAAAGCAGATAGGTGGCGGCAAAGGTGTCACTGGGCGCGCTTAAATCGGGTAGATGCCATAAGTCCGTAGGCGCGAACTCATAATTAAGGCTTTTGGACGAATTTTCACTTCAACTAAAATTGTCAAATCTTCGTCTAATTGAGGTCGATTTAAGAACAGAATTTACTATTTTATAAGGAGCTGCCATGAAACTTTTTGTGCCGGGAAGAATTTGCCTGTTCGGGGAACACAGCGATTGGGCAGGCGGTCACCGGCGAAATAACGCAGCGCTCGAAAAGGGCTATACGTTAATAACCAGCACAAACCAAGGTGTGTATGCCGAGGTTAAGCCGCATCCAACCTGTTTAATTTTGAGGACAACACTCAGTGATGGCACCCGCCATGGTCCCTATAGCCTGCCCATGGAGGGGAGTGCGCTCCTCGCTGAAGCTGAAAAGGGCGGGTTTTTTAGTTATGCTGCCGGTGTTGCATATCAGATTTTAACCAACTACCGGATCCAAGGATTGGAAATCGATAATTATCTCACCGATTTGCCGGTCAAAAAAGGGTTGTCTTCAAGTGCAGCCATCAGTGTTTTAGTGGCACGCGCCTTTAATCGCATGTATGATCTCAAGATGACAACACGTGGTGAGATGGAATATGCCTATCGAGGTGAGACGACAACACCTTCACGCTGTGGACGGATGGACCAAGGGTGTGCGTACCAACAGCCTATCCTTATGACCTTTGACGGGGACCATATTGATGTCCGAGAGTTCAATGTGTCGCAAAACATGTACCTCGTGATTGTTGATCTCGGTGCCGGTAAAGATACACGTCTCATACTCAACCAATTAAATCACTGTTATCCGTTTGCGGAAAGCGAATTAGATAGAAATGTTCAACACTACCTCGGTCCACTCAGCGCAGAGATTACACAAGAGGCGTATCAGGCACTACGCGACGGAGATGCCGAAGCAGTCGGGAGGCTCATGACCCGCGCACAGATGGAATTCGACCAACACCTCATCCCGGCGTGTCCATCGCAATTGACGGCACCTGTCCTTCACAAGGTCCTCAACTATGCGCCGATTCAACCGTATATCTGGGGTGGCAAAGGGGTCGGTTCGCAAGGCGATGGATCCGCACAATTTATTGCAAAAGACGAAGAGAGTCAACAGAAGGTTATTGAAATTATTGAACGGGATTTGGAGATGTCCTGTCTGAAACTTGTTATTGAGGCGGGGAGACACGTCCGCAAAGCCGTCATCCCTGCTGCAGGATTTGGCACTCGGCTGTTCCCTGCTTCAAAGGCGATGAAGAAAGAATTGTTTCCAGTGATTGACAGTTCTGGGCAAGCCAAACCAGCGATTATGACAATCGTTGAAGAGGCAGTAAAGGCGGGTATTGAGGAGGTTTGCCTTATCGTTCAGCCGGGCGATACCGAGCTCTTTGAGTCGTTTTTCAAAACACCACCCCCGATTGAACACTTCAATAAACTCAGCAAAGAGAATCAAGCGTATTGCAACTATCTATTGGAATTAGGGAGTCGAGTGACGTTTGTTACGCAGGACGTTCAGGACGGTTTTGGACATGCCGTCTACTGTGCACGGGAATGGGTCGGCAACGAACCGTTTCTGCTCATGCTCGGTGACCACCTCTACGGTTCAGATGAAGAAAGGTGCTGCGCACGACAGGTGGTTGAGGCTTATGAACGTGTAGGGCATAGTGTCGTTGGACTCAAAGTTACGCCGATTGAACACTTGTCGAATTTTGGATGTGTCGCTGGGGTCTGGGAGGAAGAAAACGCACTCCTTTCGGTAACGGAGTTTTACGAAAAGCCGGACGCTGAGTATGCGATGGAACATTTGCACGTAGATGGCATGGATATAGACCAGTTCTTAACCGTGTTCGGTATCTATGTAATTCAGCCTCAGGTTTTTGAATTTCTCGAACGGAACATCACGCATAATCTACGCGAGCGGGGTGAATTCCAACTCACTTCCTGTTTGGACGAGTTACGGAAGGCAGACGGCTTTTCAGGATATGTTGTTAAAGGACGCCGATTTGACATTGGGCTTCCTGAGGAGTATCGGCAGACGGTTCTTGAGTTTCGGGATGCGTAGTTCGGGAAAGCACAATGACTATTTTTTTGGTATGTGCTTCCAAATTTGTGGTATAATTGCTTTATCCAGTTTTGGGTGGCATTTCTGCAAACACTACACGCTGTTTCTATCACCTTCCTACCACATAGCAGGGGATAAATCAAACTGGAGCTGGAACGTCTTATGAAAACTATTTTGCTTTTCTCTATACTATTCTGTGCGATAGCGGTGCCGGCAATGGGGGCACTCACCGATGCTGACCTTGACAAGATCCGCTTGATTGTCCAAGAGGAAATTAAGAGAGAGATTGCACCGCTCATAACTGACATTAATCAGCTAAAGACAAATGATGCTATTCGGCAGACAGAACTCAAGAATCTGAGCAAAAATATTGATGACAAGTTTGAAAGTGTTGAAAAGAACTTCGACAGACAAAATAGCATCATCATCGCCTGCATCGGTATACCTTTAGCGGTTCTTGCAATAGGTGCAACCATTTGGGGGATATTGGCAAGTAAGCGCAGCGCAAAAGATCGCACACTTGAGCAGCAGATTGAAGTGCTTACACAAGAAATCGAAACGCTGAAGCAACAGAGAACCGTCCAACCTTAAAGTGAAATCTCACGGGATTCTGATAACGACGATTGTCATATCGTCATACTGCTCCGCCTCACCCACAAAATTGCGGACATCAACGACAAGGTGTTCAACAACTTCTGCTGCATTACAACCCTCAGGAATTCGCGAAACGGATTCCTTTAAACGATCGGTCCCATACATCTCTTCGGCTGGGTTAAGTGCCTCAATCAGGCCATCGGTATGAAAGATGAGAATATCGCCCTCCCTTAAATCGAAGGTCGCTGACTCATATTCCACCGTTCTCATACTACCGAGTGGGAGATCGCTGTTTTCAATCTCAATTATATCGTTCCCGCGCTTAAGAACAGGATATGGTTGCCCACCGTTAGCGTAGTCGATCTGTCTTGTCGTTTCATCAAGAATCGCGAGATTGAGTGCGATGAAACTTGGCCCGTACATGCGTGGTGCTAATCCTGAATTAAGGTCAGTGAGAATGACATCCGCCTCGGATTTGAAACGTGAGACTTCGTATAACATCCCGTTCGTCAGCACTGCGTTCATCGCGCCTCGGAGTCCTTTCCCGGCAGCATCCGCGACTGCTATTGCAGTCTGACCGTTTGCGACGGTTACGTAATCGTAAAAATCTCCACCGACCTGCGTTGCGGGGACCGACATCCCGGCGACATCAAATCCTTTTGTGTCAGGTGCTTCTGTCGGTAGGAGTCCCATTTGGATATTTTGCGCTTCACTCAATTCAGTGCGAATCCGACGCATTTCCGATTCTTCTCGTTGACGCACTTCATTTCGTAGCTGCGTCGTGTGCCGCCGGTTGACAATTAAGCGACCTAATAAGGAGAAAACGACGATCAGGAACAGGAGCGTTGGTAAGTAGGTACGCCATCGCGTCCAAAGCGGCGGTTGGATATTAAAATCCACAACTGCGGGTCGATGGGTGTAGGACCAGTTTTCACGGAAAGCCTTAACAAGGAAGCTGTAGTTCCCGGCTTTCAGACCGGTATAGCGAATGCGCAGAATACCGTTTCGGTTTTGAAGTGCCACTTTAACGCCACTGCTGCCTATGCGTTGTGTGTCGGTTGATTCGGATGTGGTGAGGTTAATCCACTCGTTAGATGAAACGCTTGGATTGGTTGTTAAAAGAGAAAACCGCTCTGCTGAAACGTTGGTCCACTTCGGAGTATCTAAACCGAGTAATCTAAATTGATATGACAGACCTTCTCGGAGTGGACTAATGCCCTGCACATCAAAGATAACATTTCTGGTGCCGCGGGCAGGTAGCGAGAGGTTAGATGAAAGTTGCGTGTAGGTTTTGTCAGCTGCTAAAGCGGTGAGTCGGCAGAAAGGGGTGCCGCCGCGCGTCGGTGTATATTGTGTAACACCGCCTTCAGTTGCGAACCAGATTTCTTGATCCCTGAACTCATACAGTTCCCAGATGTTATTATGTGCGAGTCCATCTTTTGTCGTGAGCGTGTAGAAGGTTTCGCCATCATATCGAACAGTGCCACCACCCCTTGTTGCGAACCAGATGTTACCGCTGCTGTCCTCCATCACATCACGCACATTGTCCACAAGAAATCCATCTTTTGTGGTGTATGCTGTAAGGATTTTCCCGTCGTAGCGGACCGCCCCACGAGATGTTGCTAACCAAAGGATTCTATCCTTGGAAATCAGTGAAGCGTTTACTGGTGCGAGCTCAATGTTCTGCGTTGTGATTAACTGCGTGCCTAAATACGTCCGGAGCGCGTTTGAAAAGAGAAAAGTTATTTCGTTATTTTGTTCTGTCGGATCTTTCCAGACCGCGAGTGGTGCTGAGCTGGACGCTCCGTCAAGGAAAAGCGGTGGACCGAGTTCAGTTTCACTCCAGAGTATTAATTTTCCTGTTACGGCGTTGAAGAACCATTTGCCACCCAGCGCAGATTTTAACAGGGTTGTCGCTTTAAGTGGCAGGACTTCTGGCTCGATACCGTCGATTGTAGACGTTAGGCGGTCAATATCTTTCGGATAGCGTAAAACCCTTCCATTCTCAAAATGCACCCATAGCCTGTTATTTGAATCTCTATACAGAGCAGTAATAGCGGCTTCACCGTGATCTATCTCCGAAGTCGTGCCGAACATAATCCTCTGAAAACCCCCGTTTGTGAATCGTAACAAGCCAGATGTATCCGCTTTAAAAAGGTTTCCACCGAAAGCTATCCATTGGTGTTCGCCTTCACTCACAAGCACTTCAGGATCACTGGTTGCACCTTCTCCACCAGGACCGATTCTGGTCTGAATGGATATAGAAACTTGGTCGAATTTTCCATTGGCGTACCGAAAAAAGGTATATCGTCTTGATCTCCCACGCGCCCTTGGATCTACGAAGTTGACAAACCAGATGTGTCCGCTAACTTCAAACATTTTTACGATTTCAGTCCGAGAACCCGATCCAGTTTGCCGTCTATCTGTAGCGTTGGTTTGGGTAGCAGATGACGTGTCTTGTGTCAAGCCTAATCGCAATGAATTTATGGTGATGTCTTCTGTGTCGGCATTGGGGTTGTAGCGCGCGACGCCACCGGGAATACTGAACCAGAGGTAGCCCCGGCTATCTTCATATATCATCCGAACTCGGTTGGTGCCGATACCGGCGCGTGTACTAATGACGGGTCTCGGGTCGAACGCTGTCACACCGTTATCGTGTCCAAACCAGAGCTTACCGTCGATGGCTTCAAAAATTGTGTGAATGTTATCGTTTTCCAGACTGCTACTGAGGGTATAGGAAATGGGTTGAAGGTCTTGGTCATATCTCTGTGGTCCGTGTTCGCTGGCGAACCAGAGGTGCCCCATAGCATCTTCAACGTCAAGAAACCCGGATAAGTTCGCACGGGTATGTAGCCGTGTTCCCTCCCACCATCTTGTGGTATATTCGTCACTAAACCAAATTCGTCCTTTCTTATCACTTCGGATTTTTGTGGGTCTTCGGGCTGCTGACATTTCCGACGCGAGGCTTCCCTTGGATCCTCTGTATGCCCAGGGCAAGGGTAGAATCTGCTCAAAGTTCTTTCCATCAAATCGGAGGAGAAGGTTATAGCCGCCGAACCAAAGATTTCCGTCTGCATCTTCGGCTATCGCCTCAATTGCCCCCACAGCGCGAAGATTTGAGGTATCGTAACGAACGAACTCATCACTTACTGACATAAGGGGTGTTCCAGTCTCTGTCTTACCGCTTGTGTCATCACTTAGGAGTTCACGGACCAAAGGTACTTCTCGAAAACTCAGAATCACACCAGTTTGTTCTTTTTCCCCTTCACTGCCACCCAACCAGAGTGTCCCATCTTTACTTTCAAAGATTACATTGATTGTCAAATCTGTTGAACGCAGCAAATCTTCGCCTACGATCTCATTTGGCTGTGCTTGCGGTGGACGTTCGGCATCTGTGACGTATTTCGTTAGCCGCTGATTTTCACCAACCCACACGTCCCCGAGTTGATCGACGATCAATGAATTCCCGTTGCCAATCAAGCTGATTGAGGTGCCGTCAAATCGACTCACCCGTCCTTCCCTTTCTGACGGCATGCGCGTGAGGAACCAGATATGTCCCCACTTGTCCTCAACGATTTGTTGTGTCCGTCCAAGCAACGCACCTGATTTCACTTTAACGGAACGTGCTTCGTCTAAGGTGTTCAGAGAGCCAGCAAAGGGTTCAAAAGTGTTGCCATCGAACCGACTGACGCCATTTTGGTCAGAACCGAACCAGAGCATACCACGACTGTCTTGGAAAATAACAGGGACGACAGGACCCACCAATCCATCGGCAACGGTATAGGTTTGCATCTGCTCAGCCAGTGTATCGGCACAGATAAAAACAGCAAGGACTGCGCTAAGGATGAAGATGACACTTTTTGCTGGTGTCCGCAAGTTTCTGGAACTTGCTGAATGCGGGTGAGCGTATATCATGAGTTTGTTGTCAACGCACTCTTAACAAGCCGAAATCTTAGGCTTGGGTAATTGACAGACCGTGTCTAATGATTAGTGCGCGAAATCGCGAATCCGTGAAATTGCTTCCTTGATGACTGCGTCTGGATACGTAAGAGAGAGTCGGCAATACCCCTCGCTCCATTGACCATATCCAAGGCCGGGTGTTACCACAACCCCGACTTCTTCAAGGAGCGCTGTCGCGAAGGCGCGGCTTGAACCGTTGAAACGCGGTGGTACGGGTGCCCAAATATACATCGTCGCCTTCGGTTTTTCGATGTCCCATCCGCTATCTGTAAGCGCGTCCACCACTATGTCGCGACGTTTCTGATAAACAGCATTCACTGCGGGTGTGATTTCGTCCGCTATTGAGAGTGCTTTTGCACCGGCGAATTGAAGGGCGCGGAGTGAACCGTTATCTATGTTATCTTTAACGGTTTTAACAGCACTGACAGCGATTGGATTGCCGACGACAAATCCCAATCGCCATCCAGTCATGTTAAATGCTTTGCTCAGGGAAAAGAATTCAACGGCGACTTCAGCGGCACCGTCTACCTGCAAGATGCTTGGTGCCCGGTAACCGTCGTAGGTATTTTCACTATAGGCGTTGTCGTGTGCGATGAGAATGTTATTTTGCCGTCCGAATTCCACGGCGCGCTCGAAGAAATCAAGATCGGCGGTTGCTGCTGTTGGATTGTTTGGATAATTAATCCAGAGGACTTTGGCGAGGCGTTTTATTTCATCAGGAATAGCGTCAAAGTCGACATAGAAATCGTTTTCTCGCAGAAGCGGGGCATAGTAAGTCGTCGCACTTGCGAAAACGTGTCCGATGTTATAGGTGGGATAGCCAGGACTTGCAGCGATGCCAATATCCCCCGGATTCAGTATTCCTAATGCCAGTTTAACAATAGCGTCTTTGCTGCCGAGCGTTATCGCAATCTGATCATCGGATAACGGGACACCGTATCGGTGTTGGTAAAAATCGCGAACTGCCTCTGGAAAATCGGCGACAGGATTGTCGCATCCATAACGGTGGCGGTCGGGGTCTTTCGGATTTTGGATTGCGTGTACAAGACTTTCGACAACTGGGTCGGGCGTCGGGATATCCGGATCACCGATACCGAGGCTAATAACATCAACGCCTCGTGCTTGTGCTGCCTGCATTTTTTCGCGTATATCGACAAAGAGATAGGGTGGAAGTTTCTGTAACCTTTCTGCGGTTATAATCATGTTTTTAATTCTGACCTCATAGTTAAAAAATTATTTAAGTTGAAGGATTGCCTGCTGCGTTTCGCTGAGGCTTTCCATAACGTTTGGACTAAAGTGCAAACCTTGACCACCCCAGTCTGGCATATAACCAATACTGTAACAATAGTAGAGCGTCCGGCGCGGTTTGCCGGAGATGTTGATAACAGACCCGTGAGTGAGTGCTTCTGTAAAAATAATAGCATCACCTGCCTCCGCGGGGATCGGGGTCAAGACAGGGTTTTCATCTGGATGGTTGCCCCAGGGCTTACGGAAATTGCTCTTATGTGCCCCCGGTATAACAGCGAAGCATCCGTCCTCCACATCACAATCCAGCATCGGAAAGACTGCCTTTGTTAGGGTGGACACCATCTCCCCATTTCGGCAGTGGTACTGGCATTTTGGAATAATCGGTGTGCCGTGCATGTGCAGTCCAGTATAACCACCGCCCCATCGGTAGATCGTATAGGTGTGATTGAGTCGATAGGGACCGCCCGTTACGCCTTGGATGACATCCAGGACCTCTGGAATGTCGATGAGCGTATTGAAGGTGCTGTCCGCTTCCAAAATATTGGAGATATAGAGTTCCTTCTCCGTTCGCTGCGTTCCGAGACACAGCGGTGGCGGATAATCCTCAGGTGGCATCTGCTCGTATTGGTCTAAGACCTCGTTGCAGGCATCAATGACTGTCTGTGGAACAATACCCTTTAAAACAATGAAACCCTGCAAATCAAATAGATATTTTTGTTCATCTGTCATGTGTTTTTCCTCGAATGTTTATGGTAACAGTTTGTGCTCCGAAGAGGCAGAGACTAACAGTCTATGCTACAAGTTAGGGAACGGCTTCGTATCTAAGAATTGTTCCGTTTTGGCCGACTACCCAACCACTGTTTGAATTACTGACATAGATAGCCTTCAAATCTGTGCGTGTATCCGTACGTTGGGGTCTCCAATTCTGTCCACCGTCTTTTGTATGTAGTACAAGTCCCTCTTTTCCGACAATCCAACCTTCAGTTTCGGAAGCAAAAAATACGTCGTCAAGGAAATTCGCAGTATGGCTCTCTTGGCGTTGCCATGTTTTTCCGCCGTTATCCGTATGAAGAATTAAGCCATCCATACCCAAACTACGGAGATCCAGTCCGGCCACCCATCCCTTATCTGCTGTGACGAAGGTAACGGCATCTAAGAAAAAGGATGAGTGACTCCTGCTAATAGAGGCGAGATGCCAATGGTCACCGCCATCGAGCGTAGAAAGCATTGTGCCGCTCATTCCGACTGCCCAGCCCCGTTGTTTTGAGGTAAAATGAACGTCAAAAAGGTTCCAGGTCGTTCCACTCTCTTGGCGTTGCCAGGTCTGTCCGCCATCGTCTGTATGGATAATTTCGCCGCCACTCCCGACACACCATCCTGTTTCCTCGTCCACAAAGAAGACGGCGAGTAATTCTTGCGCCGTTCGACTCTTTTGGCGTTGCCAGAGGCTTCCACCGTTTGTGGTGTGCAAGACGACACCGGCTTCGGCGACCGCCCACCCTTTTTCTGGCGACACAAAATGCGTTGCCCCGAAACATTCAGTCGTACGGCTATCTTGGGCGTCCCATACAGTTCCGCCATCTTCAGTTCGTAGAATCGCACCGCGATCCCCTACAACGTACCCCTCTTT
>JAJECD010000410.1 GCA_022822215.1 Candidatus Poribacteria bacterium | reverse complement strand
TCAATATGGGGGTGTGGTGAAGCATCGAAAAATAGCACCGTTCTTTTTGGGATTAATCTTGGGAGAGTTTACAATAGGAAGTCTCTGGACGATCCTCGGTATTATTGCAGGAATCCCTACCTACGGATTTTGGGTCTAACTTCTGCCTTCTAACGCGTGTTGTATCAAGCACTAATAATCGTCATCAGGGTTGGCATTGATCGCTAAGTTCAGCGGTAGGAAAAATAAAGTCAAACTAAACAGAAGTGCCCATTGCCATTCCCATTTGAGATGTGCCATCCCCAGAAATTCTCGGATAGGTTCGACATAAACAGCAATCAGGTGAAGCCCTATGACAGTAAGGAGCGTGATGAGCAGCCGCATGTTCGCGAACATCCTGTGAAAAAGTGATTCCCAGGGGTATCTCAACGTTTGCCAGCAGGTCGTCAATTGCGTAAAAATCAGTGTGGTGCATGCCACTGTGCGTGCTACCGAAATATCTGAGGCGTTTGGATCTGTTGAATGTGAAGTCGAGAATACATCTCTCAGTAATGTCGAGACCCCAAGCGGATCGGAGAGAGCCGGGGATTGCCAGAGAAGAAAGAAGAACGGGATAATCGTCATTAGACTGATGGTTACAGAGCGGCAAATAATATCGACCGGCGTTGTCTTAGACAAGAAGCGTGAACCTGAAAATAGTGTCGGACGCTGATGTTTTTCATCGGCGAATATCTTTTCCGTACCGACCCCTAATGATGGCAGCAACGTTAAGAGAAATTGCACCCAAATTACCTGCGTCAACGTCAAAGGCATCGGGAGTTTATAGAGGTAGTGTAAAACTGTTCCAAAAGTAAGAGTCAGCAGTAAGGAGAACGTACACGAGAAACTCCACCTTAAAAAACCTGCGATATTGTGATACGCTTCGCGTACGTAAAGCAATCCATCTCTTACTGCTTGGAAACCCTTTTTATCAATCAATCCGTCGGCAAATGCTTGTACAACATGCGGTGCCTTACTACTATCTGCAAGGGTAATATTTGAGACGTTCATTGCTCGCAAATCGTTTCTGTTTTCACCCAAGAACCCGACGGAATGTCCTTGGCGTTTCAAACTGAGAACAATGTTCCGACGCTGTTCCCATGTCGGTTGGGAGTAAGCGAGCCATTTTGAGATGTGGTCATCGAATTCTTCACGTGAGACTGCCTCCAGTTCCTCGCTTGATACGACAGACTTTCGATTGTGAATCAGCCCGAGATCTTTCGCGAAGTCAATAGTCTGCTGTTTTTTATCTTCAGCCATGAGGATTACTTTGAGTCCGGTATCAAGGCTGGATTTCAGCACCTCCTTTGTTTCTTCGCCGCTGCTGACAGAGAGGGCAATAAACCCTAAAAAGATCGCATTATCTTCTACCTCTTGTGGTTTCAACATGACATCAGAAGAGTGGAAAGCGACACCATAAATCTCCGCTCTGGTGGTAAGTAGATAGTCAATAACCTCACAGTACCTCTCGTAACGATCGTCTTGCATCGGGACAAGTTCGCCCTCAATGAGGACATAAGCACAGGTATCCAGCACCGTTTGCCCCTCTCCGAAGATGACGTTGAGATAGTCTTCTGGACCCGACTCAAACACTTGCGTTTGATAGCCGTAGTTCCGTGTGGCTGGATATGAATCCACCAACGGAAGTTGGGCACTCACGGTATTTGGTTGATAGCCGAGTTGTTCCATCGCTTTCTGGATAGCTGCTTGCAATGAAAGAACACCAACGGGCTGTTCTGTTGACCAGTTTTCTGCTGTATCGGAGGTCTCAGAATGATTCGACTGCTGTCTATGAGAAGTGCCAAGACCGGCTGTGAATACCAAGTGCGGCGCACCTTGTGGGATTTTTCCGCCCGTCGGCATTGACGCGATTGTCTCTTGTCGCTCTTTCGGCGTGAAATCTTGTAAGGAGTTTAACCACGTTTGCCACGTATGGCTGTCAATGAGTTGTTCATCCACGAACAGGTTGGATATCGTCAGCGCGCGTGTCGTTGAGAGACCGTTTTCATTTGCACAGAAGGCAGTAATACGACTCAATTTTTCGAGGGTCCGTGAGTTACGCAAGATAACACCTTTTTCCAGTAATTTTTGGGTGTGCTGCGAAAAAGAGAGTCGGAGCAAGGAAACAACGTCGTGTGGAGCGGAGGCAAGAACAAAAAGGATACCGAGATATATCAGGGCATACCAATCAGTTGACTGATTCTGATATTCAAACCACCATGCGATTCCCACAGCTACACCAGCAACGATTACGCCAGCTACTTTCATAACAGTATGTAGACTTTGCGTCTCGTTCTCGGCTAACGTATTTGGGATGCCAGGCGCACGGACATCACGACGTTGCTTCCTGATTTCTAAATCCTTACCGGTCTGTACGACAATCGCAAAACCGTGTCCGGATGTGACATACGTCCCAGCAAACGCCATGTTTCTTTGGCGTTGTGGTGGCACATTTGTCTCTGAAATATCTGTGCTAATCTTCGGAACAGGTTCCTCAGTTCCAAAGAGGGCTGATTCGTCAATCATCAGACCTTCAGATTCAATAATTCTCGCATCAGCGGGAACATAGTCACCAGGCCTAAAGGGAAGTAGGTCACCCGGCACGATGTCCTCAGGTGGACAGTGATCAATTTTTCCTTGTCGGATAACTTTGATACTGTGTACCATCAGTTGGTGTCTGTTGTTCTCACGATTCTGACTGCGGTGATCTGTCAGATATGCCCAACCGATGTGCATAACCAAAACAGCACCAACGAGTCCTATGGTGTGGAGACTGATGCCGCTTGCCCCATTAGCAAAGCAGATGATAAGGGTGAGTGTTGCTAACGTCAAGACGAAAGTGCGCCATGTGAAGAGGGGTCTTAAAAACGCCTTAAGGGAAAAGGCTGTTTTCACTGGATCCAGCTCGTTCTTGCCATACTGCGCTTTCGCTGTCTGAAAGGCATCTGTACTCAACCCCTGGTCCATGTTGGCGTTGAATTTATTCAATATGGATGCAATGTTTTCCGTATGAAAATTGGACATCGTGTTTTTATGAGTACCAGACGTTTAAAAACTCGGAAAACTCCCATCATCTATAGAATTCTGAACTCGGCAATTCTCATTTTCTAATACCTTCAAACCGAAAATGCCGTTCAAGAGAAATTCTACGCGTATCTATCCGCTCCAACAAGGGACACCCGTCTGGACAGTCGCTCCGTCGGCATCTGCTTTCAGAATCTTAATATCACAGACTATCTGATGTGTGTTGAAGGCGATTTGCATCTGTTTTGCGACTTGTTCGGCGTGTTCCAGACAATAGGCTGCTACAGTTGGTCCCGCACCGCTCAGCGCAACACTGAGTGCTCCGTTGGCAATAGCAGCTTCAGCGACATCGTTAAATCCAGGAATGAGTGAGGTCCGATAGGGTTGGTGCAGCTTATCCTTCATGGCTACTTTCAACATTTCAAATTGCCCCGTCGCAATACTGGCAATTAGTAATGTACTACGGCTCGTATTGTAGATTGCATCCGCGAAGTCGACCGATTCTGGTAGAACTTCTCGCGCTTGTTTAGTTGAAAGCGGAAAATTCGGGATTGCAAGCACAATGGAGAGTTCGGGGGGACACGTTAATCGAATGGTATGCACATGTCCATCTTCTTGTGCTGAAACGACAATACCACCGTATAATGAGGCCGCCACATTATCGGGGTGTCCCTCTATTTCCGTCGCGAAGTTGAGAAGTTCGGCATTAGAAAATGGCACCCCACATAAGATGTTCGCTGTTAACAAGCCACCCAGAATGGCTGTACCACTACCACCTAATCCACGGATTGCAGGTATTCCATTGTCAATGTGTAGTTTAAAACCGTTGGGACGTTTTGTTCCACTTCGCTTGAAAACTAATTCTACTGCTTGAAACGCTACATGTTCTGGCGTATTCGGTATCTTAGCGGCATCTACGCCGCTTACGACGACTTCGGTGTCGGTGTCGGACGGTTCCAATGTGATTGTGCTATAGAGTTGTAAAGCGAGCCCTAAGACATCAAAACCAGGACCCAAATTCGTCGTGCTTGCAGGGATACGAGCGGTGACTTTTTCGTTTAACGCACTATTGAAAGTTTGAGGCATACCAGAAATTCCTATTATTAATGGCTATCGGCTGTCAGGGGGCTGCGCTTTCGCTTTCAGTAAAAGATATTTGTGGTGTCAAAAGATATTGCAACCGCCACAAGCCTCTACTGACTGCTGACTGATAACCCTTCTACAATTTCATGATTGCAGTTTCCATTCTGCCTAATGCCTCTTGGATATTTTCCAATGAATTAGCATACGAAAGCCGGAGGTAACCGTCACCATATTTGCCGAAGGAGGTGCCCGGCAATAGGGCAACATCTGCCGCATTCATCAGATAATCAGCAAGTGCTTCACACGAGAGCGGGAGTTGTGTGACGTTGGGAAACACATAAAAGGCACCCAGCGGTTTGATGCAGCTCACGCCTTCAATAGCGTTCAGTCCGTCCACAATCGCATCACGGCGTTTCTGAAACTCGTTTACCATCTCTGTAACGGAGGCCTGCTGACCTGTCAATGCTTCTATTCCAGCGATTTGTGTAAAAGTCGCAGTACAAGAATTAGAATTGATTGTGAGTTGTGTAATCTTATCTGCGATTTCTTGGGGGGCGATACCGTATCCGAGTCGCCATCCTGTCATTGCGTAAGTCTTAGAATGTCCCTCGATGAGGATTGTTCGTTCTTTCATACCGGGCAGGTTAATAACACTATGATGTTTGCCTTCGTAGAGGATGCGAGAGTACACTTCATCTGTCAGCACATAAAAATTGTGTTGCTGTGCCAGTTCAGCGATTGCTTTAAGGTCTTCTGGTGTTAGTGTCCCACCTGTCGGGTTTTGAGGTGAGTTAAGAATGAGCAGCTTCGTTCGGTCAGAGATTGCATCGACGAGATCTTCGAGCCGGAATCGGAAACCTACTTCCTCGCGAAGGGGCAGCGGAACGGCTTTGCCACCAATAAAATCGATAACGGATTCGTAGACCGGGAAGCCGGGTTCCGGATAAATGACTTCATCGCCGTCATCGATCAGTGCCAAAATGGTAAAGAAAATAATTGGCTTCGCACCGGGTGTCACGGTAACCTCATCTGGATGTACGTTAATCCCGCGGGTTTCAGTTATGTGGTGTGCGACAACCTCGCGAAACTCCGGCACGCCAGCGGATGGACAATAGCCGGTGTGTCCGTCCTTCATTGCTTTATATGCTGCCTCAATAATATTAATCGGCGTTGGGAAATCCGGTTGTCCTATTTCTAAATGGATGATGTTTCTACCTTCTGCCTCTAATTGTTTCGCTTTAGCAAGCACTTCAAACGCAGATTCTGTCCCCAATCGATCCATTCGCGTCGCGAACGTGGATATTTCCAAAATTGTACCTCCAAATTTTTAGGGCGTTTCGCTTCCAGCAATCAGCATCCCACTGACTGCTAAAAGTGGAGTAGTAGCGGAACGCCCTAATCGCTAATTGCTATTCTGCCCGCATGATGGCTCCGGTGGAACTTGCTAACCACACATTTTTCCCATCAAGCACAAAAACCTTGACAAGTTTCTCCGTGGAGTCTTCCAGCTCCCAAGTTTCACCACCATCAGTGGTATGTAGGATCGCACCGACCCCAAAGTCACCACCGGTTGCCCAGCCATTATTCTCGTCTGCAAAGCCAACACTGCGGAGTGTCTCTTGTGTACCACTGGTTTGCTCTATCCAGCTTTCGCCACCGTTGTCGGTATGAAGGATGACACCATTTTCACCGACTGCCCAACCCATTGAGGCATTAAGGAAAAAGATGTCTTCCAGAATATCTTCTTTACCCGTTTCTTGCGTGACCCAGCTCTGTCCACCGTCCGTGGTTTTCTGAATTAAGGCACTCTGTCCCTGTGTGCTCGGGCTAACACGGACACCCGCAAGCCAGCCGGTTTCTTCATCAAGGAACTGGATAGCGTTGTACATATTGGCATCGTCATCACCAACGGCACCGAGTTGACCGCCTTGGAGCACCTTCCATGAGCGTCCACCGTTTTTTGTAGAGAGGATTGTATCGCTCTCCCCGACGGCGAGTCCGACATCTTTATTAACGAAGTAAATGCCCTTCAGTCCATTTCCGACTTTGCTTGTTTGTTCTTCCCAGTCTTGGCCGTTCGTCGTTGTTACGATTGTCCCATTCGCGCCGACCGCCCAACCGTGTTTATCGTCTAAGAAGTAGACCTCGGCTAAATCAGCAGCAACCTTGACCGGTTCTCCATATCTGTCAACGACTTTTTCCCACGTTGCCCCACCGTCTGTCGTGTAACCAATGAATCCCGGATTCTCGAAGTCCTCAAACGAAGCGGAACCAACCACCCAGCCAGTGTTCTTGCTTGTAAAAGTGATGGACATGTAATCCCGAACGTTTGGATCGCGTTCTTGTAGGACTGTCCATCCTTCCGCAGTCGGTAGCGCAACAAAAACGGAACAAGCGATTGCCACTGTTATAAAAATCGCTAAGTGCAATGTCAGTTTTAAACTTTTCTGCCTGAACCAAATTTTGTCCACACCGACAAAATTTGCCTGTGCTTTACATTGTCCGTATGACTTCAATTTATTCATCTTTATTGTTTCTCCTTTATTCTAATTTTCTATGACCAGTTTTCAGTTCGTGAGGCACACTGAGAATGTTTTCGCGCCGACAGTGTACCTTGAATGTGAGGGATGTGAATCCAATATAACTCTAATCCCTCCAAATATCAGCGTCTAAGCACTGATTAAAAAGGCATAGTGCGTCGACAAAAGTCGTTTCTATAGTATAACGCTGAACGCAAAATTAAGTCAATACATTTTTTCCTGTCGCGTGCGTTCTGTTGTTGCTTTCTACCACGCCGAAATAGATGCCGCAATGTGTACGAACACACCTAAGCATTGCGCCTACACATTGCAATCTATTTGGCAAGAATCAAAGTACCGGTCTTAAAACTCTCCCCTACCTGAAGTTGGTAGACATAAACGCCACTTTCTACAATCTCACCAGCTTCATTGCGACCGTCCCAAGTCAATTCTGTTTCTCCCGGTAGTGCGGTTAAAGTTTTGACGAGCATCCCGTCGATGTCATAGATAAGTACTGAGAATTCACCCGAAGCGTCTTCAAGGGTTCGGGCGGGAAACACGACCTGATTAAAATCTTCACTTGGCGAAAGTGGTGTAAATGGGTTTGGATAGGGCTCGTCAAATATGCGAAGTTTTTTCTCTACCCTTTCGGATTCGTTATTTGCTTCATCAATGGCAATAACGGCATAAGTAAAACTGCCTGTAGATAAAGGACGGTCGTCAATAAATTTATATTCCGTTTTTAACTCGCTTATCTCTCCATTCGGGAGCGGCGTAAGCCCATCGGTCTCCGCGGATCCGAACAGAACTTGATACGTTGTGACATCGCGGCTGGTGCTTGGCTTCCAGAGAACTTCGACCCCATCGCTTGAAGTAATGATACTCAGCATCATCGGCGGCTCCGGTGCTGCTGTGTCGGCAGATACTTCAACGATCTGAATCGGAGAGCGTTCCGATTGCAAAAACCGCGTTTTGTAAGCCGTTATCTGATACGTATGACTCCCCGGTGGCACGTTTATCTCGCGAAACGTCGTTGATGAACGATTCTCAATATCAATAGGTTCTTCTTTATCTCTGTAGATAAAGTAGCCATTGACATCCAGATCCTCCGATTTCTGCCAACGGAGTGTCACATCATTTTCACCAGTTCCGTCAGCTTCAGCAGTGAAATCTATAACTGGATCAGGGGGTACGTTGGCGATAACCTCTAAAGTAAAATCGTCGTTATTGAGTTTGCCATCTGCCTGTCCAGATCGGATAAATTCGCCGATGGGACTGTCTTGGAGGTTGCGGAGCCGTGTTCTGAAAACCGACTCGAATATAACCGTGTTTGGGGTTCGAGCATTGAACGTAATTTCATATATGGAATTTTGGAAGTCAACGACTGCATCTGCTAACTCGACGCGCAGGATGGCACCACCAGAGACGACGGCTCGCGCAACAATGGGGTTGCCGTCGCGTTTGACGCCTTTGAAATCGGCAGGTCGCGTCGAAAATCCGGGCGGCATTATGATTTCAATCGTCTTAATTTCTTCACCAGGCTCTGCTAATGACCTATCAACAACGAGTGTTACAATGAGTGGCACCGTTGAACTGGCGGGAACAACGCCTTTCGTTTCGCCTTGGACGTTTATCTCGCCTACGGAAGTAACCGCACCATGACTGATGCGCGGAACGAACATACCAACAGTCAGAATTAAAATAATCGCTATGTTTTTCATTGGGGAAACTCTTTTCTTTAAAGTATCAGGTTGAGCGAAAATCGCTGTGTCGTATTATTCTGAAAATCTCCACTCAGTAATTGGATTCCGTAGTCGAGTTGGAGGTTCGTGTTGCTAATCGGAATTTTGGCACTGCCACCGAAGTTGAGAGTTGTTGCAGTGCTTGCTCCGTTTTTGGCACCGTATCCGCCACGGATAGCAATGGCTTTGTTCAGCCAAATTTCTATGCCTGTTCGGATATAAATTTCACCGTTACGGGATGCAATCTCCACTGTTCCTAAACTTTCTTTCAGTAAGTTACTAACGGTTTCACCTTGTGCGCTCATCTCTGCTATAGATGCAAGTCGATATACCAAACCCGTACGGATATTCAGCGGCACTGTGTCTGTGTGTATATCAGAGATACTCATGTCTGCAGGAAGTAAATTCTCTACAGATGCCCCGAGACTCAGACTCTGGAATGGTTTGGTAATCACGCCGAGATCGAATGAAACGGCGGAACTGGAGGTCTGGGTAAAATACGGATTCTCGACGACGAATGCGTTTGCTGCATCGAAAGAGGTACCGAAAAGTTTAAGGTTGGCACCGATTGCCAATTGTTTGAAGAGGGCGTTCCCATAGGATATACGCACCACCTGTTCCCGATAGATTTCGGAATCTTCTGCGAGGATACCGAGACTCGCGCCAAGTGAACCTATTCTCCCGAACGGAATAATACCGCTGATGCTGTTATAGGTGATGAGGCCATTGAAGCGTTGTGCACGCGTAGCACCCATCTGGATTGCATCGATATAGCCTAATCCTGCAGCGTTGTAACTCGCGGCGTTGCTATCATCAGCGAGCGCAACGAACGCACCCCCTAAACCCAGCGGTCTTGCCCCAACGCCTATATCGTTAAATGTGGCAGATCCAGCCGTTGGGAAAAACAGAGTTATCAGTAGAATTATATGGAGTGTATGTTTCAATCTATTGTTTCCTTTTAG
>JAJECD010000022.1 GCA_022822215.1 Candidatus Poribacteria bacterium | reverse complement strand
ATGCGTTGTATGTCTGCCAACACGATACATATATTAAACCATATTTTAACTATAATGTCAAGTTTTTAAACATAAGGAGTTAGCGGGCTTTCCTCCCACAGCTAAAGCAGTGGGAAACCTCTCGCCCGAATGCCCGTGAACCGTTAGCCGAGATCACAGAAGAAGAACTGAGAGAGCGATCGAAAAGCAATCTTCAAATCTATCAGATAGTGGTTGCGTCGACAGTCGTGTTGATTGATGACGATGACGAGCCTATCTTAGACGATTCAGGAGAGTTTATACTCCTTTTCTCGTGCGGCGGTGTCGGCGGCGAGAATCCGATAGAGGATATATCCGACTTGGTTCTGAAAAAACTATACGCTATGGTAATGGAGGTACAAGCACCGAAAGCAGCTGCAGACGTGCTGAACCGATTTCAAGACGATGGTAGAAAACGAGGACGAAGCAGCGATGAATCGGGTGCTTAATGCGCATTTTATGTGCAAAGAATATGGCGGTCGCCCCTCGGACGATCTGCTTGGCGATGCTTTGGAATTTTCGCTGAATAGTTTTGTGCGGAGTGTTGGCGTTGCGTACGAAAACGAACAACACTATAAAAATCAACATGAAGAGAAATGAAGCGACGGCATCGACGGCGTTGACACTCTCATTTGTTAGCTTCTTTGTCTGCGTGTTCCATAATTCGCCAAAATCGTTCTTGTGATAATCTGTTGCGATGCCCTTTATCGTGGCTGTATTTGTCCCAATGCTTTGCGTAGAAACGCGCCCAATAATTGTCCTTGTTTAAGGATGCTTTCACATAAGCATATCTATAAGAAAAAGTATATGCTTCGTAGTAATTATAGTTATACTTGTTTTGAATATCTGAATTTTTTGGCAAATAATTGTGGTTGCTATTCTTGCTATCCGTCTCGCAACCTGTGAGAAAAGTTGTGGACCCTACCAGCATCGCAAACGCAAGAAGTGTCAGTAGCGGATAAAAGTGTCTGTGTTTCATAACTATTTTCTCCTTAGCGAAAAATTGTGATGGGTTGTTAGTTGTCAGCAATTAGTGGTTTGCCAAGTGCTAACTGCCAATCGCTATTTGCTACTCGCTAATTATACCGTGTTTTTGGTTTCTGATGTTGAAAATTTAGGGACTGCTTGCGCGTCAACGTGAAGCATCTTTTCACGAGCAGCCATCTGCACAACAGCCGGTAACAGCCCGTAAATCCCCCAAAAAGGCACACCAATAGCGTCCCCGTTCAAGAGATTGTTCACAGTAAAATGCACCATCAACGACAGTTCGGCGGCGATCAGTCCAATAACAATAGCGCGGTAAAAACCGCCTTCTAACGTTTCGAGAGCACGAAAGCCGTAGCGCAAGAATGCAACATTAAGCCATATCCACACACCCAACCCAACAATCCCCAATTCCGCCATAACTTGGAGGTATTCACTATGTGCGCCGAGTTGATATTGCGCTGTGTAACTCCCAACGAGTGCGACATCCTCTTCGTAAAGCATTGCAAACGCCCCATAGCCCCTCCCCAAAATCGGGTTTTCGAGGAACATCACTACTGCTTGTCCCCAGCGCAAGAGTCGTGCCCGGTTTGAAGCATAAGAGATGTCCACTGCAGATGTAATTCTCTCAATAATAATATTATAGACTCCCGGTAGATTCAAACACACCAATAGGAGAAGGCACGCCGCACCAATAAACAGAATCTTTTTATGCGTAACGCCTCTTCCGAGTTGCATCAGCATAAACCCAACTGCAACGACCACGGAAAGCCAAACACCCCGTGAAAAACAGAAAAGGAGTCCAACGCTAAAACATACGAACCACGCGGTCCAGAGCACTTTATCGTAGGGACCATCGTCAAATAGAAGGCGACTGAGACAGATGAGAAAAAAGATGGCAGTGAAAGAACCGTAAACGGAGTAGTTCGTAAAAGGCGCGCTCCGATATGCGCTTGTCCACTGCCAAGCATCAATATGATAGATGAGGACAACAACCGTCCAGATAACGGCAACCGCTGCAGACGGAAAAATAGCAATAAAAAGCCGTTTCAGTGCAGTCCTGTTTTGGATAACAGTATACACGATCACACTAAACAGCATATAAACAACCGCACGGAATGCCCCTTTGAGGGTAACAAAAAGGTCTGGTGTGTTGATTGCGGAGAGAAATGTAATGAGGATATAGCAGCAGAGCGGTCGAAAAAAAGGAAACCTGTTTTCGGGCTTCGGCCTCTGAAGGGCGCGGTTAACGATTCTTTGAACACCATAAACGGCGACGAGCATGCCTAACAGCGGCTCTGTCGGTGTTTGAATCTCAAAACTACCGGGGACAATATAACGGAACGAAAACGGTAGGGCGATTAGCAGTAAGTAGACGGCAATCTCCATGCCGAGGAAAACAAAAACAGCAGTTACAGCCAATAAGCTTAAGAGCGGGAGCGGCGTCTCCGCGTAACCGCCAATAATACCGCCGAGCACGAGACAGACAACAAGTGGGATAATTCGTTTGCCATACTTCAAGGATATCCACTGAACGCTGACAACTAAAACCGCATTTCAATCCCGAGGCCGATTGCGGTGCCGTCTAAAATTAGATTGAGCGGCGTAGTGCCGGTCGTCTCTATTGTTTTCAGTATCCGTTTCAATTCAAAGTTGAGTGAAAAGTTCTGTTCCCACTGAAACAGTTCCGCGCCGACGAGAACATACCCGGTTGGGCCGGAAGAACCGTCGTCAAAACTGATGCCCAGCTGCTCAAGTAGATCGAGCGCGCTTCCACTAAAACTTGCCCCCAAGAAACCAACCCCGCCGCCAACATAGATCGGAACAAATTCTGACAAAAGCACTGGACGATAGATAAACTGATAGGCAACGGGAACAAGAGTGGTCGAGAGTTCCACCGAGGTAGGTGGCGGAATGTCAAGTTGCATCTGCCAGTAACCGAACTCAAACCGTGAATTGAGCTCCGGTGTATGTTCAAATACGACTGAAAATATAGGTAGCAGTGCGCTTGGCACCCGTTCGATCCCAACGCTCTGGAGGACATCAGTGAGTCCACCCAACTTCGGCTTGTAGGAGAACAATGAGAGTTGAAACGACGGAGGTTGAAGGTATTCGGCTAAAAACGCTCGGACGGGTGAGGGTCGCAACGGCGGGACATCAGCAGTCTCTGCGAACGTTACGCAATGAAATAAAAGGAGTAGTAAAAGACAGGCGAGTACCAAACGCATAAACGACAAAACCCTTATCCGAAGTATGATAGGTAGAGGAAAGCGATGTGGAAACGGTGGGCGAGCACGGGGCCCGCCCCACGTTGAGAAGAAAAAATTAGGCTACGTCATCGGTTCCAAACAATCAGAATGACTTGAACTGAAGGAAAGTTTAGAACGGCTGGTCAAGAGCACCTGCCGGAATCAGAATGACCTCGACTCTACGATTCATCGATCTGCCAGCGGAAGTGTTCTGGGGCGCGATGGGATCGGTATGCGCCTTACCAATTGCTTCGATTCTGCTGGTATCAATTCCTTGGGATTCAAGGTATTTTGCAGCCGAGTTAGCGCGCGCTTGCGAGAGGTCCCAATTACTTCTATAGCTGCCCCGTAAGACCGGCGTGCCATCCGCATGTCCGACAACCGTGATTTTCGCATCTGAATCTGCCTTGAGTTGCTCAACAACGCCGTCAAGTATCCCTTGGCCTTCGGTGGATACACGGGTCTGTCCACTCCCAAATTGGATAGTAGCCACGAGGGTAGGTTTTGCAGCGACCTCTGCCTCTACCACAGCAAGTCCTTCTTTCAAGGACATCACTTCGGATTCAAGCTTTTTAATTGCGTCGTCTTGGGCTGCGTCAGCTTTATCGTGCGCGTCAAGTCGTTCTTGCAATTTTGCATCTTCGCTTTGAGAAAATTCCATCGCTTTTTGACCTTGCATATCAATAGCCTTTGTCAAGTCAGCGCGGAGTTGTGCGTCTTGTTCCATTGCGGACTGATTCGCAGCAGCGATCGTGTCGGCATCACCTTGTTGAGACGCAGCAATCGCCTCATTCTTTGCGGCGGAGATTGCGTCCTCAGCATCTTTAGCTTGCTGATCAACTTTTGTCTCTAACATGGTGACTTTGTTTGTAATGTCAGCATCAGCTTGTTCCATCTGTGAGACATGTTCATTCTTCCACATATCAAACTCTTCTTGGTCCAACTTCCCGCAGCTACTAACAACAAGTGCAACTCCCAAAAGAGCGATAATCGTGAAAGCGGTTCTACTTATCATGGATTCCTCCTAAGTTATTTACAACAATTTAGAGCGTTGTTCGCCAGCTGATATTTAAGAAGCAGGCGCTCAAGTTAAGCCTAAAAAATTAATTTTCTTTTCATAGTATCTTGGAATTCTGCTCAAATTCCGCCTGAATGTGCGTATATGGACAGGACGATCCCCTTCCCTACACAGACAAAAGTTTTCAATGCCCGAAACTACACCACGCGCTCACAATGTAAGACACTTGCGAGCAATTCTCCCCGACAGACACTTTAATAATATAAATTATACCATCTTTCCTAAAAAAAAGTCAAAAGTTTTTTCACGCTTAACAGAAAGCCAAAGGTTAAGCGTAAAAAGAGACTTGATTTTTGATGTTAGATGGAGTAAAATTCTGTTATCTTATCGGTCGGGTTACAAACCACACCGATTCCTCCGCGGTAGGTGTGGTTTTGCGGCGTACTCGCCTAAATGCGACGTGCATTCCTAACCGCACCGATCAAGGAACTGCGCAAGTCCTATAGTACATAAGTCCTAATACAGTGAGGCAGGTCGTTAGCAGCATGGGACAGATCAGTATCATTTTAATCACCGGGCTCATCTTCCTTTTCCACTTTGAACCACCGGAAACACACATGAACATCAGCGATATGCAGGTGGTACTTTGGACAATTGTGTTGACGGGTTACCCCATTCTCATTGCGTATTTCGTGACGGGTTATGTTGCTCGGACCTTTCCTGCTCACAAAGAGGAAAATCTACCGAAACTCTATCGTCTGCGCCGCTACATGATTGTTTTTGAATGCCTCAGTTTAGCGGGGTACCTGTGCAATCTCTATCTACTGAATTTGCCGGTATTGATCGATAAATATCTCGCATTTTTTCCGATGGAAAATTTGCGCCAGATGCTCGCGTTATTCCCGCTTCTGGTCGGGCTAATTTGTATTCGACTTGTGTTTTACCAAGTAAATCGGCTCCAACCTGGACACTACCGAGAAGTCCTGAGTCTCCAATTCAAGTTTCTACTTTTCCCACTGCTACCAATGTTCATCTACCTCATAACGATAGATGCGCTTTATTGGCTCCCGTACGCAGCGAAGGTGTTCATTGTTGAACATCCATACATTCTAATTGGGTTAATTCTACCAGTGATTGTCTCCGCTTATATCCTTGCGCCGTTGCTGCTCCAGTTCCTGTGGAAAACAGAACCGTTGGCACCGAATTCAGGACTAAAGAGACAGTTAGAACAGTTGACAAAACAGAGCGGGGCGAAACATAAAGATATTATGGTCTGGCAGACGGGTTCGCTCTTGATAGCAAATGCAGCGGTTGCGGGGACACTCCCGTGGAATCGGCGTATTTTCCTAACAGATGCCCTCCTGGAATATTTTACGGATGACGAGATTGAGACCGTGGTCGCACACGAACTTGGCCATATCCGGTACAAACACATTCAAACTTACATGCTTTTTTCGCTCTTCTACCTGTTGAGTTATCCGTTTTTTTATGTGTTTGTTGAAGAACCGTTGGTGATACATTTTGGCGAATCACAAATTTTGCCAACGCTCTGCTCGTTGACTTTTCTGATTACCTATTTCGTATTAATATTTCGATATTTGTCCAGGCGTTGTGAACACCAAGCGGATCTGTATGCGGTCAGGCTCACAGAAAAACCGGAAGCCTTCAAAACGGCACTAATGAAACTGGCAGTACTGAATTCAGTGCCGAAATCAATTCGGCGGGTATTTGAAATTTTCAACACCCATCCATCTATCAACCGGCGCCTCGCTTTCATCAATCAGTGGATAGCAGGGACTTCAGGAATTCAACGTTACAAAAACTACCTCATTGAAGTCAAAATTCTGCTTGTTTTACTCCCGATATTCTGCGCGCTTGCAGTGCTCTTACTCCGCTAAGATACGCATACCCATTAAGCACAGCCTTCTATCCCGACCAAACACTTTAATCACTGGCTTCATCGGAGACTTGCCGCGGTGCTTCCTCATCAATCGCAAACTGTAGCCTTTCGACGATCCGATACAATGGCAATTCATATTTTTCTTGAAGGCGACGTTTTTCATCAGCGATATGGAACGCAACAAGCAGTGGAACCCTTTGCTCGTCAAAGCCCTTTCTGAGATAAGATTCAACCAAACTTTTGACATATTCAACAAGTTCTTTGATATTGTCGGAGGTTAAGTCTTCAGTTGGCTTGATGGTATAGGGCGTTCCGAGTATGACGAATCGAATCGGCTTAAAGTCGTGTTCTTGCTCTTGCATTATGTTGTTATTAACCCCTTTCGTATTTCTTACTAAAGTTTGGACGATTCTTATGTAGCATAGACTGTTAGTCTGTGCGATGCGTCTGCGCTTTTCCGCTATTTTTCGCAAGATTCAGAGAAAAACCTAACTCACAAAAAAAGAAACTTAGATGCACACAAGCGCAGCCCC
>JAJECD010000019.1 GCA_022822215.1 Candidatus Poribacteria bacterium | reverse complement strand
GGCTCTCAAGCGATGCATTATCAAGGATCGCCGCACGAATCGATCTAAGTGTATAGGTAGCAGGCGATATTTTGGAAATTGGTTGCAGCCACTCCGGTAACACCTCAATTTCATAGTAGATACCGGAGACTAAGAGTAATACGGATTGGATAATGCCGGTTGCGGCTTGCCCTTTTTCTGGTGAAAGTAAAGGGAAAATTGCTGCCATTAGACCGATGCCGATGAAAGAGAGACTGGAGATGAGAACGGTAACAGACATCGTTAGCCAATTCGCGTTTCCCAAATTGATGTGTTCACCAAAAAAGAACGGCATGATCGCCAGCACTAAACCCGTTCGGATCAATCCGTATAGAATCGCAAAAAGACACGAACCGACCAAGTGTGTGATGCGATAAATCGGTGCCATAAAGGTATATTCGATTGTGCCTTCCCATCGCTCCCACGTAATCGCATCGCTCACTTCCCGCATCATAATAGAGAGAAATCCCCAGATTAAAGCCCCGATGACGAGATAAAGGACATCTTCACTGCTGCCACGCCCGACCATAATCAAGCCAATTGTCAGGGCGTTGACGATAGAGTAACTGAAAAAGAGGATTTCCCAACTGAGATACCGTTTTACCAGATTAAAATTGCGTTCAATGAAGGCGTAAGAGACAATAGTCTCCCGGACGAGATTCAGCACGGCTTTATTCTTCCTCCTCAATCGCTTTGCCGGTCAGCGCAATAAAGACATCTTCCAATGTTGCGGGCGCGCCGTTCTGCGAGGGTGTGTCGGCGATGAGTTCCGCAACGGTACCCTCTGCGATAAACTTCCCTTTGTCGATAATTGCGATTTTATCGCACAATCTCTCAGCCTCTGCCATATCGTGTGTTGTTAGTACGATGACGGCATTCCGTTCTTGACGGATCTCCTCAATAAAGGCTTGGACATCGCGCTTGGATTTGGGGTCAAGTCCTGTCGTGGGTTCATCAAGCAGCAGGAGCATAGGCGTCGTGAGGAGGGCGCGGGCAATAGCGACTTTCTGTTGCATGCCGCGCGATAGATGCTCCATTTCCTCGTTCATCCGATTCGCGTCAAAACCGAGTCTTTCCAAAATTTGCTTCGCCTTCCGCTCGGCTTCGGTAGCAGGAATTCCGTAGAGACGGGCGGCGTAAATGAGGTTTTCTGCTGAAGAGAGGCGTTTGAAGAACGAGGCTTCGACAGAGACACGGTTCATTACTCGTCTCACCTTCAGGCTATCTGTTACAACGTCATCTCCAAAGACGCGAATACTCCCGGCATCGGGAATAAGGAGCGTTGAAATGAGACGAATTAAGGTCGATTTTCCAGAGCCGTTTGCACCAAGAATCCCATAGATTTCTCCGATGTTCACCGCTAAGGAGATGTCATCAACTGCCCGGACAATCTCTTTCTCTCGCTTGAATATCTGGCGAATCTTCTGATGGAAATGTATTTTATCGTTCGTCCGCTTGTTCCGGTGAAAATGTTTTGTTACCCCGCGAACAGCTAATCCATAGATAGATTGTTCCACACCTTTTGCTTTCACTAAACTGAACCCCTCCAAAATCCTTGACATTTCATATTGGCTTTTATATATTATACCCAAAATTTGGGAAGATTTGGTAATTTATTTTTCCCCGAATGGTTGTCGGTTTTCAAAGGAGAAGTTATGCAAACACCTAATTCTGAGCCTTTCCGTGTCGGGTTTCTGAACGTTGCATCGTATTCGCACATGCCACTGTGGGCACCGCATATCAATCCACGTCCAGGCGAAAAAGATACACCGTTCACAGGGATGCGAATCACACACTGCTGGGATATTGAATACGAGAAAGCACAAGAGATCGCTGCACCTTACGGTTGCGAAGTTGTCAAGAATTTTGACGATATGCTGGGGAAGGTAGACGGCGTGATCTCTGGCGGCTACTACAACCATCCGTGGAACCACATTCTCCACGAACCGTATCTTGAAGCGGGTTTACCGAACCTGATTAACCGTCCGTTTGCCAACTCCCTTGCGAAAGCACAGCAGATGATTGAACTGGCGCGAAAGCGCGGTGCGACTATCCTTGCGCCGTCAAGTCATGAGCATAATGATGCCATTTCTCGTGCGAAAGTGTGGGCGACTGACAAACAAATCGTCTGTTATACGGCGACGAATTCGTTTGACGACTATCCGACGCACGGGATTCACGGGGTCTATATGGTGTGCAAGGCGATAGCGGAGGCGGGGAACCCGGTCGTATCCATAGCGTATCAAACGGACAGTTGGCACAGTCCACCCGGTGTTATTACACTTGAACATATTGATAGCACTGGACGGCAGTTCTACGGCACGCTCCATCAAGTAAGCGGTTCGTGGGGAACGGTGCAGATTCACACACAGGAAGCCTACGGTGGCGAGAATTTTAAGATTTACACCGGCACGGGTTATCCGTTCGATAAGACGGAAATCTGGCTACCAACGATTTGGGCGTTCCAGAACATGGCACTGCACAACGAGATGCCCCAAACCTTTGCGGAAATTTTACACAAAACAAATGTTTTCCTCGCTGGCTGGAAATCAGTTCTGGAAAACGACGGCAAGCCTGTGCAATTAACAGATGTCGCTGAAGATTGGGAATCACCCGCTGAACTTCCGAATCACCCTGACCACGATACGGTGGCACTGTTTCGGAAAAAGTTTGGGGACGCTTAGTTTGATGCAAAAAGTCGATTCCAATCGTGATGCGACTTGGCGACGTTCTCAGGATTTGCGCAACTTCGGGCAACGAAACCTGGAACGCTTGCGCGCCCGGTTGGCAAACCGATTTGGCTATAGCGTGTATCGACACTCCAACGGACGGTATCGGCGCGGTTGGGAAGCCCACGGTGGACGACCCGTTCACTCGTGAGCAAGACATCCCCTACATCCAGTTCGGCGGTGACAATATCGCCTGGAGGTAGTTCTATATCGCTGATGCCCTTCCCGCCGGTATGACCTGGGGTCTGATCTTGGAAATTGTGATTAATCAGGTCGAAGCGGTGTGAGCCTCGGATGACCTGCATGCACCCATTCTCTTCAGTCGCCTGAACGAGTGGAAGCCAGACGTTTACAACCAATGTTTTACCTGCCTCTTCCGGTATAAGATACGCCAAATCCTGATGCCACGGGATGACAGTAATGCCTTGGTTCGGCATTTTGGCGCGAAAATTAAACTGTGGGTGTGCCAAGATTTCACCACCGATGAGCGACTCGACAACATCAAGGAGGGCGGGTGCTGTTCTGAGTGTAAACATCCCAGCGGTTCGGATTTTTTGATCTCGGAAATAGTTGCTCCAAATCCAGTTGGGTTCAGAACAGGCGTTTGACACGAGCGCGAGTCGTGTCTCAAACGGCTCATCATCATAAGTGTCTGACGGATTGAGGATTCCGTGCTTAACCGCCGCCTGAATGCCAGCATTAACCTTTTGTGCCAACTCATCAATTAAGGGTTGAACTGCCTGATTTGGGAGCACGTTTCGGACGAACAGAAAACCGTCATCGTGAAATTGCTGTTTCTGCTGAGGTGTGAGTCCGCCTTGCTGAGGTACTTCTGACTTGCGTTGTGTAGACATAATGATCCCCTTGCTTAGATTAAAAAGGCTTGACATCTCCTGTGTCTTTCTGTAGAGTATATCTAAGTTCCACTTGAGATTAACTAAATTCTGATTTCTAACCTAAGCCTTTCTTTCACTGAAGGCACATTGAAAACAAAATCCAAAAGGAGGAAGCTACTTACCATGTATCGTTACTTTTTCTTACCGATTCTTGTGCTACTTCTTGCGACAGGGACAGTGAGTGCTGCGGGCGAAAAATTGCTACTTGTTGGTTCCGGTGAACCCGACCCGAAGGACGTTTTGCTCGTAGACTACCTTGAGGAGTGGGGTTATGAAATTGAACTTCGCGAACACCTAGCGAAGCATCCGGGGAACCTCGCTGGCATTGATTTTGTCTTCATTTCGGAATCAACGTCGAGTGCTAATATTCTCGACGCTTACGAAGATTCAGCCATCCCAGTCGTCAATGCAGAGTCCTGGACCTACGACGATATGGGGTTCGCACCAGATGGAACGTTCAACTCGGATCCAGGTGACGACTTAACTATCGTCAACAGCGACCACCCGATTACCGAGGGTTTCAAGGATAAAGTCACAGTCAGCAAACCTGCGGTATCCCTTATGACGTGCAGTGGATTTGAAGGTGACGTTGATATATTAGCCGTGCGTTCGGATATAGACGATCTCGTCGCCATTTCTGTCTACGAAAAAGGTGCGAAAACAATGAAAGGCACCACAAAAGCGATACACGTCAACATCTTTCCGCATTCAACCGGCTGGCAGATGGTAACAGATGACGGTTGGGAACTGATCCACCGTTCAATTCTCTATGCCCTCGGTCAAATTCCGTTTGATGTCGCGCCAGAAGACAAACTCGCTGTCACTTGGGGACAAATCAAAAAGTGGCAGTAGCTACCAGTGGGCGGGGTTACCACCTCGCCCTACATCTCTACAACAAGGATGCCGATCCAGCGTCCAGAAACACCGAGCAGTCTGGATGCGTCTGTAAGATTGAAGCAGGATGCATCGGTGTTATCTTGCCGTGCAAACAATTCCGTACCGCCTCTGCTTTCCGTTCATCTGGCACGGTGCAGACGATTGTTTCTGCTTTCAGAATCTGACGGATAGACATAGAAATCGCTTGGGTCGGTACCTCCTCAAGTCCTTTGAACCATCCTTCCCCTACCTGCTGCAGCCGACACGCCTCATCTAACGCAACGAGGATATAAGGATCCTCTGTCTCAAAATCCGCGGGTGGATCGTTAAAGGCGAGGTGTCCATTCTCACCGATACCGACAAACGCCACATCGATTTGATGTTGCGAGATAATCTGATTGAGTCGATCACACTCGGCTTGCGGTTCATCTGTCTCACCATTCAGAAAATGCACCGTTCCGGGCTGAACAATGTCTACAAGACGTTCCCTGAGATATTTGCGAAAACTGGCGGGATGCGTCTCAGGAATGCCGATATATTCATCAAGATGGAACATCGTCGTGTTGCCCCAATCAATGGCTTCATCTGAGGTAAGCGCGGCAAGGAAGTCAAATTGGGACGCGCCGGTGGCAACGATGAAGTTGGCTTGTCCGTTTGCGATTAATGCTTCGCGAAGTTTTTTACTTGCGAGATGCGCTGCAGCTTCACTGGTTTCGCGTTTGGTTGTTGCTTTAAAAATATTCATTTTTTTGTTACGGCACAACGGAGTGTGCCTACTACTTTAACATCTTTGTGAAATCTCGCTTCCAACTCGGCGAGAGGGCACGGAGTTTCCTGGCTTGCGCGATCTTCTCGTGGTTGTCTCTATCAAAATAGCGTAGGTTAACGATTTCTGTGACACTCATTGATTCCGAGGCGATCTCAATGCGCTCAATTGCATCGCCAGCAGTGATTTCGCCTTCCTCAAGCACTCGGAAATAGAAACCCACACGCCGACTCTCTAAAAACTGTTTGGGAAATTCAGGCAATCCCATTTTGTACGCCAGTTTGAAACAGGGCACGCGCGGTTGGGTAATCTGTAATTTTACTGTCGAGCCTATCTGAAAGACATCGCCTATGTGGACTGCCTTCTCCAGTAGACCTTCAACAGTGAGATTTTCCCCAAACTGTCCGTAAGTTAGGTCGTCCCTTTGCAATTCCTGCTGCCAATGGGTATAATGTTCAAAAGGGTACCCATAGATGGCTTTATAGGTGCCGCCGTGGACGCGTAGATCGCCTTGTCCATCGCCGTCGATGTTCTTTTCCCTGAGCATGACGGTGCCTGATACGGGTTCTTTGAAAATCCCAGTCCGGATAGTTTTGCCGCCGTATTGGATAGGTTTCGGTTTCGAGACGTTTATAGATAAAAGTTTCATAATGGTTGTTGGTTGTTGGCTGTCAGCATTTAGCGTTGGTTCCTGACTTAATAGATTCTCATTCAAATTTGCGCTATTTTAGTATATGGATTTATTGAAGTTGTGTCAAGAGAAAGAACGAAAAACAATACTTTTTTCCTGTCATGCAACACTTCGCTTTTTAAATCGCGTCATTAATAGTAACAGTCGTACGACAGTCGCGTGTGAAAAACGCGCACCGGTATTTTATAGTAAAGTCAACAAATAAGTTTACATTTTCTGAAATTTATGTTAGCGTTTATGATTATGGCCTATTCCACAGATTTACGCAAACGCGTGCTTGATTTTATCAATAACGGGGGCAGTAAAGCTGCCGCGAAACGCAC
>JAJECD010000263.1 GCA_022822215.1 Candidatus Poribacteria bacterium | reverse complement strand
AATAAAGCCTGCCATTGTTCCTCGTCCACAAGGACCCCTTTTTCAAGGCTCTCTTGCCGGGTACGTAACATGCCTTCCCCTGGATACCTCACACTTTCATTTTTGTCTAACGGTGTTGATGTGTGAAAATCGTCAATAATCGCCGTCACTTTCTCGTTCAAGACTGCTTGTCCCATCATCCCTGCGGCGTTCATCGCGATGTACACTTGAGAGACGGCATATTCGGATCCCTGTTTTCCGATTTCGTGTGTGGCTTGTCCACCGGATATAAGGGATGCCATTGTGTCGAGTACCAAAGCCAGTCCAGACCCTTTCCAATAGCCGATGGGGAGTGCTCTTGCGGAATCAAGAATCTCACCGGGGTCAACCGTTAATTCCCCGTGAGTGTTATATCCGCCGGGCAGCGGTAATTCTTTGCCTTGCAGTTTTAGGACTTCTAATTTCCCGTTTGAATACTGGCTCATCGCCATATCAAGCAGAATATGTCCACCTTCTCTCGGAATACCGATCGCCATTGGATTGTTCCCAATCTTTTTTTCGGCGGAACCCCACGGTGGCATGAGTCGAGTCGTATTCGTCCAACAGATTCCTATGTATCCGGCTTCTGCTGCTTGTAATGCATAAGCACCGCCGCGCATCCAGTGATTTGTGTTTGAAAGCCCGACGCACCCGATACCGTGGAGATCTGCGAGTTTGGTTGCGCGTTGCATACAGAAATGTGCGTTAACAAGTCCGACACCCATCTTGCCATCCCACCGTTCTAATGCCCCGAAACTCTCGATTTTTTCTGGTTTTGCTCGGAAGTTAATTTGCTTGCTCTCCAGTCCAGCGACGAATCCGGGAAAACGATTGAGTCCGTGTGAGTACACGCCATCGCGTTGGTTTTCAGCAAAGAGCCTTGCACATAGCATTGCTCGCTCGTCGGTAAACCCGACGCTCGCGAGCACACGATAAAGTTCATCTCGTAAAGTTTGAAAAGGCACGCGTTTCATAGGCTTTCTTCCTCTACCACATTTCAAGCCACTGTTTTAGCGGTGTCGCGGGTTGTGTTTCGCTACGAATGACCCATTTGAAATCGGGGTCTTTCCAATAAATTGTGCCGGGGTGGTCGCCGTCACGGAGATATCGGATGTCAATTGCCCAACGGATGATCTCGCTTGTGGTGTGTGGCAATGATCTGTGGAGTGTCAGATTGTGGAACACTAAAGCATCCCCTAATTCCATTGAACACGTGACAATACGAGAATCCTCAATAAGTTCATCCATTACCTCAAGAAACTTTCCGTCCCGTTCTTCTGTGTGATGATTAACCACGCCTAACCGATGTGAGCCTGCGACTACTTGTAGACAACCGTTAGTCTCATCGACTGGCACGAGTGGTATCCATGCCGTGGGGATGAGTGAAGTTTCACTGACTGTGCCGAAGTAGCCACTGTCTTGGTGCCACGGGACAACTGTCAGTTGTTGACCGGGGAGTTTCGGGCGGGCGTTGAAAACGGGGTGTCCAATGACATCTGTACCTGTGAGTTGACCGATTGCGTCCACGAGTGGAGCAGCGTGGTGTATCTCGAAAATTTCGGACGTCGCGACTTGGTTGCGCCAAGAACGACCGAAACGGTTGGCGTGTTCACCTGCGACTTGCACAAACCGTGTTTCAAAAGGGAGTTCTGTTCCTTCATCTTCGATAATTCCGTCTTCTTTCAACTCGCGAATTATGCTGTCTACGACGCGAGCAAAACTGCCCCGTACGCCGTTGATAGCGGGGATGGGAACAACGTTTTTCAGTAGCAGATATCCGTCGTTTTCCCACTGATCCATCTGTTCAGGCGATAGTTGGAATGTGTGTTTGTGAGTGGTGTTCATTTATTTCGTTGATTCCAAAGTATAGGCGGTTTTGAGAATTAAGATGACAAAAAGCATAAAAGGTTGTAAAAATAATAGCATACTTAAGAAAAAGAGTCAAAAGAATAGCCTTGATAGCGTTGATATTTCATCTGGTGCTGTGATACCGGATACATCAAAGGAGCAGACATAATGGCGACTTTAACGCAGACCGAGAACCAGATTAGACCGCTCTACATTGACGGATACACCCATCAACTCAGTTATGCACCCGGTGACGAGATTGCGTTTCATATCTCAACGAGTGCGGAGAACTATTCGCTAGAGATTGCTCGCATCGGTGCGAGGCGCGAGGTCGTCTGGCATCAAGCGGAACTTCCGGGTGAAGCGCAACCGATTCCCGAAGATGTATCATCGCAGGGGTGTGGATGGTCTCCTGTCTTTACACTTGAAGTGCCTGAAACTTGGCAGAGCGGTTATTATGAAGGCACACTCCGTGCAACCGATGGCGGTGGTGAGCATGTCTATAGAAATCACCGCATGGCTGAAAGCACGCTCTTCTTTATTGTCCGTCCTGCGAAACCGGGAGCGAACACGTCTATTCTGCTTCAACTCTCTACTAACACCTACAACGCTTACAATAACTGGGGAGGCTTCAGTCTTTACGGATATCATGGGAAGAGCAAGATACAGGGCAACCGCGTCTCATTTGACCGACCGACTCGCGGTATCTTCAGGAATTGGGAATTACCGTTTATTGTCTGGGCAGAGCAGAACGGGTACACGCTTGATTACGCCGCAAATAGCGATTTGGAATTCCGTCCTGAGATGTTGGAACATTACGGGCTTGTGTTGAGTGTCGGGCATGATGAATACTGGTCTGCTCCGATGCGTGATCATCTTGAGGCGTTTATCGCGAACGGCGGGAACGCTGCTTTCTTCAGCGGGAATTCCGTCTGTTGGCAGGTGCGTTCTGAAGATGATGGTAGAGCTCTTGTCTGCTGGAAGCAGACCTATAATCAGGATCCGGTCTATAAGACTGATGATTATAGCACTCTCAGTACGCTCTGGAGTCACTACTTGGTAGGTCGTCCTGAAAACGAGTTAACGGGTGTCGGTTTCCTTCAAGGCGGTTATCACTTGAGTCACGGGCAGTTTATGGACGGTCCGGGAGAATATACCGTCCATCGCCCGGAGCATTGGGTGTTTGAGGGGACGAACCTTACGCAAAATGACACCTTCGGGGGCGCGGATACCATCGTCGGCTACGAGTGCGACGGGTGTGAATGGACGCTTGAGGACGGTTTACCCGTTCCGACTTATCGCGACGGCACGCCTGAGGGTTTCACGATTCTCGCCACGGCTCCTGTCCGTTGGCATTCTGATGATTGCGAGTGGTATGAACGCTGGGAAAGGGGGAGGACGGGTGCTGCAACGATGGGTATCTATACAAAAGGCGGGACGGTCTTTACGGCTGCTACAACTGATTGGTCGCATGGATTGGCAGGCGGTGATGCAGCGGTTGAACGGATTACGCATAACATTCTGCGACGGCTTGGAAAATAAGCATGCCTGTCTGTTGCCCGTTCGCTGGTGAACTCAGATCTCTTTGTGCTGGAACGACACATGTGCCCATCGCGAATAGCACGACGAAAAACAGCACTAACAGCATCACATCCAGAACTGCCCCTCTGAACGCATCTCCTAAACGCACCTGATCCTGAAATTTGGGGATGCTTTCAAAGGGGACGGGCTTGTCAGACATACCTTCCCTGACAAATGGGACGTGTAGACTGTCTGGATCCGCGCGGTCGGCAGCGATGAGGAAATCGTTGAATTGGTCAGCATAACGCTCAGCGTTTTTCAAGAAATTCAGATGTCTTTGAAACCCTGTGCCAGCAAGAGACTCAATTGCGTACGTGGCAATCGCAGTAGGTGAGACGCGATTCACCTCACGCGCAATCTGAACTTGACCTATCTGTGCAGTTATGAAAGTTTTGTTTAATCGCTTCGCTTCTCTGGCTTCCTCATTTAGAAACTCAGCCCAGAGTCGTGTTGCCGGTGTGGGCGGACGTATGCGTGTCGGAACTTCGTCCTCTAATCCACGCGCTTTGTAGCGTTCCTCGATTCCGTTACGTTTGAAATGCACAGGATTGGGCCTGCTGCGGACTGACGGTAGATTCAACCCACTCATAATTGTCCCAAGCATTGATGGCACAAGGATAACCCAAATTACCCATATCAGCAGCAGAATTACAAGACTTGTTGAGGTTCTGCCCATTTCAAGTCAGACCTTGAAGCCTTCGCACGTTTCATATCACAGATCGGCATCGGAAAAGAATCGACGATAAACACATCCGTCTGAGAGAAACAGGTCCGCAAGGTCTGGCGGATGACTTCACTCGCAGCCATGAGATTCCGTCTGCGTCGATTGAAACGCGACCGCTCTCGGAGAGATGGAAAAAGCGTTTGGAGTTGGACTTTCAAACGTGGATACCCCAACGGTTCACTGTCGACTCCGATATATTCAAGGAGCCATGCGATACTGAGAATATCGCTATCAGGCGCATCAGGGTTCCGACCGGGGCTGCGGTCTTCAGCATTTGGAAAATGTCTATCGTAGAGGACTTTCATCATTTTCTGAACCACACCTGCGACGGTGAGGCGGGTGCGGGGTTTATTTTTCAGTTGCACCGCGTATGCTTCTAAAGTATACTGGAGTTCCATCCTTATATCTCCTTTCGAGTCTTGCTTAACTCATAAGGATAGCATCAGGATGGACTTCTTCAAAAATTAAAAATAATTAGCACAAGTCGTTTAAAAAATCGGAGGACCTTGTGATAATGGAAGATTTTGCTCATCACACATACACGCCGGTATATCCAGGACCCAACACAGACCTACTTGAGGCACAAGCGAGAGTTTGCACGGGGCCGCATCAGACGCGCCCGTTAGGCATAAATTCTTCGGATTCACTGCAGCCAGAACCAATCCTTGAAACGATTCTGAAATCTATATCCGACGGACTGCCGGAAACAGAGACAGCATCAGCAGCACAGATGGGTGCATTTTTCGCAGCGATGACGCTCCGCGCCTATTTTCCAAAATCGACCCAATGGAGCCCAGCAGAGACAGCAGCGTTTCGTAAATACCAATCAGCACTCACAGAACACCTACCACCGGAAATCCAATACTTAATGAACCCCGATGAAGGCTATGCACCACGGAACCCGATAGAGGCAGTTGTCGTGAACGCCTTGGAAAAGATTCTACGAGCAAAACATCTCAGTTACATTGAAACCCGTGAGATGTGCGAAGCCATCCTTAGCACTGCAGTCCATCCAGCACTTAAAGGTGCTGCGTTGATAGGGCAACGGATGAACCGCGAAACATATCAGGAGGTCCGTGGTTATCTTGATGCGTTTTTCGGACCGGAAGCAGTTAAACCTATTGAGGTCGCCTCACTCACCCACTTCGGACAGCCTTACGATGGCGCGACACGCTACTTTCGTCCGACGCTCTTTGTAGCAGCGGTACGCGCAGCACTCGGTGAAGCATCACTCCTTCACAGCGTGGATGCAATGCCACCGAAGAATGGTATCACAGAGGAGGCTCTTTTGAAGGTACTCGGTGCAAACACACACCTTTCGCTCGCCCAAACAGCATCACTCATTACAAACGCGTCGGTGGGATTCGGGTATGTCAGCCAGCGTGAATACTGCCCAACTGCTTATGATTTGCGAGAATTACGGGTGCATATCAAGAAACGTCCACCGTGGGCAGCAACGGAGAAGGCACAGCAGTTTTTTTCAGCGCGGGAAGCAAACTACATGGTGCTCGGCTATTACCACATCGGTTACGAGAAACCGCTCCTTCAATTGGCATGGGAACGCGGATTTGATGCCGCTGTCGCTGTGAAGGGTGAGGAAGGGACAAGCCATTACGCGCTCCGTCTCGGTAAGCCTTCTACACACGATAGAATGGCGGTCAACTATTCGCAAGGTTTCCATCGTGTGGATGGCACGCGCGAAGATTTCGCGATAGATATAGACCCGAAAGCTTATGGATTTGACTATACGCGAAGTCCGCGTCCAGAGGTCGTGACTGCAGAAGCGTATGCAGCATTAGGTATGGCGGCTCTATCGGGTGAAAAAGGACATATCTACGACAGGATTCTGCTGAACACAGCAATGGTCGACTCTCTGTTGGGAATCTGCCCAGAACCAGAAGAGGCACTCGCGCGCACAAGGTCTGTGATGGATGACGGAAGCGCGCTGAAACATCTGCGAGCATACATCGCAGCCAGCAACCAACTATCGTAGGGGCGAGGTTCCCTCGCCCTACGCTTCCTAAATATAACCCGTTGAACCGTCTGGACGGATCGGACAGGTGCGTTGCCAATGGATGTACTCGTTATCCGTGATCGCTGCTTCGTTCACCTCTACACCCAAGCCCGGACGATCTCGTAATTCCAAATAACCATCTTTTGGTAGATACGGTTCATCTACCCAGTCGTTCCATTCCGTTTCAGTCGGCAGGAGATACTCCAAAATTTTGAAATTCGGGGTCGCCGCGGCGAAGTGGACATTGACGGCAGTTGCTAAGGGGCCCATCGGATTATGAGGGGCAATGCTCACATAGTGTGCCTCGGCAATCGCAGCGATCTTACGCATCTCCAACAACCCACCACAAACACAAATATCTGGCTGAATGATGTCAGCGCCCTGTCCGGCAATGAGGTCCAGAAATTCAAAACGCGTATAGAGAGATTCTCCGGTAGCAAGCGGGACCTGCATCTGGGCACGGAGGCGGGACCATGCGGGCATGTGCTCGGGGCGGAGTGGTTCCTCGTAGAAATACGGATCGTAAGGCGCGAGGGCATTGGCAAGTTGCAAAGCGCGAATCGGCTCAAAGATTTTGGCGTGCGGATCGAAGGCAAACTCCCACTCCGTGGGTGTGTTCTCGCGGATTTGTTCAAAATAGGTCGCTGCAGCATCGCAGACGCGTCCCCACCGATTTGCGTCGGGATCCAACTGATAAGGGCTGGTCTTGAACGCCGTGAACCCCCACGCTTCATGAAGTCTGTGTGCCTGATCAGCGGCTTCGATGCCATCCCTACCGCCGATACCTCGGTAGATGCGAATGCGGTCCCGAGCATGCCCACCGAGAAGCATATAGACCGGCAAACCCGCAGCCTTTCCACTGATGTCCCAGAGCGCATGATCAACAGCAGAGATAACAGCAAGCCCGGCACCACCCGGTGGAAAACGGAACTGCTGATGCAGTTTCATCATGATATACTCAATCCGTCTCGGATCGTCGCCCTGAATCATCTCAAAGATGTAATCCGCAATCGGTTCAACAGAGAGATCCGGCCCTGTGGAGTAGGCTTCACCCCATCCGTAGAGTCCTGCGTCGGTTTCCACTTTGATGAGACCGCGGGGACGATTGCCAAAGCGTGCCATAAAGGTTTTGATAGCAGTAATCTTCATTTTTTATCTCCATTTTTTCACGACTGTCGGCTTTTAGTTAACGTCAGTTCAATTTATAGTAAAGTCAACAAATAAGTTTACATTTTCTGAAATTTATGTTAGCGTTTATGATTATGGCCTATTCCACAGATTTACGCAAACGCGTGCTTGATTTTATCAATAACGGGGGCAGTAAAGCTGCCGCGAAACGCAC
>JAJECD010000134.1 GCA_022822215.1 Candidatus Poribacteria bacterium | reverse complement strand
AAATACACACTTTCATCCCCCGGTAGGTGCGGTTTTGCGGCGTACTCGACCAAATGCGATGTGCATTCCTAACCGCACCGATGCTAAGTGTATAAATAATTACAGAATCTACTATAAAAAATTTATCACGAAACCGATGTTTGAGATGCCATTTCTGGTTTTTGTTCCTCCAGTTTTGCGTGTAGGTCCGTCCTCAATTTATCAAACAATCGGCTTGAAATAGGTCTATCCAGTGCAATCGCAAGCAATCCGTGGTGTGTGGTTTGAAACCTTAATTCACGATCTGTGGCATTCAGAAAACGGAGCAGGATTTGGAAAAGCAGTTTTCCACGGAGATGCAATGCATAAGCTTCTCTTATTTGTTGGTAGCGTTTCTCCTGAGGAGGAAGAAAACTACGACGTTCACAAAACTCATCGTTAAGATTAGTCCTACCACGCGGAACTATTTCGTCGAGTCCTTCAGCCACATAAGCGGGATCGCCCTTCAAAAACGCTTCAACTTCAAACGCAAACCATGTGCAAACAGCATCCAATATCTTTCCATGTTCATCTGTCTGGTGAGTTTCCAAAAAATCTTCTAACCCGGCACTGATATACAAATCATTCTCAATACTATACCCGTGTGTCCAAATAATATCGTCGTATTCCGGCTTAATTCCAGAAAACAACCACATATCCCGGTCCGCAATAAAAACAACGGGCACATGGGCGAACTCATTTCTTCTCTCATAAATGCTGAGTAGCTTGTTCCTTCCCCCTGCTGCATGCAACACTGTGTGCTGCATTCCCGTAGGCTCTAGCAATCTTCTATAAATGATCACATCGGTTTCACCTTCAACAATAATTTTAGGGGTCTGGGAGCGACGCAGGACCCCGACTAAACGCTCAACAGTTATCGGATTTCGGGTCGGCATTTAGATTTCCCTTTGAAATCTCTTGTCATCTTCCAACATAAATTCTTTGTCAGGATATATAGTGTAGATGAAGGGCGAATGTGTAGCAACAAAAAATTGATTTCCTGTTGACTGTTTAAGCAAAGTTGGTAAAAGGAGACCCTCCCAATCAACATGCAAACTCAACTCCGGCTCATCAATAAAAACAGTCGTATCTTCGCTAAAGGCATTATAGCATAAAAAACTAAGCATCTGTTTCTCGCCAGCGGAGAGTTTGTCAGATGAGATAGCATCTTTCGCTTCTCCGACTGTAACTCCATCTTTTCCTGCTCCTAAAGTAATTCCGTCGGTAGTTTCTCCACGAACAACCCTTCCATTAACACGAATAGCGTCGTATCGTAGAATCTTACGAGACAACTCAACTAACACTGAAAACGGTTTACGCAGCTGCTCGCTTTCCGAACTAACATTTTTAATAGCATCCAATACCGCAGGAGCGTTTTGAGACGTTTCAGCACCAGAAGCGTCTTGGATGTCTCTTGAAATATCTTCTAATACTTGCGACTGCCTTATACTGATTTCTTCATAAATATCAGCGTATTTTTCCGTGAGCAATTCCTTGAGATCCCCTGTTGAGATTGAAGCAATGAACTTGTGTCCGTTGACTGATACCTCATCAGCAAATCTCAACATTGAGACTTGAAGCATTTCCGGCGTAGAAGCGAGAAACCTCATCGTTGAATCATCGGTGTTCGTTGTAACCCTCGAAAAACCGCCTTCAATTCTTCTAAAAGTTGGGAAGAATAGACTCTGCTTGGTCGTTCGCGCGATCCGCTTTTCAAGGGTATTTACCCAATCTACATCCTTCCGATCAATCCTTCGAGTCTCTGCATTGATGACTACAAATTCGCATACGCCTTTTTCTTGATCAAAATTGTAATCAAACGTAACTTGATCGGGCTTAACACGTTCCATAGTGAGATTAAATAAATCCGTCTGAATTGAAACAGTATAAAACGGAATTTCAACAAGGATTTCCTGAAGGTTTCCGCTGATGAGATACCATATTAGTTTCAGCAGAGTCGTTTTACAGGAACCGTTTGGACCTGTAAAAATATTTAGGTCTTCATGGAATTCAAACTTATCAGTAAGCCGATTATTAAGTTCTTTAACTTCAAGACTTCGTATCATGTTTTGTTTCCCTTCTCCGATTTCCAAACATCAAACGCGGTCAACCGACAGAAATTTAAGACGGATTTAAATCACTGTGGCACATCCTAAATTTGGTTATTAGCCAAAATCCACCTAATCCTAAGACCAATTCCAACTACCTATTGTAGCCCGTACTACTGAATCGCTAATTTCTCTTTACAATGCCTTGCCAACGTCTTCATTTCCGCTATGATCTGTCCCTCAGTCTTCATCAGTTCGCTAAAGAAAGGCGGCACAAGTTGTTTATTAAAAAGCCGCTGAAAAAAGGTCGGCTGTGCTTGGGACGGCAACTCAAAATGCCAAGTCGCTATGCGTGACGGCTCTATCCCCAAGTATTCAATTGAGAAATAGTGCCCCGTCTCTCCTTTCGTAACCGTGCCTTCATGGATATTCCCAGTGCTTCGCCTTCCGTAACTGACCATATAAACCCTACCGCTCTTTTGGTTGAGGACAGTATAACCTCCTATGTCAACGGCTTCGTTCCAACACTTCTCAAATCCATTTTTAGGGAGACGCTCCCGAAGCTCCTGAGCGGAACGGACGACGAACTTGTTTTGATACGGGGTTTTGATGATAAGGAACTCCTCATCGTTCTCTTCTAAAGGCGGTTGCCCTATAAGCAGATCAACCGAATCCAAAGTCCAAACAGTGTCATTCCGGGCACCCTTTGCCATGTTGTGATGTTTTTCAACAAATTCACCATTCAGCGGGTGTAGGCGATAAGTCCCATTACTGTTAAATACCTGGCGCAATTTTCGACGGTGATCTATAACAGAAAACCGTTTTTCAGAGACAGGTACTTCGAGTCGGAGTGTATAGCCCGTATATAAATCGGTTGTAAGGTTTAGCTGCGATTCGCGAAGTTCAGCCAAGCGTGTCAAGGCGGTCTGGCTCTTAGATAAGACGCGTCCAATCAGATACTGGCGGCGGAGTCCTGGGATTTCTGTGGCAAGACGTTCCAGCGTCGCGGCATCCAGTTCCTCCAACATAACCTTATGTTCCCATCGTGTGCCGCGTTCATGCATCAAAATTTGGAACTGCTGTGTATCGCCAGCAGTTCGGATATAACCGAGTACCGTCCACGGATCGAAAGTTGCCCGGTAATTTCCACTGGTTTCGGCATCACCATTCGCCAAGATGCAATCCCGCCGCTCATACCGAGAATAAAGTCCGAATTGAAACTCAAAGTCCTCATAGGGTGCCAAAGCTTCTCGTAAATCACGCGCAAACTCGCTGCCGCGCGCAAACCGCTTGAAAATTTGTTCAGTCTGTTTTGGTTGGTTCAGTGCATCGAGGAACGTACCGATCCGGATACCGCCCTCTTCCACACCCTCACCTTCGCTCTTTCCAAAGACTTTCGTTTTAGTTTTGAAAGGTGGATTGCATAGCGAGACATCCCGCTGCGAGACGAGCTGCAATGCCACATCATCCGCGACATTCTTGAGTGCTGGCGCATCACCGAGGATCTCAGCGAGTTTGACATCATCAATTTTTTCCGTCAAGTCAATACCACGTTTCAATTCAGCGAAATGGATGATGTCATCAAGACTATATTGAAGCGGTGCGCTTGAAGAGAGGTTATCGTAGTTAGAGCGGTGAAACCGAATGCGCGGCTTGATCCGAAAAACCGGTGCGAGACCATAATCCTTCAACAACACATACAACGTGACGGTATAGGAATCCTCGTGGACCTTCTGTGCCAGAATGCCGTCCCGCTTCACGTCATGGTCAGTGATCAACCGCTCTTGAACAAGGCGGCTATCGTTGCCAAAAATCATCATCCGATGTTCTTCTCTGTTATCATCCACTAACATAGATGCCCCCTCCCTTTAACCGACAACTCTTACGCCATTTCAGACCGCTGCCGTGCGAGTGCTGCTGCACCAAGAATACCCGAATTATCACCCAGTTTTGCCCGAACAATCTGGACCCCGTCCATTGTATTCGGTAGCGAATACTTCTCCGTAGCAGCGCGAATATCATCCAAGAATGTGTCGTCAAGTGCCTCAACGACACCTCCACCTAACACAATCATCTCCGGATTCAAGAAATTTACAATCGAACCGATACCAATTCCAAGATACTTTGTCACTTTTTTGAAAACCTTCAAGGTTAACTTATCGTTTAGGCGAATCGCCTCCGCTAAAACCCCACTCCGGATAGTCCCAAGGTCGCCGCCAGTGAGTTTAGAAATCACACTCTTCTTTTCCTTTTTCAAAATAGCCTTCCGGAATTGCTTTGCCATCGCCGTCCGACTGGCGATCGCTTCTAAGCATCCACGTGTCCCGCAACCACACCGCGGTCCACCCGCTTTGACGATAATATGCCCGATCTCACCCGCTGTCTTGCTCGCACCGTGGAACAACTCACCCTGAAGAATAATGCCACCGCCAATGCCAGTGCCTACAAAAATTCCGACGACGTTCTGAACACCCCTACCCGCACCGAACACGTGTTCACCCAGTGTCCCGACGTTCACATCGTTGTCAACAAACGTCGGAAAACCGAGGCGTGCTTCAAGTTCAGCCTTCAGTGGAACATCTCTCCAACCGAGGTTCGGCGCGAAGATGACAACGCCTGTCGCAGGGTCCAGCGGTCCGGGCGCACCAATACCGATCGCCTGAATTGATTCAGCGGCAACGCCTGATTTGTCAATAGCCTTGCGGATACAGGCGGCAATCCGATCAATTACCTCGGATGCCCCTTTATTCGCTTTGGTTGGTACTTTGGCTGTCCCCAAGATATGTCCCTCTGCATCAATAACAGCAGATAGAATCTTGGTTCCCCCCATATCCACACCGATAACATTCGTGCTCATTTATGACAATCTCCTTATGCGCTATTTGCAATTCGCCGTTAGCAATTTGCAACCCACTGCAATTTGCTATAGACTCATCGCTAAAAGTGAGCGAAGCGAACGCCCCATCTGCTATTCGCTATTCCGTAAAAATGATAATAATTTCTGCTTGAAACCCCTTGTGGATAGATGCTCCCATTTTCTCAAAAATGTCTCATAATCGGCTTTACGGGTTTCCTTGGTTCGGGCGATAAGCGTAGCAACACCGGGTCCCAAAACCGCTGCTCCCGCCCCATTCGCGTTACCGGTTAATACATCTAACACAACGTCACAATCGTGGACATCGCCGAGTATCTCTTGTAAATCAACGATGACAGCAAGGAACTTAGTATATTGGCTTTCGGCTTTCGGCTTTCGGCTTGGAACTGGAAGAAAGGAAGATTGGAAGATTGAGGCCCCATCCGTTCCCCTTTCCATCCTTCCAGCCAACGGCTGACCGCTATTACGGTAAGCAACGTGAAAAAGTTCCATTGTATATCGAAGCCGTTTAATCGAAATCCGCATATTATGAAGTTCTTCGCGCCTCGCTGCATCTCGAATAAACGGCTCCCACGTCCAAACTTCCTCAACCTTTTGTGGGAGAATGATGCGGGCATTCTCGTGATAACTGCGCCCTGGCGCAACGCCAATGATTTTGTGTGCTTTTGCCATTTCATCCACCAGATGAGATAATATTAACGCTCTGTATCGGGGTTACAAACCGCTCCTACAAAAAACGCCAAAAACTTTGTCTCAAAATCGGTCGCTTCCAATTCTGTAAAGAGTGCCAGCATCGGCTTTCGGGCTTTCTCTCGTTCATTCCGCAAATGTGCAATGAGCCCGTGGATATCCGCCTGTTCTATCTTAGATAAGGTATCCACTTCTCTTTGAAAACGGGCGATAAGTACATCCAGATCTCGAACGGCTCCCATCGTCCGGGTTATCGCTTTTATCTTTTTGTAGTGTTTTTTGAACGGTTTTTCTCGAAAACAGTCAGCAAAATTGTCCATTGCGGCGCGTAGACGGCGAGAGGTGACACGCATATCGTGAACGAATTCAATATCGGTTCCGTCTTTGGTACCCTCTTTGTAAGACATCATCTGCTGAAAATAACTCACGATAATCCGCCTCGCGCAGGTCTCCAATGTTTCATCGGGCGAGATCCTTTTAACCCCCGGTTCTTTAATATCGTGCGTGGATATGATTTTTTCGCTTTGCATCTCACATTCTCGTGTTGCGTACTGCCCGCATCGGCAAAAGATCGTAGTCCCAAGCATCGCGCCGGGTTTATTTGCTTGGGTGTTTCTTCATAGATATACGCCAAGTCACGTATTCACACAAACAACCTAAACGAACCGCCAGGAAAGTTAAAAACAAGATTTAGAACGATGTCGGAGGAGATGGTCTGTAAGCACAAGTGCCGCCATCGCCTCCACAATCGCAGGTGCACGTACCAACACACACGGATCATGCCGTCCACTTGCCTCCAATGTCACCTCATTCCCATGCATATCCACCGTCTGTTGGGGCTTACCAATCGTTGCTGTCGGTTTGAAAGCGACTTGGAACACAATATTCTCGCCGTTTGAAATACCGCCTTGTGTGCCACCGGAATTGTTTGTACGGGTCCGCACCCGCGCCGTTTCGTCTCCTTCTTCGAGATAAAAAGGATCGTTGTGTTCAGAACCCGTCATCGTGATCCCATCAAAGCCGGAGCCGATCTGGAAACCCATCGTTGCCGGTAGAGACATCATCGCCTTCGCCAAGTCTGCCTTGAGTTTGTCGAAGACCGGTTCACCGAGTCCAACCGGAACATTACGAGCAACCGACTCAATGATACCGCCAAGAGAATCTCGATCGCGCCGCGCCTGATCAATGCGTTCCGCCATTTTCGGACTCACAATCGGGTCAGGACAGCGTACGGGACTGGCTTCGATCTGTTCAAGCGTTACCGTGTCCGTATCGACTTCAGCGGCGAGCGTATGGATCTGTTTCACATAAGCGAGCGTCTCGGTTCCAGCATGCTCACGCAAGACCTGCTTCGCAATTGCGCCTGCTGCGACGCGTCCGATAGTCTCTCGTGCGCTCGCTCTACCACCGCCTTGCCAGTTCCTGATACCGTATTTCTCTTGATACGTAAAATCGGCGTGTGAAGGTCGATAGAGGTCCTTCAGGTGCTGGTAGTCTGACGGACGGGCGTTCTTATTCCACACCAGCATAGAGATAGGCGTGCCGAGCGTCTTGCCTTCAAAGACACCGGAAAGTATTTCAACGGCATCCCCCTCTTGACGCGGGGTCGTGAGGTGGCTCTGCCCAGGTTTCCGGCGATTCATCTCAAATTGTATTGCGGATACATCAAGGTCAATCTGTGGTGGGCATCCATCAACGACAACACCGACAGCACCACCGTGTGATTCACCCCAAGTCGTAATCCGAAAAAGGTGACCGAACGTATTCATTTAACTCTATAAGTGTGCTTTGCAAGCACACTACCTCTGTATTTAGATTTAGGATTGTATATTTCAGACATCTCGTGATATACTATAGCAAATTCTGTATCAAAATACAAGCAATTGTAGCATCTTTGCAAGAAAAACTATGTCAACACTTTTCAAACGTTATATTGTCCTGCTGCTGATTTTTATAGGTATTGGACTCCTATGGAACACATTGTTCATTTATCCTATCAAAATCTTCGTCGTGTTCATGCATGAGGTGAGTCACGGACTTGCCGCAATCGCAACGGGTGGACGTATCGTCGAAATCCAGATTAACCCGCATCAGGGCGGGCATGCCCTCACACAAGGCGGGTCTCGGTTTTGGACGTTGACTGCAGGTTATCTCGGCAGCCTGCTGTGGGGTGGTCTTATCCTGCTTCTGGCAGCGAAAACGCATTTCGATAAAGGGATTAGCATCCTTATCGGTCTCGGTATGGTAGCAATCTCCATCGCCTATGGTGAGAGCACTTTTACCTATCTGTTTGGCATCGGTTTTGGTGTCGTGCTAATCGCTATTGGGTTTTATCTCTCAGAGGTCATCAACGATTGGATACTCCGTATCATCGGCGTGACGAGCTGCCTTTACGCGATTCTTGACATCAAAAGCGATGTTTTAGATAGATCCCATCTCCGGTCAGACGCACGGATGCTTTCAGAGGTAACAGGCATTCCCACTGAAATTTGGGGGGTGCTGTGGATCCTTATCGCTATTGGACTCACCTTCTGGTTTCTCTACTTATCCGGCAAAACTACGGACAACACGCCAAAACCTGCCGAAGAAGATATTTAGCAGTACCAGAGACTTACCGGTAGAATACGAAAATGCCTTAAAACGGACTAAATAGTCTCGGTGATATCGTGCTAAAGTGGAGAAACCAGGCGCAGAGACCTATTAGAAAAAGTGGAATACAGACAAGCACAATGAGAATGCAGAAACCCCACACCCATGAACCTTTGGATTTAGCAACTGTTACCAGACGCGCAAGTAACATCCCACCACATATCATAATTACAACAACGAGTCCAAAGACTACCGCCATCACCATCTCTGACCCTCACTTCCAAGTTTCTTTAACAGGCGTCAACCGCCAGAACTTAAATGGAAGATTGGAAAACTGGAAGGTTGGACACCTATTCTTCCGTCCTTCCATTCTTCCATCCAAACACTGATAATTGATAACTGCGAAAAAAGTATTGCTTATCTATTGAAAAACAGATAATCCACAGACATGAAACACCCTTCAAAAAGTCCCGTCACGCTACGTGCAACGCTGATTGGTATTTTCCTCATCCCATTCAACAGCTACTGGGTGCTACATCTGAGTTATATTTGGGACTCCAACCGACCCACCAGTCTGGCACTACTCTTCAACGTCTTATTCACGTTGCTCGTCCTTATCGGATTCAGCGCCATCCTACGTCGCTTGCGCCCGAGTCTGGCGTTCACACAGAGTGAATTGCTAACAATCTATGCGATGCTCTGCCAGGCCTCTGTTTTCGCGGGACGCGATATGCTGCAAGTCTTAGTGCCGTTGATGGGTAACGGTTTTTGGTACGCAACAACTGAAAACGAGTGGGCACAACTCTTTCATCAACATCTCCCTGAATGGCTCATCGTTGGGGAACAAGAGATATTACGGGGTTTCTATGAAGGCGAATCCACATTCTATCTGCGGACACATATAGACGCATGGCTGCTACCGACGTTGATCTGGGTAGGTTTCTGCCTCGTCATCGGTGTAACAATGCTCTGCCTTAATGTCCTGTTACGCAAACAGTGGCAAGAACATGAACGCCTCACTTATCCGATCGCACAACTCCCTTATGAAATCACACGAGCGGCTACAGACACAGGTCGCCTGTCAACGACATCCCACCTCTTTTTCAACCGAAAGATGATGGTTGTCGGGTTAAGCATCGCTGCTGTGCTGAACCTTGTCTATAGTTTACACCAAATCGATCCTGTTTTCCCGACAATTCCGCTCTATCACGGATTCCGACTCGCAGAAAAGCCGTGGAGCGCAATGAACAACCCCGGTTTCCGTATCAGTTTTTTTCCGTTTGCCATCGGTGTCGGCTTCCTCATCCCACTTGATTTGGGGTTTTCCTGCTGGTTTTTTCATCTGTTTTGGCACTTTGAACGGATTATCGGGGATATGTTCGGTTGGCGAAGTGCTATCGGATTTCCGAGAGAGATGGCACAAATCCGAGGCGTGTGGATTGCGCTCTTCCTCTGGACAGTGTGGATGGGACGCGCACACATCAAGGTCGTCCTGCAGACGATTTTCGGTAGATATGCAGGTACTGCCAGTGACGAAGGTGAGGCTATGCACTATAGAACAGCGGGTATCGGTGTGCTTGTCGGATTCATCTTGATTCTGGCGTTCTGTCTGAAAGCAGGGATGTCCCTCTGGTTTGCAATCCTATTCTTTGTACTCTATTTCGCGATGTCGGTAACAATTACTCGCATCCGTGCCGAACTCGGTCCACCCGCACACGACCTTTACAACGCCGGTCCTGATTTGCTCCTGACGGACGCACTCGGTACACGGCGTATTGGCAATCGCAATCTCTCGGTGATGTCGCTCTTCTTCTGGTTGAACCATCTCTCCTATCGCGCACATCCCATGCCTCACCAACTGGAAGGACTGAAACTCGCACATCAAACCCGTTTCAATCCGACCCAGCTGCTTTGGGTATTGGCAATTGCGATTTTCGTAGGTGCGCTTTCTGCGGCGTGGGGACACCTACATCTCTCCTACCAAGTCGGTTTAGAACAAGCGCGTTCGTGGTATGCCCGCGCCGCTTTCAATAGGCTCGCCGGTTGGCTCTATAATCCCACTGAAACGAGTATCAGCGGTATGCTCTACACTGCTGGTGGATTCGGCTTCGCCGTTAGCCTTCTGCTTTTGCGGTGGCGGTTCATTCAGTGGCCCCTACACCCCGTCGGCTATGTCGTGTCAAGTTGGTGGACCTTTACGGGATTGTGGTTCCCACTCTTAATCAGCTGGACGATTAAACGGATACTGCTTTCAACAGGCGGTGTTCGGTTATATAGGCGTTCCATTCCATTTTTTATCGGCTTGGTGATTGGCGATGTCATCGTCGCTTCTATCATTAGTATTTTGGGACTGATTTTCGATTTTCGTGTTGTTTACTTGAGTTGGTAGGCTTCCGACTTTCAGCAGTCAGTAGGGCGATACGGGTGAATTGTTACATCAGAGCCTCTTAACTGACAACTGATAACCGACAACTAACAACCATTAAAAAACTTGACTTTCCCAACCAGACTTGGTATCATTATTTTTATGGAGAAAATTGAAACCTCACTCAGCATGAACATCGGTGGGATTGAGATGCGGAACCCCGTCATGACGGCATCCGGCACCTTCGGCTACGGCAGTGAATATGCGGATTTCGTGGACTTGAACCGACTCGGTGCGGTTGTCGTTAAAGGTGTCACCAGCGTCCCGTGGCCCGGCAATCCGATGCAACGCATCATGGAAACGCCATCCGGTATGCTCAACGCCATCGGACTCCAAAACGTCGGCGTAGACGGTTTCATTTCGGAAAAGTTGCCCTACCTCCGCGATTTTGATGTCTCTGTGATTGTTAACGTCTGCGGCAAAACAGTCGAAGAATACCTGATAGTGATCCAAAAACTGAATACAGCAAAGGGTGTCGCCGGTGTAGAACTCAACATCTCTTGTCCGAACTTAGATTGTGGTGGTATGAGTTTCGGTGTTGACGCGACGCTGGCGCATCAACTCGTCAAAGAAGTCCGAGCGATAACCGATCTACCGCTACTGGTGAAGCTCTCCCCGAACGTCACGGATATTACCGTAATTGCACGCGCCGTTGAAGATGCTGGTGCGAATGCGCTCTCTGCCATCAACACACTCCTCGGCATGGCGATCAACGCAGAAACACGCACACCCGAACTCGCAAACGTCACAGGGGGGCTCTCCGGTCCTGCGATAAAACCGGTAGCACTCCGATTGGTCTGGGAGGTCTACAAAAGCGTCTCTATCCCAATCGTCGGGATGGGTGGCATTATGAATGCAAGGGACGCTGTGGAATTTTTCATCGCCGGTGCGTCCGCTGTGGCGGTAGGGACAGCGAACTTCGTCAATCCACACGCATCAATAGAAGTAGTGAAAGGTATTCGCGACTATCTCCAGAAGGCAGATATGAAGTCGGTTAAAGAATTGGTTGGGAGTCTTAAGGTCAATTCATAATTATTGCAAAGGGTTATATTTTTTCAACGGATGAATAAGGCACATTTACAACACGCCTCCAGAGGAGGAAAATGCGGCATCTGGTAACTCTCGACGATCTGTCGAATTTTGAGATTGAACAGATTTTTCGACTCGCATCAGGCATGCAGTCACAACTGGAAACATGGGCGGGCATCTGTCGGAGCAAACTCCTCGCAACGCTCTTTTATGAACCGAGCACACGGACCCGGCTCTCGTTTGAAAGTGCGATGGAACGCCTCAACGGTGGGACGCTCGGCTTCGCCGATCCAAGCGCGACTTCCGCCGCTAAAGGTGAAACGCTCGCTGACACCGCACGGATGGTGACGAATTACGCTGACATCATTGTGGTACGGCACAACTGGGCAGGCGCGGCACGCGTCATGGCACAATATGCACATATTCCCGTCATCAATGGTGGCGACGGCAGCCACACGCATCCGACACAAGCACTTGCCGATCTCTATACCATTATACGACGAAAATCGGAGGTCGAAGGACTCACCGTCGGTATCTGCGGAGACTTGCAGTTCGGTAGAGCGGCACATTCGTTCGCGCTCGCAGTCGCGCGGTTCGGTGGGAAACTCATCCATATCGCGCCGAAACCACTACAGATGCCGCCGTGGATACTTGCGTCATTAGAACAACGCTACGGTCAGATACCGCTTGAGGTCGAAAGCGTCACAGAGGTGATTGAGCAGTTAGATGTTATCTACGTCAATCGGCTTCAGGAGGAACGCCTGCCATCCAATATGGACGCGGCTGCCGTGCGTGGCAGTTATCTGTTGAACGCAGAAGTCATGAAACATGCCAAACAGGACGCGATGATTATGCACCCACTCCCTCGCGTCAACGAACTCGCTTATGAATTAGACGACGACCCTCGCGCCGCTTATTTCGAACAATCCGCAAATGCCGTGCCGATTCGGATGGCACTGATTGCCAGCCTTATGGGACTGGAGCAGCTCATCTTAACACAACCCCCAGAACGAGACATCACTCAGTCTACACATACATGCAAAAACACAAACTGCATCACAAACCACGAAACCTATCTAACCCCCGAACGCGAAACACTTAATGGCGATATCAAACTACAGACTTGCGCGTATTGCGGACATCTACTGTCGTGATGAATACCGTATGGGCGGATATGGCAATCCGCCCGTTTCCGCTAACAGCCGCGTTTACTCCGCTGTGAGTGCATCAGCAGGCAATTCATCTGTTTCAAGAATTGCCCGACGCGTAATCCGCCAGAATGGACTTTCAGTGCCAACAGCTTGCCACTCTCCCGTAAAAATCTTGACGACATAATCTTTTTCGGTATCATCCAGGTCATCGGGAAAGATTTCATTGCGGCTCCAGTTCGTATATGTGACAGGTTCGCCACTGTCCCATTGCCACTGTCCCTCTGTTTCAACATCACTCAACCCGATCCAAAAGGGCGCCGGGTCGAAAAGTCCCTCAAGCCACCGCTGTTCCATCTCGTCGTTAATAGAGACGAGATAGGCATTTTCTGCAGCTGCCAAGGCTTTCGCTTCCTCAGGTCCCTCAACATAAACCTCTTTGTAGGCGTGCCCATTTTCAGGGTTGACGACCCACACTCCCCTCCGATCGAATGCCGGAGGTGTAAATGTTTCTACATCTTCCGCCACGGGCGGAATCGGCGGACTATCAAACATCAACAAGAGATCTTCCCGTCGTTCCCCGGCATTGAGCACAAACGGCTCTGACGTGACAGAAAGGTCTTGATATCCCACTGTAACGGTATACAGGCCGCCTCCACTAACATACTCCGTGAAGTTTCCATCGGCATCAGTCTGCGTACCGCCACTTGAAGATCCACCACCGCTGCCATCTAAATCCTCTGACCTGACACCTATGCGAATGTCGGCATCCGCCAGCGGAGAGCCGTCGTTAAAAACGATGCGTCCTCGAATCCGCATACGCGGGCGAACTTTAACCTCAACGTTTCGGATGTGCACCCCGGGCGTAATCGTAAAGATGAGCTCACCAAACGGGTAGGGATGGTAAGTTACCTCCCCTATTTTGATGGAGAGGATCTCATCTTCGGGTTCAATGTAAAATTGCCTCTCAGTATCCATATCAAATGGTAACATCAATTGCGCTTGACCAGGGGCAATGCCGCTGAAAGAAAAAGCCCCGGTCTCATCTGTCTCCGTCTTTAGCGGTTGTCTCCACTCCACCTCATCCTCATAATCATCAACCATGAGGTGTTCAATTGCTAACGAGAGTCCTGCAACTGCCTCCCCCTCTAATCCCACAACGCGCCCCGAAAACGCCACCGTGCCATCTTGTGTCGTGCCGTGTGCCACTACAGAGAGAACTGGTTGTTGAAGGTCACTACATCCTGGAAAAAGACAGACTGCAATAACGAGAAAAAGCACTATGCCGATGGATGGATTTATTAATTGCCGATCCACAAGCCTTTGTATAAAATCTGAACGTTTCATTATAAACGCCTCCTTCGTGTACTTGAAATTTCCCCAAAACACCATTCAACTGAAACTATAAGCATCTACACCCCCTATATTAATTGTTGAAAAAATTCAGGGAAAATGATAATATAGCACTAAAATAGACAAAACAATTTGTTTCAAGACCATTCAACTTGAGGGACCTTGATGAAGATTACAAAATTAGAGACATTTCTGGTGCAACCGCGCTGGCTCTTTCTTAAGATCCATACCGACGAGGGATTGGTCGGCCTCGGCGAACCGATTCTGGAAGGGCGCGCGAAAACATGTGCACAAGCCGTTGACGAACTCGCACCCTATCTCATCGGTCAAGACCCAAGACGCGTCGTACACCATTGGCAAGCGATGTATCGTCATGCATTCTACCGCGGAGGCCCGATTCTTACAAGCGCATTAAGCGGTGTAGAACAAGCACTCTGGGACCTTGCAGGGAAATCGCTTGGCGTTCCTGTCTATCAACTCTTCGGTGGACCGACGCGCGACCGCATCAGGCTCTATAAAGGTGGCGGTGATCCGGAGGGAATCAAAGAGTGGATCGACAAAGGATTTACCGCTTTTAAAACAGGTCCCGCAGGGGGTAGACCGGCACGTATCATCGAAAACAAAGCGTTTATCGACAGAGCTGTGGATCACTTCGCTGCACTCCGAGAAGCAGCAGGCACAGAAGTTGATCTCGCGATTGACTTCCACGGAGCAGTCAGTCCACAGACCGCAAAGGTCTTAATCAAAGCACTCGAACCCTACCAACCGATGTTCATTGAAGAGCCGATCCAGTGCCAAAATGTGGACACCCTCGCCGAAATCGCGCGGAGTACTCACATTCCGATTGCGACAGGTGAGCGCGTGTTCACAAAATGGGGTTTCCGTGAAATCTTAGAGAAACAGGCAGCATCTATCCTTCAGCCCGATCTCTGTCACGCCGGTGGCATCAATGAAGTGCGAATCATCGCAGGTATGGCAGAAGCCTATTACGGGGGCATCGCACCGCACAACCCGTTGGGTCCCATTTCCTTAGCGGCGTGTATCCAGTTAGATGCCTCTATACCGAACTTTCTGATGCAGGAACATACGACCCTTGGTGAAGGCTACCTTAAGAACCCGTTCGTTTTCAAAGACGGATTCGTTGAACTTCCAACGGGTCCCGGACTCGGCATAGAACTCGATGAAGACGCACTCGAAGATAAAATCGACCACGATTGGCAGAACCCAATAACCTATCACCCCGATGACGGTTCCGTCGTCGATTGGTAAAGTAATGGGGCCGTTTCGCTATGCCGTAATCCGATGGAAGAGACTGGATTAAATTTTTAGCAGACTGCTCAGTTCCTTAATTGTTCTTGATGTAACTGAAAACCTGCCCGTAATGTAATGGAGGGCAGCCCAGGAGCCTATAAATTAAAAAATGAAATTTATTATGTTCACAAAACATCTGGAAGGTTTAGAAATTCCAGATATTATTACGGCACTGCAATCCGTCGGCGTAAGCGGTGCTGATTTATGTGTCCGCCCCGGCTATCCGGTGAATCCAGAAAACGCCACTGAGGCACTCCCCGCTGCTGCAAAGCAATTCGCTGATGCAGGTTTGTCCATTCCACTTGTCACAACGCCCGGCGATTTTCTCGATCCAACACAGGAAGAGACGCGTCGTGTCTATGCCGCCGCCGGTGAAGCCGGTGTCGAAAATATCAAATTGGGATATTGGCACTGGCACGCAGAAGATGGTGGTTACTGGGCACAGGTCGATTTTATCCGAACACAACTCGAAGGATTCGCCAAACTCTCCGCACAATACGGACCCCGGACCTGTATCCATAACCATTCTGGAACCTCTATGGGACTGAACTCATGTGCAGTGATGAACCTTGTAAAAGGGTTCGACCCGCAACACGTTGGCGTTTTTGCCGATACAGGACATCTGTCGATTGTCGGTGAACCGATCAACATGGCACTTGATATCGTCAAATCGCATCTTGCTGTTATGGCATTCAAGGACTTGGCACGTTCCCCCGGTATGAGGGGTGGGAGAGTCGTCCGAATGGGCAAAGGTTTCGTTGATTGGGAAACAGCAGTGAATACGTTACAAACCATCGACTTTTCAGGTCCCGTGAGTTTTCACAGCGAATATAGTGGAGAACCCGTGGATACTGTTGTCGATCTTGCGCGTATAGATGTCAGATTCATTAGCAGTTTGATGGACAAATAGGTCTTTTAACGATTTAATCTGAGCTGCTGCGTCCGTTGTCCTTGCAGTATTTCAATTGTTAACAAACCTTTCGTAACCTAAAAGAGGTTTCTCATTAATCTTAGATCGTTGCCGACAACGGAGGCAACGCTGAGATATAATTTAAGAAAAAATGACACAATTTCAGTTAGGCTTAAATACCAGTACAATACGTCCTGCTGGGTTAATGGATAAGATTCGGATCGCTGCCGAAACCGGCTATTCAGCAATTGAGTTATGGAACGACGATTTAACGGCTTATGAGGAGCAAGGTGGTTCGCTCGCTGATGTGAAAAAAGCACTCGATGACTATGGGCTTTCGGTGCCGACTGTCATCGCCTTACACGGTTGGCTCAATACCACAGGCGCGGAACACCAAGAAGCGATTGAAGAGGCAAAACGACGGATGGCACAAGCCGCTGCTGTCGGCTCAACTTACATCATCTCAAGTCCGCCACGGGAGGTAGCCGATTTGCAGTTAGGTGGCAAGAACTACCGTGAACTCCTTGAACTCGGACGCGAATTCGGTGTTAAACCCGCCATGGAATTCCTCGGTTTCGTTGATGGGGTCAATCAAGTCAAACACGCTTGGGAAGTGATGGAAGTGGCAGATCACCCCGACAGCACGATTGTCCTTGATCCGTTCCATATCTATCGCGGTGGTGGTGAAATAGAGGACATGAAGGGGATTCCGGGCGAGAAAATCGCAGTCTTCCACTTTAACGACGCACCTGCACAACCCGCACGTGCGGAGCAATCGGATGCAGACAGGGTTTATCCTGGGGACGGTATTCTTGATCTCGGACAGATGATTTCCATCGTGACGGACGCAGGATACACAGGTGTTATCTCGCTGGAGTTATTCAACCCAAGCTATTGGGAGCAAGATCCAGCCGAAGTCGCACGGATTGGATTGGAAAAGATGCAAGCCACCATCGGGGTGTAGGATAATCGACCCGGCCTCGCTTTATTGTACTCCAAAGCACAAAACATCAAAAAGTGTTGATTCTCCACACGTATATGGTATAATACTAATAAGGGTTATTTATTTACATCCTCGATTTTAATAAGGGAAAAACTTGAATGAGTTATGTTGATGGATTATTGTCATCGTTGACGCGTGTAAAAAAAGCACGCTCCTTACGCGCCTCCTCCTGGGATATCACAGGCAGAAATAATGACGCATGGGATGTCGCTCCCGGCGAAACCCGCGTTATCGCAGACCTTAAAGGTCCCGGATGTATTAACCACATCTGGATGACCCAACCCAATGGCTATCGAAATGTCCTGATCCGAATGTTTTGGGACGATGAAGAACACCCGAGTGTCCTCTGTCCATTAGGCGACTTCTTTGGACTCGGCAATGAAATCGTCAATTCGTACGATTCCATGTTGTTCTCCGCTTCCACAAACCAAAACAATCAGTTCAATACAGGCTGCGCACTCAATAGCTACGTGCAGATGCCCTTTAACAGCAGCGCACGCATCGAACTCGTCAACGAAGGTGATACACCACACCGTCAATACTTCTACATCGACTATGAGCAGTACTCGGATTCACACGGCGACGATGTCGCTTACTTTCACGCACAATTCCATCGCGAAAACCCGTGTGACGGATGGGGACACGAAATTACTGTGAACACCCCCGAAGCCGATATCATCAATACAGAACGGCTCGCGTGGGATACCAATTATCTCATCCTATCCGCCGAAGGCACAGGCCACTATATCGGTTGTAACCTCTCAATTACCAATTTCCAAGGTACGTGGTGGGGTGAAGGTGATGACATGATCTGGGTAGATGGCTACAAATGGCCCCCCGATCTGCACGGTACCGGTTCGGAAGACTATCTGAACCAAGCATGGGGCATGCAAGAGAACGCCTTCGCACACAACGGATCCTCTATCTACGAAAATAACACCGATGGCTACCAGACCTCTTATGTCTATCATCTCGAAAATCCTGTCCGTTTCGAGAAGGAAATTCGAGTTACCATAGAGCATGGACACGGTAATCATCTTCGCAATGAAACATCCTCCGTCGCATATTGGTATCAAATCGAACCGCATGCACCCTTCGGCATCTTACCTGTCGCACAACGCAAACCCGTGTTGAAAGACGAATCCGGGGCATGGCAGATTGAAGCTTCCGCCCTGACCCCTTCAGTAGAGGTTGTGCTCAACGATGAGATGAAACGTAAGAAACAAGAATGGAGCCGGTCGTAAGCCAAAGCACTTAGCCTGAAACGAAGTGGAAGGGTTTTTGCGAATCAACACGGAATGCGCGTGTGGCATTCCGTGGGGTGTTTCTTCAGATATACGGAAAGGCACATCAAATCCCTGGGGAAATACCCAAGCAAAAACACCCAGCTTACTGAACCGCAAGGAATAATTAAAAAATGCTCACCGGTTTTCAACAGTTTTTAGCCACCTGCATCGGAAAAACAGAAGAAGAAATTGATCAACCTACCGATGCACAAGATGGCGACGCATCCCAAACGGAATTAGAATTCACAACTGACGACAGTTCCGTAGATGACGCTGAAACGACAGCAGCATCTACGACTGATACTGATGCCTCGTCTGTCGCTGCAGATGAGAATCCCCAAACACATCCAGATAGCGATCCGATCCCGCTGGACGCAGATACCGAAGCAAACGAGGGCAACGTTCCGGTTGAATTAAGCGTAGACGATGTACCCGCTGATGAGATTATGGATTCCGCGTCTGCTGAAGGTAACGATACGTCGCAACCCTCAGAACCTACTGACCCCGTCCCTGAAGACGAGACAGAATCGCCTGTGGAAATTGTCCTATTCACTGAAGAAAGTGAGACTGATCCGCAGGCCACAGAAACCGCAACACAAGAAACTGATGAGAGCGGCGATACTGAGGTCGAGACGGAAGAAGTCCATGAACCTATACCGGTAGACCTCGGTATTGTTGAGGAGATTTACGACTTCGTGGAGATGTTTGAACAGAGCACTATCTCCGGAACAGAACAAGCATCTGCCAATGGTAGAGACTCGTCAGGCGGTGTCACACAACCTGCGATTTTTGAACATCCAACACCAACAGAAGTCGCTAAAATTGACTATACCATCTCGCTCCCTGATGTTGATAGCAATGACAAACTACTTCTTCACTTTTCCCTCGGTTTAAGAGACGGCATCGTGTTTGACGATACGGAGCGGCAACCTGGTGGTGTAAAGTTCGCTATCGAAATTTCTCATACAGATGAATCGGCTGCACCGAAAAGATGTTTTGAATCAGTCGTAACCGAATGCCGCTGGCAGGAAGAGGGCATTGACCTCACAGGCTATGCCGGTAAAGAGATTGTCCTCTCATTCTCGACGGAATGTAACGTCCCCGGCAATAGCAACTACGCGTGGGCATTGTGGGGCAAACCGCAGTTACATAAACTCAAAGAAACCCCTCTCCGAAAAGCGAGAAGAGACGCTGAACCGGAACTCCGGTGTGGTATCGCCATTGTATACTTAGACGATGAAAAAAGAGAGATACTGGCGTTTAACCAGCCTACCGCAATAGGTGCATCGGCACTAACAGAGATTTGTATCGAAACCCTCGGTCTAAAAGAACGCCCCCTCAAAATAGCACTTTACGCAGCACAGCCAAGGCTCGAAATTGTAAATGTAGGACCAACAGCCGCAGTCGTCTCAGTAGGTGAAGACTTTGAGATACAATGTATCGTACGGAATAGTGGTAGTGCCCCATTAGGCAAAGCCGATACGGTCCGAATCGCCATCAACGGCGTGAAGTTAAGGCGTGGTAGACCGAGACAAACGATCAAAGCGGTTGAACCCGGTGAAGAGACCTCTGTCTTCTGGATCGCTCGCCGTTTTTCACATCCAACCGCGATCTCTTTCTCAGTTTCCCTGAAATGCCAAACCTCAGCCGGTGAAGAACGTCAAACAGCTCGAGAGAGTGTTAGCGTGCTTTCTCCGCAACCCAAACTCACGACCAAAGTAACAAAGGAACTCCACGCGCATCCGCAAGACGGCAGCGTCGTGATGGGGAATAAACACCTCCGTATCGTTTTTGTCCGTAGCACTCCGCCTGCCACTTCCAACCAGAATGCTGAAAGTGGATTTGAATACTACGCCCTCTTTGTCGCAAAAGGCGGCAATTACCAACGGGTTGCGACCAGTCCGGCACTCTCTGAAGTTACCTACCTCGACGCAGCAGAAAACCGTCAGACCCTTCAACTCGTTCCGACAAAATACCAACTTGCTGGTAACAAAGACGAGTCCATTATTCAATTAAGCGGCACAAACACAGATGCAGACGGTGTACAATGGGATTATGAGATGCGGTGGGCCCTGAACGAAGATGCGACCCGAGTTAAAACGGAATACCGATTGCAAATCGACGGAGACAGGGCACTCCTCGCCTTCCAGGGCCCGATGCTTTACGCCGGATGTGGGCGCAACCCAGAAAAGAAAACGGCGGCGCTGTTTCCAGGACTTGAATTCTTGGAAAATGAGGAACGTTCCTCAAGTGCACGTGATGCAGCCCCACCCCTTGATAACCGTCTGGTCCCGCATCCGTATAAAATCACAATCCCCGTTATGGCAGTAGAGATACAAAAATCAGTTGTCGGTATCATCTGGAACCCGCTTGATACTTGGGACGGTGAAAACCAGATGCTTTCGGCAATATTCGCCTCACCCAACTGGTATCATCACCAGAAGAACCACGCGTTCGGACTGTTTCTGCCAACCATACCAGAATGGGTTCAGGAAAATGAGACAGAGGCTTCTACGCCATATCCACTGACTCCAGCACGTCCACTCTCCATCAAAAGCCAAATTATCGTCAACGGAAACGCCTCTATTTTAGATGCCGTAACACACTGGACGGATGCTTACGGAACCCCAGAACCGCTTGAACCGCCGCGTAGCGATGAAGAAGAACTCCTCCTTTCACGACACGGGTTTATGCAGACCACATGGGACGAAAACACGCGAAAATCTCGTCACTGTGTGGATTGGGCAGCGCACAACGAACCGGGTTTCGGAACGTTACTCTGGTACGATTACCTCGCCACCAAAGATGAACAGGTGAAAGAACGGGCGTTAGAGATCGCTAAGAATACCATAACAGAATCTGGTAAAGCAGGACTGGCAGCACGAGGTTCCTGCCATATCTTGAGGTGGGAATTCCCGTTTTATATCGGTAATATCGACGCTGCACTCACCTACATGCAGGAGGAGACGCAGCAGCGGATCAGTACACAAGCACCCGATGGAAGTTGGCGGTGGCAACCGACAAACCCAAAAACAACCTCCCTCGGAAAGGCGGGTGAAGCAGTGATCGGAACCTGCGCTGAATCGGCACTTTTACTCCTCAAACACGCCCGAATTACCGGCAACACCGCATCACGAGAGGCTGGGCTGAAGGCACTCGAATTTATGAAGCAATTTTCTGTGCCACGCGGGGCGCAAATGTGGGAATGCCCGATGTATCAACCGGACGTTCTCGCGGCAGCGCATGCAGTCGGGGCTTATATTGAGGCTCATGAACTCACTCGGAAAAAAGAATACCTCAAGCGTGCCACTTACTGGGCAGAAACAGCATTGCCCTTCCTGTATCATTGGCATCTCCCTGACCGACCCGGCATGCAATTCGCTTCAATCCCCGTCTTTGGTACAAGTTTCCACACCCATCCCTGGTTTGGTGTGCCTGTTCAATGGAACGGCTTGGTCCTTGCCTATCATTTGCAACATCTGAACCAACATACGAAAGATGAACGGTGGGCCCAAATCGCTGAAGGCATTACGATCAGCGCAATGTATCAACAATGGGAAGATGGTGAACTCAAAGGCACCTATCCTGATGGATTCTACGGCTTCTGTACCGAAGGCAAGGGACCCCATCTGAACCCTGAAGATATTATGGCGAACATCTACAGGCTTCGGGGGCTTGATCCCGGTATTAAAACCCTGATCTCCGGTGAAATACATCTGAGTTCAGGCGCAAAGATAGACGCACTCACCCGAACCGATCAAGGGCAACTGAACTGGCAACTTAGTTATGCCGAAAACGAAGCAAGTTATACACTTATCACCGGCTACGGACGCACCCCACAGGGCGTTCGCGCACGTTATCAGCTTACAGCACCTTCGGAGGACGATGCAACAAATGATGTAAAAGCACCCTCGGGCAACGCTGAATCCAGCAATGTCGCAGAAAAACACGTAGAAACCGAGGTTCCCACTGTGCAAACACTTGAAGATGTCGAATCCGGATGGCTTTATATCGAAGATAAGGATGCCATATTAGTAAAATATCTGCACACCACCCCAGATGTGCAGTTTGAACTTGTTTAATGGCTATCGGCTGTCAGTAAGAGGGAACTTTATAATAATGTACGACGCTTTGGAGTCTTCCAAACTT